>USHN01000017.1 GCA_900554515.1 uncultured Acidaminococcus sp. | reverse complement strand
CTATAAGCTTTCCGGAACCCCGCCACTATGGCGGGGTTTTCAATTAACCAAAAAAACAGGCGAACCAAAAGTCCACCTGTGAGTAAGTTTTCTCATTGACCCTGTCGAGCGTTGCCGCAAGGTGAGAAGCAGGTGGCTTCTACTTTTGATACTTGAGTATAATACCACATCCAGTAGTATCCGTCAAGGATTTCTTAAAAAATTCCCGGAGGGACCACGCCCTTCGGGAATCGCAGTACGGTTTTTAATTTTCAGACTGCTCCAATCTTACATCATGCCGCCGGGCATACCTGCTGCAGGAGCAGCGGCCGCTTTTTCTTCTGGTTTTTCCGCTACAACAGCTTCTGTGGTCAGAATCATGGAAGCGATGGAAGCAGCGTTTTGCAGTGCAGAACGCGTCACTTTGCAAGGATCCACAATACCGGCTTTTACCATATCCACATATTGTTCTGTAGCAGCGTTGAAGCCAACACCCTTGTCTGCTTTCTTCACGGCTTCTACAATCACAGCCCCTTCCAGGCCTGCGTTATTGGCAATTTGCCGTACAGGTTCTTCAATGGCGCGACTGACAATGTCAATACCGGTCTTTTCGTCCCCTTCCGCATTAGCCTTCAGGGTTTCCAGCACAGGCTGTACTTGCAGGAGAGCGGTACCGCCGCCAGCCACAATGCCTTCTTCCACCGCAGCTCTGGTAGCGTTCAGGGCATCTTCAATACGCAGTTTCTTATCTTTCAGTTCGGTTTCAGTAGCAGCGCCTACTTTAATCACAGCTACGCCGCCGGATAGTTTAGCCAGGCGTTCCTGGAGTTTTTCTTTATCAAACTGGGAAGTGGTTTCCGGAATCTGGGTACGGATGGAAGCAATCCGGTCAGCAATGGCTTTCTTGTCACCGCCGCCATCAACAATGGTGGTCAATTCCTTGGTAACCCGAACTTGCCCAGCAGTCCCCAAATCTTCCAGGGTAGCGCTGTCCAGTTTCCGGCCTACTTCTTCACTGATCACGGTAGCACCGGTCAAAGTGGCAATATCCTGCAGCATAGCTTTCCGACGATCGCCAAAGCCAGGAGCCTTAACGGCAACAGCCTTGAAGGTACCACGCAATCTGTTCACAACCAGGGTAGCCAGAGCTTCGCCTTCTACGTCTTCTGCAATGATCAGCAGTTCTCTGCCCTGCTGCACAACCTTTTCCAGAACAGGCATAATGTCGTTAATCAGGGTGATTTTCCGGTCAGTAATAAATACGTACGGATTGCTCATGACAGATTCCATCTTGTCAGGATCCGTCACCATGTACGGGGAAATATAGCCGCGGTCAAACTGCATGCCTTTCACAGTTTCCAGAGAGGTTTCCATGGTCTTGGATTCTTCCACGGTGATAACGCCGTCGTTCCCTACTTTTTCCATAGCATCGGCAATCAGGCCGCCGATTTGTTCGTCGCTGGCAGAAATGGAAGCAACCTGAGCTTTTTCTTCTTTGGTGCTGACAGCTTTTGCGCTCTTTTGCAGGGCATCTACCAAAGCATCAGAAGCTTTCTTGATTCCTTTTTTCAGTACCATGGGGTTGGCACCGGCCACTACGTTTCTCATGCCTTCGTTTACAATGGCCTGAGCCAGTACGGTGGCAGTTGTAGTCCCATCACCAGCCACATCGTTGGTCTTGGTAGCTACTTCACGTACCAGGGCAGCACCCATATTTTCAACAGGATCTTCCAGTTCAATATCTTTGGCAATGGTCACACCATCATTGGTAATGGTAGGAGAACCAAATTTCTTTTCCAGAACTACGTTACGGCCTTTGGGCCCCAGGGTAACTTTTACGGCATCGGCCAGGGCATTGACACCGCGTTCCAGACCGCGACGAGCATCTTCATCAAATTTAACAAATTTAGCCATCTTAATCGCTCCTTAATTCCAAATTATATAAGGCTGTGTATTCTCTACCAAGTAGGGAATACGATTTTTTCATTTTTCCACAACGGCCAGGATGTCGCTGTCTCTCAGGATGATGTAATCTTTACCATCCAGGGTGAGATCACTGCCAGAGTACTTGGCAAAAACCACTTCATCTCCTACTTTCACAGAGGAGGGAACACGCGTACCGTTGTCCAGCAGACGGCCCGTACCTACCGCAATCACTTTACCAGTCTGGGGTTTATCCTTATGCGCCGTATCCGGCAGGTAAATCCCGCTATCTGTTTTTTCTTCTTGTACAATCGGTTCCACTACAACATGATCATCTAAAGGTTTTAGCATCTTAATGAATCCCCTTTCTTTTTATCACCAAGCAGGTTGGTCTTTGCTCTTTTGATTTATTAGCACTCATTCAATCGGAGTGCTAACTACAGTACTAATAATACCATGTTTTCAAAAAAAAGCAAGCCCTTTGAAAAAATTTCTCAAAGAGCTTGCTTTTTTCTGGTTTGCAGTGCCTTAAAGCATTGGGCCAGGATCCCAAATTCTTCAATTGTGAGGGTTTCCCCCCGCCTGGTTCCATCAATCTCTGCGTTTTCCAAAAGAGTCATGACGGACTCCGCAGAAAGTCCCAGTCCTTTCAGGCAGGTTTTAAGCATCTTCCGGCGCTGGGAAAACGCCGCACGGACCACTTGGAAAAATAGCCGCGGCGCCACATCCACCACAGGATGTTCCCGTTTTTCACAGACAACCACCATGGAATCCACTTTGGGTGCAGGCATGAAATCCGTCCGCGGGACCGGGATGGCAAGTTCCGGCTTGGAATAATATTGCAGTGCCAAGGACAGGGGCCCATAGTCTTTTCCCCCAGGCTGTGCGGTCATCCGCTCTGCCACTTCCTTTTGTACCATTACCACCAGACGCTTTAAGGGAAGTTCTTGTTCCAGCAGAGCGAAAATAATAGGCGTCGTAATATAATATGGCAAATTGGCAGCCACCGTAAAGGGTCTATGCTCCGTCACGTCCGCCAGGTTCAGCTTTAAGACATCTCCAGGAACAATTTCCACGTTGTCATAGCCTTGCAGGGTTTGGGCCAGCACTGGAAGCAGCGAGCGGTCAATCTCCACGCTTTTTACATCTGCACCGGTTTCTGCCAGCGCCTGTGTCAGGGTCCCAATCCCCGGCCCGATTTCCAATACCAAATCTCCCGGGCCAATTTGAGATTTTTCTGCGATGCCGCGCACCACTTGTTCATTGATGAGAAAATTCTGCCCAAACTTTTTTTTCGCTTTGAGATGAAAGGCCTGCAAAATATAGCGGGTAACCTCCCGTGAAGCGATGACTGGATGCAGCATGTCTTATTCCTCCTGCTCTGCCAAACGGACAGCAGCCTGAAATTCTTCCCGCGATACTCCGTAATTATTCAGCCGGTAGAGCATCTGCTTGGCGTTGCCATAACCAATACCTAAGATGGCGCCTACCTTGTCCCGTTTCACTGCAGCGAGCGGCGAACCAGAAAGTCCGGACAAAAATAAGTCCCGAGAGGAAAATTCCTTTCGGGGCTCCATTTCCTGAAAACGAACTTTGGACAGGGCTTTACGAATGGCCTCGGGGCCAGCCTCCTCAATGCCCACATCATCGTGAGCCAAAGCTTCCGCCTTTGGCACAAAAGCCTGTCCGGCCTTAGGAAAGCGTTCCGTCAAGAATTTACGGATCCGCTCTCCCGGACTATCGGGATCTGTTAAAATAATGATCCCCCGTTTCCGGTATGCTGTTGCAATCAGTTCCAGGGTATGCGGAGCAAGGGTATAACCGCCGGTTTCAATCGTATCGGCTTCCACCGCCCGTTTAACCGCCACGGTGTCCATTTTTCCTTCTACCACCAGTACTTCTTTCAGCACGCTATTCTCCTGTTATTCCAAAATATACATGGTCACGTTTCGTCGGCCCCAATTGATGGCGTCGCCGTAGCTGTCCATGTACAGGTCAATTCGGTTGCCATTGATGGCACCGCCGCAGTCTCCGGCAACTGCAAATCCGTAGCCGGGAATGTACATCCGTGTTCCATAGGGAATCACACTGGGATCCACAGCTACGATCCCATGATAGGGCACGACACCCGTAGACGTCTGGCCTGTACCGCTGCCTTCTGCCAGTGTATAGGCGGAAGCTTCTACCTGACGAGCAGAACGATACCGGACAAAGCCACGACTGGTTTCAATGGTGTTGACCAGGTTCTTTCCTGTACCCACGTCCACCACTTCCGGGACGGGGGCCGTCATAACTTCCGAATTGATTTCCTGTTTGACTTCCATCTTGCCTACTTTAACGGTCCGGTATGTTACTTTTGCCATTCCGTTTTTTCCTGCGCTCACCACGTTTTGCCGCCCTCTGGGCAGATTATCGTTGTTGCGCAGCTCCCGGCCAAAGGGAATTTCTTTGGTTTCCGTGAGCACCTTGTTCGTGGGGTTAATAATATGGATGGTCATCCCCGGCTTCATTTCTGTATCCAATCCAGGATACACCTGGTAGCCGCCATAGTCCACGCCCACTGCATTTAATACATCGCGAACTGTTTTGCGCCCTATGGTATACTCTGTTGTCCTGCCATCTTTCCAGATTTTTACCGGCACGGCGCGGATTACCTCAATCGTCGAGCCATCCGTTAATTTATTACCGCTTTTTAAACCATAACCATCTGCTTTTTCCAGAACAATACCGGCTTCTTCCAAGGCACCAGCTACCGTCAAAGCACGGGTGCTGAGAGTCTGGGTTTTGCCATCTACCTGGATGGTGATCTTTTTCGGCTGGGCTGCAAACCCCAGGAAATTCAGGCTTGCCATCACAAGCAGTACGCAAACTACCCATTTATAGGGTCGTTTATAAGGTGTTGTCTTTCTCAAAATTTCGCCTCCTTACGGCGTTTATCCTACCATGGGAGGTGAATATTGTCAAAGTAGATTTAGCACCTGCTGCTAATACTATACATTATGGTATTTTATAAATGTGATGAATTAGAAACTTTTACAGCGTTTTTTACTGCTTGGGGATCTTCCAAAACAACTGATGCATGTTATTTGTTGAAATTTTTATGATATCTTCCTGTGTCATGCCCCGGAGTTGGGCCGCTTTTTCTGCTACGAAGCGCGTATAAAGCGGTGTATTTCGTTTACCCCGAAAAGGAACCGGTGCCATGTACGGGGAATCTGTTTCAAAAAGGATACGATCCAGGGGAACCTGCCGCAAAATTTCCCGGACACCCCGGTCATTTTTAAATGTACTGGTTCCTCCAAAGCCCAGATACCACCCCTGTGCCAGTGCTTCCTCTGCCATGCTCCATTCCCCGGAAAAGCAGTGCAGGACACCTTTAACGCCTTTGCCATACTTGCGGATAATCGCCATAATGTCGGCATGAGCTTCCCGGTCGTGAATGATCAGTGGTAGCTTGGTTTCCTTTGCCAAAGCAAATTGCCGGATTAAAAATTCCTGCTGCAGGTCATGGGGCGACTCCTCATCATTATAGTAATCCAGTCCTACTTCCCCGATGGCAACGACTTTAGGATCCCTGCACCAGGCAGCAATCTGCTTTAGATCCGCAAGTCTGGCATGTCCGATATCTTCCGGATGGATCCCTACAGCAGCCCACACAAAAGGATAGGTATGGGATAGTTCCATCGCTTTTTGGGAACTAACAAGATCACAGCCGGGATCAATGATCCCGGCCATAGTTCTACCAATTTCTGTAAGTAATTCACCTCGGTCTGCAGCAAACGCTGCATCATCCAGGTGTGCGTGGGTATCCCACAAAAATTGCTGGCACATATTATTTTTCTGCTTCCTCTTCCTGGATGCGGGGGAAAATCGGCTGTCCCTTCTGCACCTTTGTCCCATCCGGCAAATTGCCCCATACTGCTTCTGCAAGGTCAAACTGTTCCGGCACGGCAAGTCCCAACTGTGTATAAATCTTGGGTGCCGTAAAGGGCATCATAGAAGAAATCAGGATAGCAATCGTCCGTACTGCATCAGCCAGGTTGTACATCACTGCTTCCAGGCGTTGGGCTTCTTCTGGTTTCTTCGCCAGAATCCAAGGCGTAGTTTCATCAATGTACTTATTGGCGGCTCCGATAAAGTTCCAAATAGCCCGGATGCTACCATTTAAGTCATAGGCATCTATAGCCTTTTCATAGTCCGTCACCGTAGTTTCCGTAAGTGCCCGAAACGCTGCATCCGTGGCATTATCCACTACCGTTTTGTGCACAATGCCCTTATGGTATTTTTCAATCATGGATACTGTCCGGTACTGCAGGTTGCCCAGGTCGTTAGCCAGGTCCGCATTGATTCGTTTGATTAAAGCCTTACGGGAATAGTTCCCATCGCTGCCCAGGTTAATTTCCCGTAAAAGGAAATAGCGTACAGCATCAGGTCCGAATTCTTTAATAGGTTGTACCGGATCCACTACATTGCCCTTGGACTTGCTCATCTTTTCCCCGTCCACGACCAGCCAGCCGTGTCCGTAGACCATTTTGGGCAGAGGAAATCCCATAGCCATCAGCATGCAAGGCCAGATAATGGTATGGAAGCGGACAATTTCCTTCCCCACCAGGTGCAGATTTGCCGGCCAAAACTTGTTAAATTTATCCATATCCTGGCCAAATCCAATACCTGTGAAATAGCACAGCAGCGCATCAAACCACACATATACCACATGTTTGGGATCCCAAGGCACTGGAATGCCCCAGTCAAAGCTGGTACGGCTGATACACAGATCATCCAGTCCCTGCTTAATGAAATTAATCATCTCATTGCGGCGGCTGGCAGGCTGAATAAAATCAGGATTCTGTTCAATATATGCCAGCAGGCGATCTGCGTATTTGGACGTACGGAAGAAATAGCTGGATTCTTTCATATTTTCCACAGGGCGGCCGCAATCAGGACATACCCCGCCGGCTTCGTCCACCTGGTGCTGGGTCCAGAACGATTCGCAAGGCACGCAGTACAGCCCTTCATAATCTTTTTTGTAGATATCACCCTGGTCATATACTTTTTGCAACAGGGTCTGCACAGTCTTTTGATGTTCCGGGCTGGTGGAACGTACAAAGCTGGTGTAGCTTACGCCCAGCAGTTTCCACAGTTCATCGAAATCCGCAACAATTTTATTCGTATACTCAATGGGCTGTACCCCATTTTCTTCTGCTTTTCGCTGGATCTTCTGCCCGTGTTCGTCACTGCCGGTGATAAACTGTACATCATACCCACGCGCCCGTTTGTACCGGGCGATGGTGTCAGCAATGGTGGTGCAGTACGCATGCCCAATATGCAAATCCGCACTGGGATAATAAATCGGCGTAGTAATATAAAAAGCAGGTTTTTCCATACTCCAAGTCCCCTTCATAGCAAATTCTCTTTAAAATTTCTGGTATTTTCTTATCATATCACAAATGTTCCATAAAAGAAATGGTCCGAATAGGTGCTGGCGCGGTCATTTTATAGTGAGATGTGCTACAATGTAGAAAAGTTGTACAGGAAAGGGGCTTACAAGTATGATCCGTATGAATAACGATTATAATCACGCTGCCCACCCGGCAGTTTTAAAGGCACTTTGGGAGAGCCAGAATACAGCCTATCCCGGTTACGGAGAAGATAGCTGGTGTGAAAAAGCAGCGAAAGCCATTTCGTCCCACTTGGGCGGCATAGAGACAAAGATTTACTTTTTTGTCGGTGGCACGCCGGCTAACCAAAATCTGATTGATGCGGCGCTGCATCCGTGGCAGAGCGTACTTAGTGCAGAAAACGGGCACATCAATGCTCACGAAGGCGGCTCGATTGAACATATAGGACACAAGGTTATCGCCTTGCCGGGCAAAGAAGGAAAACTAACGGCGACCGCCATCCGAAGCGCCATGGAAGACTATGAAAAAAGCGGGAAAGCCGAATGGCTGACCCAGCCCAAATTAGTCTATATTTCTTCTCCGTCCGAATATGGAACAATTTATTCTCTAGAAGAATTGACAGCCATCCACGAAGTATGTGCGAAATATGGCCTGTATCTTTTCCTTGATGGGGCCAGAATGGCCTATTATCTGACAGCCCCTGGCTGTGATGTAACGCTTGCCGATATCGCTCGTCTCACAGATGCGTTTTATATTGGCGGCACCAAATGCGGGGCGCTTATGGGAGAAGCCATGGTGCTGGTGAATCCTGCCCTTTGGGCCTACTTCCGCACTTCCATGAAGCAAAACGGCTCCATCTTAGCCAAAGGCTGGCTGCTGGGGCTGCAGTTTTATACTTTGTTTAAGGACAACTTATATTTCGCCCTTGCCCAAAAAGCCAATACCCAGGCCCAACGCATTCAAAAGGCATTTCTGGATAAAGACATTCCCCTTTTGGTCAACAGCCCTACCAACCAGCAGTTTGTGATTGTAACTAACGCCCAGGCAGCACAGCTGCAAAAAAAGGTTATCTGCGAGCCCGAGGGTTCCGTGGATGATGGGCATCTATGCCTACGCCTTTGCACCAGCTGGAGCACTACCGATGAAGAAATCGAAGCCGTGCTGGAGGCTATCCGGGCGTTGTAAAAGACTATCCTCCTAAGAAACTTATACTATACCAGACGCTCCGTTTCTTTTGTGTTTTACTATCAGCCTTATTCCCCGCTGAATTATTTTGTTCATCATATCTTCCTGCCATGCAGACCAAGCGGGGATATATTTCTTTTTTGGCAGGATTGAGGGTAAATTACAGGCATAAAATAATTTTTTGTAAAGAGGTGTTATGCCATCACTTTTCCTGTTTCCAATAAAATTATCTCCGACAGAAGCCGCAAGATCGCCTACAAGATTCCAAAAGTCAAGAACAGCGGCATAATCCTCTTTCCAACGAGCAAGTCGATTTACATCACATATAGACGGCGGCTCTTCTTGTAAGGAAATATGATGGGTATGTATATAAGCTAACAGGGATTCCCGCTCTGTGAAGCAAAGTAATTTCTTGTCCCCAGTCACTAGGAACCTATCCTGTTGATTTGTTTTCCAGATTGTATGATACTCCTTGTCTAAAAAGAGGATAACCTCATAATACTTTGCTTTCGCTGCCATTTTCCTTTCTCCCCAGAATATCGCAATTCAGTAGTGACGGATAGTGCTTGACGCATCATTTCTTACAAAAGGCTCCAGAATATGAGTCCGTCCAAAAAGAAAGCGCCAAAACTGGAAGAAACCCAACCTTGTATCAAAAAAGGAATTGCAAACCACTCCCGAAAAAATTCTTCTTGCGGGGAAGGTTTGTAGCCATCATCAGTGTTACGTAACGTCGTATACATATCTTTTTCAGTCTCGGTTAAATCGGTCACTGTAATAATCTGTATATACTGCGGGTTTAGAGCTTTTTGATTCTCAAAACTCTCTTTTTGAAAAGCATTACTTTGTTGGTCAAACAGGACTTTCAAGGTATTATTCTTCTTGTCGATGATGACAAACCCACTTTTTCCATAACTATAGATATAACGTTTTCCCTGTTGTAAAGATTGCCCGTCTTTTTCAATGGTAAATGCCTCAACATCATCGTGAAGCCAATAGTTACCTTCATACTTACTAACCATATACCGGCTCCCGTCATAATAATCATGATAGTAGTAATCCCAATATTTGTACGTAAGAGTGAGCAGGCAGATTAAAAGTGGGAGTGCGGCGAGCCAAATATATTTTTTCATCAGTCTCCTTGCCTCCCCCCCACAACTAGTTTTCCTTACTACATCTGCCTAAATTATATAAATAATCCAAACCACGGGCAACAGGAATTTTGTTATCTCCCATCTATAGAAACGCTGTCATGGTAAACAGCCATGACAGCGTTATAATTTTGCTTATACTTTTTTTCGTTCCATAATCTGTTTGGCCGCTGCCATAATGGCTAGCCGTCCATGCTCAAAGGTAAGGCCTCCCTGCATATAGACAGTATACGGTGCCCGCATAGGCCCATCGGCAGATAGTTCAATAGAAGCCCCTTGTACAAAGGTTCCGGCAGCCATGATAATCTCGTCCTGATACCCGGGCAAAGGAGACGGGACCGGTGTCACATGAGCGTCCACCGGGGAATTTGCCTGAATGGCTTCGCAGAATGCACAAAGATTCTCGCCGCTATTCAAGGTAATAGTCTGGATAATATCACTCCGTACATCGTCCGGCAAAGGCTGCACAGTAAAGCCTAGGGACTGAAACACGCTGGCGGCAAAAATAGCAGTCTTTACAGCCTGCAATACCACATGGGGTGCAAAGAAAAGTCCTTGGTAAAATTCCCGCGCAGTGTCCCCCAGCGTAGCCCCCATTTCGCCACCCAAACCAGGAGCTGTAAGGCGATACGAGGCCTGTTCTACCAAGTCTTTGCGGCCAGCAATATAACCACCTGCGGGAGCAAATCCACCGCCCAGATTTTTAATCAGGGAACCGGCGATAAGATCAGCGCCCACTTCTGTAGGCTCTTTTTCTTCCAGGAACTCCCCATAGCAATTATCCACAAAACAGATAATATCCGGCCGTACTTGTTTGACGGCCTTAAAAATTTCCCCGATCTCTTCTACAGTAAGGGTTTTACGTACTGTACTGTAGCCGCAGGAGCGCTGTACATGCACCAGTTTCGTCCGGGGCGTCAGGCTCTCGAGGAGTCCGGCAATATCCGGGTGATCCCCCTGCATGGGGATTTCTTTATAAGTAACCCCTAGATCCGCCAAAGATCTCGGAACCTTGACAGGATAGCCGATCACGGTCTGCATGGTATCGTAGGGCGCGCCTGTAGCTGCAATCATTTCATCCCCTGCGTGGAGATTCCCCAAAAGGGCCACCGCCAGAGCATGTGTCCCGGAGACAAACTGGGAGCGGACCAGTGCCGCCTCCGTTTTAAAAATATCTGCATAAATCCCATCCAATGCATCCCGCCCTGTATCGGAATAGGCATAGCCTGTGGTGGGTTTCATGTAATAATCTGACAACTGGTGCCGGGCAAAGGCATCCAGCACTTTTTTTGTATTTACAAGAGCAGCCCGCTCATGCACCTTAGCATGATGAGCCACTGTCAAAAGGGCTGCTTCTTCTATCTTTTCCCAATCAATCTGCACTTTTCTCACTCCTTCGTGATTTCATAGGGCATATAAGGTTCTAGTAACGCTTCTTCCAAGCGGACGTTTAACTCCGTCCCCTTTTCTCCATAGCGCTCTTCCAGGACTGTCGCTTCTGCGTGGAGACGGGCTACCAAACTGCCTTTATCATAGGGAATGCAGAATCGTATTTCCCGCATCCTGCGCCCCAGCATACGGGAAATTTCTTCCAGCAGCTTAGGCAGTCCATCCCCTGTTTTGGCAGAAAGGCACACCGTATTTTCGTGTTGTTCTAGTCTGTACCGCAAGCCTTCAAACTGGGGAATTTTATCCATCTTGTTATAGACCGTCAAAATGGGTTTATCCATAACCCCCAGTTCCTGGAGCACCTGGTACACAGCTTCAGCCTGTTCCTGGTATAAAGGATGACTGCCATCAATGACGTGAACCAGAAGATCCGCATCCTTCACAACTTCCAGGGTAGATTTAAAAGCGGCCACCAGCTGATGGGGCAGCCGTTGGATAAATCCCACTGTATCGGTCACGGTGCAATGCCCTTGCTGGGGCAAGTCCAGCTGCCGTGTGGTCGGATCCAAGGTGGCAAAAAGTTGATCCTTGGCGTAAATATCGGAATGTGTCAGGGCATTTAGCAGCGTACTTTTTCCCGCATTGGTATAGCCCACCAAGGACACCTGCTTATTTTGGTTCTTGACCCGTGCCCGCCCCTGCTGGCTGCGACTTTTTTTCATTTTCTGGATCTGGCCTTCCAAAAAAGTAATCCGCTCCCGGATGCGTCGCCGATCCACTTCCAGTTTGGTTTCCCCCGGACCACGGGTACCGATGCCGCCACCCAGAAGGGACAGACTAGTCCCCTGCCCCATGATGCGCGGCAGGGTATATTGCAGCTGGGCCAGCTCAACCTGCAATTTGCCTTCACTGGTACGAGCCCGCTGGGCAAAAATATCTAAGATTAAATCAGTTCTACTGATAACCCGGGTGCCCAATGCCTGCTCCAAATTCCGCTGCTGGGCCGGAGAAAGGTCATCATCAAAAATGCACAGATCCACATCTTCCTGTTGGGCAAATAACGAAAGTTCCTGAACTTTCCCCTTACCAATAAAATAAACCGGATCTGGTTTGGGACGGCTTTGCAGAAAACGGCCTACCACAACGGCTCCGGCGGTTTCTGCCAGCTGCTCTAATTCCTGAATGGAATCTTCTGCCGTCCAGCGGCTTTTGTTTTCTCCCCAGGAAAGAGAGACCAAAAGAGCCCGTTCCGGTGTCTCGGTCAGATCGTGGCTGCTGGTCTTTTTTGCCAATATTTTTTCGATAGTGTGGACAGCCTGTCCAAAAGGAAGCTTTGCTGCTTCTTTAGCCGTAAAAACGCCAAACTCCTGAATAACCGGTTCCATCTGTTCTGTAAGGTCCGTAATCATGCCAAAAGAGAGCTGCGGTTCGGCGCTGGGAGTATCCCAAGCAATGGCGGCCATAGCATCAAACCGCAAATCCCGTAAGGCGGACAAATCCACTTTGCTAAGCCTGGGTGCACCAGTAGGATGGGTATGGATGCAGCGGATCCCACTCAGCCGTTTTATACTGCGCCGGTTATCAAGTTTCGGCAGTTCCACTTGTTGGTCACTGCCCACAGCAACAGCCGTGATGGTTCCCTTCCGGTCAATATATAGGGAAACTTCCCGTCCAATCGCTTCGGAAATATCCCGCAAATAATGATCCACCCGCCTAGCGGGTGGTTTTTCATTTTCGGGCATAGCCCTAA
>USHN01000016.1 GCA_900554515.1 uncultured Acidaminococcus sp. | reverse complement strand
CCTGCTTTACCCGGGTCTCCTGGTACACCGCACCCCCAGTAACAATTCCTGTATTGCCGCTTGTGATTTCACCATCTGCTTTAACGGAAACGGTATAGGTGGAGCTGCCGTCGCTATTAGGCGTTGCTACTACGTTCACATGCTCCCCTGCCTGTACTGTATTGCGTGTATCCGTCGTAGTAGAACCACCATGATTGGGAGTGATAGAAGCCATGGCTTGTTTTAGCTGTGCCACGTTCACCGCATCGGTATCATTAAATCCGGCGGCCACATTGGTAATTTGGCGAGTGTATCCCGATGTTGTATCACCGATGGAAAGCGCTGCATGTGTTGCTTTCCAAGTAGAAGATGTATTCGTAGAAGCAACCTTAGTAGAGGGATCATAGCCTGCTACACCCTTTGCCGTATTGGCTACGCTATAAGATCCCAGTGCTACACTATCTTTTACCGTGGCTTTAGCACCATAGCTGCCGACAGCAGTAGAAGTCAATCCACTAGCAGTACTGCTACTACCAAGAGCCATAGACCAAGTTTCAGAAGCAGCAGCCTTATAGCCCAAGGCAATCGCTTGCCCCTTTGTGGCACTAGCTTCTCTCCCTATAGCAGTGGCGTAATTTGCTCGGGTCGTGGTTCCTGACCCTATTGTGATGGAATAATTTCCTTCAGCAATTGTATTTTTATCTTGTTTGCTACCTCCACCAATAGCTATAGCCTGCTCGCCTTTAACAGTCAGCCAATTCCCCAAAGCAACACCCCAGTCTCCGCCACCATCACTACTACTATAAATCGTATTAGCGTGTCCCAAAGATACACCCAAGCTTCCATACACTTTAGAGCTTGATCCTACAGCAATACTACCACCAGTCACTGTATTGCTCATTCCTACCGCTACATTCTGGTCTGTTGCTTTCACCAGCTGCGGTTCTGCGTAAGCTACATTTTGCACATATCCTACAAGATTGCCCACGCCGATAACCGTATTATTATCGCCTGCTACGTAAGATTTTGTAACTCCTCCATTGTTATAACTCGTGCCAAAGACCGCATTATTTTTTCCATCCACACGCAGATCCTGGCCAGCTACGATATTATCCGCAGCATAGATCCCTCCGCGTCCTCCTCGATTATTGTTATGGGCGCGGGAAATTTCATCCGTTATCTTATTATTATTCCCGATGAGGGTACTGTTGTTGGCAACAGCACTGGACTGATAGCCAATGACTTCGGTTTTAACGCCGTGAGATTGATTATCTATGCCCAGTGTCAACGCTGAACTTTTATCAGAAGTGTTCCCCCGACCAATGGCTATGGATCCGTAGCCAGAAGCGATATCAGTGACACCAATAGCGATGGCATCACTCCCTGTAGCACCGTTATTGTTGCGATTGGAATTATACCCCGTATTAGTACTGTTAATGCTCACATAGTGGAGTTGGCTGTCGTCTTCTGCACGAACTACGCTTGTACCCCCCCCCGATGGACAAAAGGCATATGGCTGCCAGCACAGCCGCAGTCCGCCTGCTTCTCTTGGATGATGACTTGTTATGACGTTTAGCAAGTTCTGACACGACCACATATCCTTGCCGTACTTTGCTCCAGATCACTTGATAGCACCGGTTCATCCTATGACCCCCATCTCTGTCTTCTTATTATTTTGCTAATACTACTCTTATTTATGACAAATTTAATATTATACTTCCATCTGTATTTTACGCCCAAAATAGGCTTTTTACAACCAGTTATCAGAGAAAAACTATTTTTATAGACCCTGTAAACTGCTTCAAAAGGCTCGGTAAAAGGAAAAACGGATGCTCAAGCGAGCATCCGTCATAAGGCATAGGATTTAGTTTTTAGGGTTATTTTACAGCTTTCCACAGGCCGTGGAGATTGCAGTATTCATAGGCAGCCACCACTTCATCCCCAGGCACCAGCACAAAGGAAGCCTTGGGTTCTGTTCCAGGCTGCAATTCCACCCGTTGACAGCCCTTTTTTGTCTCCAGGATAATCCACTGGATATAATGGTTTTCCAGCATGGGATGGATTACAGAACCTACAGTAACAGTGACCAGGTTACCGTTTTGTTCCAGCACGGGTACGTGTTTTTCCTTGGCCGCATCCACGGTATTGGGCACCAGTTCAGCCATTTCTTCCCCGCAGCACATTGTGGGACAAGCGGACGGCTTAATCATGGCAATGATTTTTCCACACTTTTTGCATTGATAGAATTTCAGTGACATACAGACTCCTCCTCATAATTTTTATTGCATGCCTTCAATTCTTATTATACCATCTTACCCGCCGTTTGAAAAGCGCTACTGCAAGCGGGAAATCAGAATGCCCTGCCGATAGGCATGCAGCAATGCCTTCAGGTCCCGGATGAGCTGCAAAATCTTTTTCCCGTTATCCGTATCGCCGATCATTACCCGTTTGGGTTCCATTTCCACCTGGGTAGAGACAGAATCAATGTCCGCATTGTTCATGAGAGCCTGGTACACATCCTTAAAGGGATAGTGGGCTTTGATCCGGATGCCGTGGGAATTGAAAATCAGCGTATAGCCTGCAATCCCCGTAGATTTCTGGTAAGCCTTGCTGAATCCCCCATCAATACAGATCGCTTTCCCTCCTGCCCGGACAGGGCTCTCCCCTTTTTTCACCTTCACCGGCGTATGACCATTAATGATGTGTCCCTGAGGGGAATCAATTCCAAATTCATGAAGGATTTTTTCGCATTCCTCCGGATCTTTGTTCAGGCGATAATAGGCGTTTTGGGGTTCTTTCCAGGTACTTTCGTCCTTGATGTAGCTGCGTTCAAAGGTTTTCACCACGCGCCCGGAGACCGGGGAATCCGCTCCGCACCACAGATACCACATATAGTCCAGGCTCATGGGATCCCGCAATTGGTAGGCCTGCCGGGCCATGGCATCTGCTTTATCCATAAAGGCTTTGCCCTTGTAGGGAATTCCATCCAAATAGATTTCCTTGAAGCTCCCATCCTCGTTTAAGGGCAGTCCGCCATGGAACAGCAAGTTGTTGTTCATGCATTTATACATGGAACCATGGCTGTAGAGAAATTTTATATGCCGCTGCAGGCGTTCACTTTCCAAAAACGCATTTTGGATCCGTGTCATCACTTGCCGTTCTTCCGGAGAAAGGGCATAGGGATTTTGAGGATTCACCGTAGGAAAGTCCTTGGTTGTAAGCTCGTAGGATTTACCCCCCAGGTCAACTGTCCCCTCCTCCCAATGAATATGATGGAACAGCAGCCTGTCATCCATATTGTAATCTGGATGCCGGAACACCACCTGGCCTTCCAGCTTGGATGTAATGACATTAATGGCTTTCACCATCGGGGGGATGCCGTCTTCCTCTTTGTACGTCTCCAGGGCAAAAAGGGCAAAATCCCGCAGGCTGATGCCATATCCGTTTTCCAGGATTTCCAAGTTGTCATAGCGGATATTATTGCGCAGTACATTGGCTATACAAGCTTCCTGCCCTGCCGCTGCCCCCATCCATAAAATATCATGGTTGCCCCATTGGATATCCAGGCTGTGGTGCTGCATCAGGGCATCCATGATTTTGTCCGCATGGGGCCCCCGATCATAAATATCCCCAATCATATGCAGATGGTCTACAGCCAGCTGCTTAATCAGCTTAGCCAGAGCATAGATAAATTGCCGGATGCTGCCGGTTTCCAAAATAGAATCAATAATCTTCCGGTGATACACCAGCTGATTCTGATCTTCATCCGCCTGGGCATAAAGCAATTCATCAATGATAAAGCGGAAATCTTCTGGCATGGCCTTGCGCACTTTTTTCCGGGTGTATTTGGAAGAAACCAGCTTGGCCACGTCCAGCATGTATTCCAGTACGGTGCGGTACCATTCATCGCTGATGGAGCCTTCCCTGCGCAGGAGATCCAGTTTCTCCTTGGGATAGTAGATCAGCGTTAATAAATCATCCTGTTCTTTGGCCGGCATATCCGGGAAAAGCATTTTCACCTTTTCCCGGATCACCCCGGCGCAGTTATTCAGCAAATGCTGAAAGGCTTCATATTCCCCGTGGACATCGCTCATAAAATGTTCCGTCCCTTTGGGCAGGTTCACGATGGCCTGGAGATTGATGATTTCTGTAAATGTGGCGTCCTGGGTAGGATATTCTCTGGATAATAACTCCAGATAGCGAAGATATTCCGGGGTATAGACGGTTTGTTTCTCCATGGCGCACCTCCCTGTTTAAGATTTTGCGAGTGCCTTTCGTACGCTTTCCGGTGTCCATCCTTCTTTATAAATGGTGCTGGCTCCTTCCGGTGTATATTGAGCCGAATTCAGTCCGGCCGTTCCAGAGCCGGGAAGAATCTTTCCTAACGCATCCCGACCCAGCCAGGGACGCTTTAATTGTTCCAACTTGCCCCGTTTCATTTCTGTGCTGCGCCGCTGCGTAAAAAGCCACTCCAGCGGGGTGCTCAGCTGGTACCCGTATTTCCACGTGGACATATGGGAACCACGGGTAAAGGTCCCCCACAAAATGCCGCCGCCCGGTTTATTATTTTGCTGCCGGGTCAATTTGCGGTCAATGTCTTCCTGCCGTGAAAGGGGCTCACAGGGGTCAAGCGACGCTGTTGCAATGGGTTTGCCGGCAGCTTGGTAATAGTCTTTCACCGCATTCCATTCCCCTGTTGCCATAGGATCTCCTGCGCAGGTATGCACCAGAATATTATCATCGGAAATCATATAGTACCAGTTTTGGTAATTGTCTTTATCCAGCCCGAAGCCGTTAAAGCTGATAGGATCATTTTCCGGCGTGCGTGCCGGGGAATTGCTGTTTTCCAACCACTTATCGTAGTTGTTGGACCATTGGGCGCCGACCAGCGCCATCCCAGCAAAGAAATTATCCCGCTGGGCCGCCATATTCAGTAGCAGCATGCCGCCCATGGATTGGCCAGTGCCATAGATCCGACGTGTATCCACATAGTCTTTGTATTGGTTCAGTACGGAATCCAAAAGCTCCCAGATTGCCGTATTCGCATCACTGGAGGCTACATAGTCATTGGTAGAGCGATGGGCATCATTGACCTGAGGAACAAGGACGATGGCAGGATGTTTTTTCTGAAACGCAGGATCCGTCAATTTGGCTGCTGCCATAGAAGACGTAAGAGAAGCCATGGGATCGGTGCTGTTAGCTCCTGCATGTTCCATATGAAGCACCACTGGAAGTTTCCCTTTGTGTGTTTCCAGGACCTTTGCGTCCGGTACATACATCGCATAGGGCAGAGAAAAATCCGTATACTCCCCCGTGTATTCACTGTAACAGTGCGTAGCAGCAAGAGCACTGCCATCTTCTATATGATGCAAGTTCCAACCGCTGCCAGGGGCAAATTGGGGCAGGATAATCTTTTTAGGGTCCGTCATGATAACCGTGCGAGTCCGATTCTCATGCTGCTTGCCCTCTTCTGCCTGAGCAAACCCTTTTTCAATGCGGCTATCCTTGCCGCGTCGATTATCCGTTTCCTGACTTTCCGTATAATTACGAATAAACGTATCCTCGGGTTGAATAGTCTCCCCGTCCGCTGCCTTTACAGGTAGATTTTGCTTTACTCCGGCCAGCATGGACGTAGTATACATGAGATTCTGCCCGCTGAGCATATAGTTAGTGTTCAGCTCCAGAATTACGTATTTGCCTATTGCAGTACCGTCTTTTTTAGAGGGGGATGCCACGCTATTGACGTAGACACGGGTGATTTCCCCTTCGTTGCCGGGCACAGCATCTCCGTCCCGCTCTATAGCCGCCTGAAAGCCATTTTTTGCAATTTGCTGCTTAGCATAGTCTTCCACCGTAAAAGTATTTTTGGAAATGGAGGATGCCAGAACTGGCTTTTTATATTCCACGATAATGGCAGACGGTTTTGCTCCTTCTAAATCTACAAACCCATAGGACAGGACCGCTGCAATCGCCTGATCAGCCGATTGGGCATATCCCACAGCCCCCATGCTTAGCATACTGGCACACAGCAGTGATAATAGTTTCTTTTGCATTGACTAGAGTCCTTCTTTGTTTTATTAAAATACTGTTATTCTTTCTGATAGGCTTCCAGATTTAAGGTGCCCAGCTGCCGGTCCACCATGATGGCATTGGTCACCGATCCAGATACGTTCAGCAGCGTCCGCATCATATCAATCAGCGGATCAATAGCAAGAATCGGACCGATCAGGCTAAAGGAGGAAGCCATTCCCACACCGGATAACGCAACAGAAGCAGCCATGGTAGCTGTCCCAGGAATCCCTGCAATGCCCAAAGATCCCAGCGTCACCACGATAACCGCCATCACCAGCATCGTTGCATCCAGCGGCGTCCCGGTTAAGCGGCATACGTAGACAATCAGCATGGCCGGAAATACCCCGGCGCATCCCTGCATACCTACGGTTGTGCCAAACCCTGCCACAAAATTGGCTGTACTGGAATCTACGCCCAATTTTCCCGTCAGTGTCTCTACCGTGACCGGTAAACAGCCGGCGCTGGAACGGGACGTAAAAGCCAAAATAAGCAGTGTGATGCTTTTCCGTACATAGGGAATGGGACTTAAGCCATGCAAAGAGAGCGCCACCATCTGGATCACAAACTGCACGGCCAGGGCAACGTACAGGGCGATAATAAATGTTCCCACATTCAGGATGCTGGCCAGTCCTTTCTGAGCAATGGTATTTGCCAAAAGGGCTACAACTGCCCAGGGCATGTAATCCAGAATCAGAAGCGTCATATTCATCATGGCCTTGTGGGCTCCGTTGATAAATGTATGCAAAAGATTTTCCTGCTCCTTGGCATCCGCTTTCAT
This sequence comes from uncultured Acidaminococcus sp., assembly GCA_900554515.1. GTDB lineage: Bacteria > Bacillota > Negativicutes > Acidaminococcales > Acidaminococcaceae > Acidaminococcus. Next base: position 9,127 of record USHN01000016.1, on the reverse strand, counting down.
CCACCAGATAGCACGGCCTAGCAGCGCCCCAAAAATTACCATCCCGATGACATTGTTACTTACCATGGAACCTACCAGATTGCCAGGAATCAACGCCCGCAGAGTGGATGCTACGCTCATTACCGTCTTTGCCTTGGCGGTCGCTGTCCCTGCATTTCCGATTTCTCCCACATGGAACAGCATCCCAAAGCCTAAGCCCATACAAGCGGCGATAGCTGTCATACAGAGCGTCACAAAAAGGGTCCGGCGAACCAGGCGGTTCATGCTCTTTCCCTCTTCCATGTTGACCACTACGTGGACGATAGAAATGATAACCAGCGGTATCACAATCATTTTGATCAGGTCAATATAGCCGTTCCCAAATAACTGCAACCAGTTGGTTGTCTCCTTGACAAAGGTCACTTTCATAGGGTCATTGGGAAAGCCGGCCACAAACTGCATCCCCAGGCCCAAAAGCGCTCCTGCTGCCATACTGATAACCACGACAAGGGAAAAATCCATCTGCCTCTTGTGGTACAAGACATGGATACCGTAAAAAATAATTGCCAGAATCACCAAAAACAGGACGGTTTTCCAATCGCTGACCATCAAAAAAGAGGTAAAAAACTGACTTTGCATAAAGATCACCCTCTCACCATTTCTTTACCGTATTATACCATGAAACTTCACAATGCCTATGTTCTTGGATTGACGCTTTGTGGAAAAATTTTATTTACTGCGGACTGTCCATGGCCTGGAGAATCTGCTGTTTTAACAAGGCTGCCCGCTCTTTCCAGTCAGCACCGGCCGAGCCGCCGCCCTGGGCACTTTCCCTGCGTCCGCCGCCCCTGCCTTGATAAAGGGCCGCCGCCAATTGGCAGTACAGTTTGCAATCTCCTACGGCCCTATCCGTCAGGGCAAACTGGTACATGATTTTATTCCCGTCTTTTGTCAACACTCCGGCCAGAATATGCGGGGTATGGCTTAGGAGCTTCATGGCGCTTTTCCCGTCCTGTACAGAAGCTTCCAGCGTCAGCAGCACCACTTTTGTCCCGTTGCCTGCCTCAGGTGATTCGGTTACGACTTTCGGCAGCTGTGCCTCCAGAAATTCTATGGTCTTATTCCTGACAGTTTCTTTTAACTGCACAATTTCCTGATGCAGCTTTTCCACGGCGGTCAGCACATCGTCCACTTTCACGCTTAAAAAATTACTGGTTTGTTCCAGGAGTGCATTGCGCTGGTGCATGGCCGTAAGAGCCCGTTTCCCGCACAGGAATTCAATCCGGCTACCTCCTTTATGATGGGCAAAGCGTAGAATCTGAATAGAGCCAACCATACCGGTAAAGGGAGGATGTGTTCCGCAGCAGGTACAAATATCCCCGTTTTGAATATCCACCAGACGGATGGTACCCCGCAGTTTATCGTTTTGTTTCCGCAGCGGATAGTTCCCCAGTTCACTGTCCTGAACAAAATGCACCCGGACCGGTTCATTGGCCCAAACGCATGCATTGGCCGCCAGTTCCGCTTTTTTTGCTGTTTCTTCGTCGATTTCCTGATCCAGGTCAATGAACACGCTGTCTTCGTTCATATGAAAACCTACGTTATTGGCGCCGCAGGTTTTCCAGAACGCATAGGAAAGGATGTGCTCCCCGCAGTGTTGCTGCATCCGGTCAAGACGCACCTCCCAGTTTAGCGTAACGGTAACTGGCGTCCCTACAGGGAGCGGTTTCTTGGTATAATGCCGCACTTGTTCCCCGTCGTCTGCGGCATAATAGACCGGTATATCGTTAAGCATTCCCCGATCTGACAGCTGCCCGCCCCCTTCCGGGAAAATCACGGTCCTGTCCAGGATAATTTCATAATGATCATCTTTTTGCTGGCAGTCGGTTACGGTAGCCGTACACGAGCGCAGCATGGAATCTTTTTCGTAGAGCTTCTCCGTCATGGCAATGCCCCCTTAAGAAAATACAGTTCTTATGATATTTATTATAAGTCTCTGAAAGGCTCCGCGCAATCATTCAGGCCCCAGAAACAGAAAAAACAGCGTCCGCAAACGCTGTTTTCTCTTACTCATATATAGGGATATACACCCTTTTATAGTCCTTGCTGCTGGATAAAGGCACGAATGGAACCGTACCCTTCGATTTTGCTACTCTCGCTGCCGTTTTTGACTACCAGCGTAGGGGCGCTCTGTACCTGGTATTTTTCCGCCATTTCCGGATGCTCCTCGGCAAAGATCTCCGTAAAATCCTGTCCATGCTTATTCAGTTCCTTGACGGCCATCTTGCAATTGGGGCAGGTATGGGTGGCAAAGAGCAGCCAGGAATTTTCCTGCGCTTCTACTGGAGAGGCGGCGTCTGTTTTAACAAACTGCTGCCGCTCTGATTTTTCTACGGTGATAGGGCCCGTGTGCTCCAAATGAGAATGGGTCAGGTCATACATCTTACGGTCTTTGAATTCCTGGACTTTCCCGTCATTCCAGTTCTGCACAGGCCGGTAGTAGCCGGTAATACGGCTGTAGACTTCAGTCTTTTTGCCGCAGATGGGGCAGGTAAAGTGTTCCCCGGTGATATAGCCGTCATCGGCACACACACTGTAGGTAGGCGACAGTGTGAAATAGGGCAGGCGGTAATTTTCCGCCACTTTTTTCACAAGACCTGCAGCACTCTTCCAATCCGGCAGTTTCTCACCCAGGAAGGCATGGAATACAGTCCCGGAGGTATACAGTGTCTGTAAATCATCTTCCATATCCAGTGCCGTGAACAGGTCTTCTGTATAGCCAACGGGCAAATGGGAAGAGTTGGTGTAATACGGCGTGCCATGTTCATTGGCGGTGATGATATCCGGATAGGTAGCTTTGTCGTGTTTTGCCAGACGGTAGGTAGTGGATTCAGCCGGAGTGGCTTCCAGATTGTACAGATCTCCATACTCTTCCTGATAGCCTTTGAGCCGTTCCCGCATATGCAGAAGCACTTCCCGGGTAAAGTCCAGTGTCTCCTGGTGTGTCAAATCTTTACGCAACCAGTTGGCATTGAGGCCCACCTCGTTCATCCCTATCAGGCCGATGGTGCTGAAATGGTTCTTGAAAGTACCCAGGTATCTCTTGGTATACGGATACAGGCCGGCATCCAGAAGTTTGGTGATGACCGTTCTCTTGATTTTGAGACTGCGGGCCGCAATATCCATCATGTGATTCAGCCGCTGATAGAAATCTTTTTTATCGCTGGCCAGATACGCAATCCGGGGCATATTGATGGTAACAACCCCGACGCTGCCGGTAGATTCCCCGCTACCAAAATAGCCGCCGGATTTTTTCCGCAGTTCCCGCAGATCCAGACGCAGGCGGCAGCACATGCTGCGTACATCGCTGGGTTTCATGTCGGAATTGATATAGTTGGAGAAGTACGGCGTACCGTATTTAGCAGTCATCTCAAAGAGCAGCCGGTTATTTTCCGTATCGCTCCAGTCAAAATCCCGGGTAATGGAATAGGTGGGAATGGGGTATTGGAAACCCCGTCCGTTGGCATCGCCTTCAATCATGTTTTCGATAAAGGCTTTGTTCACCATATCCATTTCTTTTTTGCAGTCCCCGTAGGTGAAATCACATTCCTTTCCGCCTACAATGGCCGGCACGTTCTTAAGATCCTCGGGCACGGTCCAATCCAGCGTAATGTTGGAAAAAGGTGCCTGGGTACCCCAGCGGCTGGGAGTATTTACACCGTAAATAAAGGACTGGACGCACTGCTTCACTTCTTTGTAGGACAAATTATCCTTTTTCACAAAGGGTGCCAGATAGGTGTCAAAGGACGAGAAGGCCTGGGCCCCCGCCCATTCATTCTGCATAATGCCCAGGAAATTCACCATCTGGTTGCACAAGGTGGACAGATGGCTGGCAGGAGACGAGGTAATCTTCCCGGGGATGCCCCCCAGTCCTTCCTGAATCAGCTGCTTGAGGCTCCATCCGGCGCAGTAGCCTGTAAGCATGCTCAGATCGTGAATGTGCATGGCAGCGCTTTTATGGGCGTCAGAAATCTCCTTGTCGTAAATGTTATTTAACCAATAGTTGGCGGTAATGGCCCCGCTGTTGCTTAAAATCAGCCCTCCTACGGAATAGGTCACTGTAGAATTTTCTTTTACCCGCCAATCGTTGACTTTCAGGTAATTGTCCACTAGTTCTTCATAGTTTAAGAGGGCAGTGCCTACGTTCCGGACCTGTTCATGCTGCTTGCGGTACAGAATATAAGCCTTGGCTACATCTGCATACCCGGCATCGGACAGCACTTTTTCCACGCTGTCCTGAATATCTTCCACGCTGATCCGGTCATTTTTGATTTTGTTTTCAAAATCGGCGGTTACCTGCAACGCCAGCATATTGATAATGCTGGGATGTGAATTTTTTTGAAGTGCTTGAAATGCTTTGGTGATAGCGGCGCTGATTTTCTTTACGTCAAAATCAACGACCTTTCCATCTCTTTTAACCACCGAATACATGGCTGCCATTCCCTCTTTCTGTTTTTATGTTGCTTGTTTTCATTTAGTTGCTCCTCTATTGTAGGTGGTTCAGAAGGAAAAGTCAATATATAGATATAAATACAACGTTGCATACAACATATGGTATCATACACCGCGCAGATTCACCCGCTCTGCCACTGGTTTAAGGAGCGTTGCATATTTTTCTAACACAATTTTATCCGGTGTCGTAAATCCCCCAAAAGGAACCGTTTCTGTATCTTTGAACGCCTGGAGATAAAAGGAAGGGATCTTTTTATGGTACGTTTGGACCAGGGGCAGGAGAAAATCACGGATTTGGACAAAATTTTTCTCCGTATGCAGGGGTATTACAACCGTTGTACGAAGCTCAAAATTGACCGCCCGGGAAAGCAACAGCCTGAGGCTTTGGGCAATAGCAGAAAAATCCACAGGGAGATTGCCGGCAATCATAGGGTAATCCTGCGGAGACGTTTTAAAATCCATGGCCACATAGTCTGCTAAATTTTCCTGCAAAATCTCTTCCAGTACGGCAGGGTAATACCCATTGGTATCCAGCTTGATCAGCAGTTGCCGTTTTTTTAACCGACGTAAAAATGGTAGCAGATCCGGCTGCATGCAGGGTTCGCCACCGGAAATCACCACCCCGTCCAAAATATTCTGGCGTTTGTCCAGATAAGACGTAATCTCTTTTTCATCTACACGGGGAAAATTCCCTGCTACCAGTTCGCTATTGTGGCAATAGGGACAGCGCAGGTTGCACCCTCCTGTAAAGAGCGTGCAAGCGACCTTGTCCGGATAGTCCACCAAAGACAGCTTCTGCCATCCTGCAATCCACATGATTTCATCCCCTTTGACTGCTTACTTCGCAACCTTATTCCAGTTCGAAGGCTCCTGTATAGAGCTGGTAATAGGTTCCTTCCTTTTGCAGCAGCTCTTTGTGGCTCCCTCGCTCAATAATCCGTCCTCCATCCAGTACTAAAATCTGATCAGCGCCCCGCACAGTAGAAAGCCTGTGGGCAATGATAAAGACCGTGCGTCCTTCCATAAGGCGACGCATCCCCTGCTGCACGATCTGTTCTGTCCGGGTATCAATGGAGCTGGTAGCTTCGTCCATAATCATTACGGGCGGATCCGCTACGGCGGCTCTGGCAATAGCAAGGAGCTGACATTGCCCCTGGCTAAGGCTCATCCCTGCGCCATAGAGTATGGTATCGTAGCCACTTGGCAAATGGCAGATAAAATCATGGGCGCCGGCAAGTTTTGCGGCTGCGATGCATTCTGCATCTGTGGCGTCCAGCCGTCCGTAGCGGATATTTTCCATAACAGAGGCGGTAAAGAGTACCGTATCCTGCAAGACCATCCCTAGCGATTTACGCAGGGCGCTTTTTTTAATCTGGTTAAGGGGGATCCCATCATACGTAATGGTCCCTCCTGCAATTTCATAAAACCGGTTCAGCATATTGGTGATGGTGGTTTTCCCGGCCCCGGTAGCCCCTACCAAAGCAATCTTTTGTCCAGGGCGTGCCGTTAGCGTGATCTGGTGCAAAACCGGTTTATCCACTACGTAGGAAAAATCCACGTTCTGAAATGTCACTTCTCCTTGTAGCGGGCGCAGGGTATCCTCTGTGGGCCCCGGAATTTTCCAAGCCCAGGCTTTTCGTCCGTCTTTTGCTCCCGTTGCCACAGGCACCAGAGTCACCGTTCCCTCGTCAATCTCCTCTTTTTCATCCCACAGGGAGAAAATACGGCTGGCGCCGGCCATAGCCATAACAACCGCATTAATTTGGGGCGATATCTGCTGGATACTGGCAGCAAACTGCCGGCTCATGCCTAGAAAAGGAATCATGACAGCCAGGGAAAACGGCAGCCCGGAAAACGATACATTGGGTATCCCCCACTCCAAAAAGGCGCCTCCGGCAGATGCCACCACAATGTAAATCAAGTAGCTCACGTTATTTAAAATGGGCATCAGGGTATTGGAGTACTGGTTGGCCTGGTATAAAGCATTGTAAAGTTCAGTATTTACCGTATCAAAAGCTTTTCTGGCCTTACTTTCATGGGTAAAGACCTTGATTACTTTGCTGCCAGTAATGGTTTCTTCCATAACACCTTCGGTGGCAGCCAGAGTTTCTTGTGCCAGCATAAAATAGCGGGCACTGCGGCTCCCGATTTTGCGGGTAATTTCAATAGAAAGCAGACTGCCGCCCAAAACTACCAGGCTCATCCAGACAGAAAAATACACCATAATGCAAAATAGTGCCACAATAGAAACCACTGTTACACAGAGCTGGGGAAACGCCTCATTGATAAATTGCCGCAAGGCTTCCACATCGTTGGTGTAGGTACTCATAATGTCGCCCCGCTTATGGGTATCGAAATATCCCATAGGGAGTTTTTGCATATGGGAAAACATTTTCTCCCGGAACTTGTCCAAAACGCCTTGCGTAAAAAAAGCCAGCAGCTGATTGTACGCAATATTGGACAACAGGGCAACAGCATAAAAACCAGCCAATATAAAGACATAGTGATAGATCGCAGGGCGGATCGCTTCCCAGGAGAGATGCGTCGTCCAGGCGTTTTCCAAAATAGCAACCACACGCTGCATAAATATGGCAGGGATGGCCATAATGCTGGCATTGAGTATAATCAGTACCATAATGGCCGGTAAAAGTCGTGGATAAAACTGCCATAGGGTGATGAAAAGCCGCTTGGCAGCGCTCCAGCTCCACACTTGCTTAGAGGGCTTCATGCTAAACTTCCCCCTTCCGGCTTTGCGATGATATTTTCTTCCATTTCTCTTGCCTGGGATTGTACCATCTCTTTAAACAATGCGCAGGAGCGCAATAATTCATCCATGGTTCCTATGGCGGCGACGCGCCCCTTATCCAGTACCAGAATTCGGTCACAGCCAGCTACCGAACTAAGCCGTTGGGCAATAATCAACTTGGTGGTGCCAGGCAAAGCTTGTCCCATAGCTTTCCAGATGGCGGCATCTGTCCGGGTATCCACTGCGCTGGTAGAATCATCCAGGATCAGGATCTTTGGCTTTTTAAGCAGGGCACGGGCCAGGCAGAGCCGCTGCTTCTGCCCGCCGGAAAAGTTTTGTCCTCCCTGCTCCACCCAGGTATCGTAGCCCTTAGGGAGTTTTTGAATAAAATTATCGGCCTGAGCCCATTGGCACGCTTCCCGCATATCTGTCAGCGTAGCCGTAGGATTGCCCCAGCGCAGGTTATCGGCAATGGTACCGGAAAAGAGTAAATTTTTCTGGAGTACCATGGCTACCGCATCCCGCAAGGTGGTCAGGTCATACTGCCGCACATCCACACCGCCAACCAAGAGGCTGCCGCCTGTGATGTCATACAAACGGGGAATCAGCTGCACCAGGCTGGATTTACCACTGCCCGTACTTCCTACAATACCCAGGCTTTCCCCGCTGGCAACCTGGAGATTGATATCCTCTAGAACGGCTTCGCTTTGGCCTTTTTCGTAGGAAAATTGGACGTGGGAAAAGCGCAGGGAGCCATCTGTAACACTGGTAATCCCATTTTCCGGGGAGCGCAGGGTACTCTCTTCCCCCAGGACTTCTTCTACCCGCTGGATGGATTCTCTGGTGAAGGTAAGCATAACAAAGATCATGGACAGCATCATTAGCGATCCGAGGATCTGAAAACTGTAGGTGAGCAACGTGGCAAACTGCCCAATATCCAGCAACTGCCCATGGGTCGTAATAATCAGCCGAGATCCCACGGTCAAAAGAAACAGCATGATGCCGTATACGCATACCTGCATCACCGGATTGTTGAGGGCAATATACTGTTCTGCCCGTGTAAAGAGCTGCTGTACCTTGCGGGCAGTGGTATTGAATTTTGCGATTTCAGTATCTTCCCGGACAAAGGACTTTACCACCCGGATTCCTTTCAGGTCTTCTTCTACGGCGTGATTCAGCGCATCGTACTGGGGAAACCCCTGCGCTAAAAGCGGTACGGCCACAGAAGCAATTTTGTACAGGGCAAAGCCCAGGACAGGAATCACCACCAAAAAGCCAATGGCCATGATGCCGCCCATATAATAGGCCATAAAAACAGAGAGCAACAAATTAAAGGGCGCACGAAAGGCCGTCCGTACCAGCATCATAAAAGCCATCTGGATATACTGAATGTCCGTGGTCAGACGTGTCACCAGACTGGCTGAAGAGAAATGGTCAATATTGGCAAAGGAAAATCCCTGAATCCGGTAAAAAAGATCCTGCCGTAAATTCTTGGCAAAGCCGCAGGAGGCTTTGGCGCAGGTCAGCCCTGCAGCATACCCAAAAAAGAGCGCCGCAAGTGCCATCAGGAGCAAAATCCCGCTGTAGTGCAAAATACGGTGCAAATCACAGCCCGCTTTCAGGTCGTTGACCAAAAGCGCAATTTCATAGGGAATAAGCGCCTCAAAGACCACTTCCCCCATAACGAGAAGTGGTGTAAGCAGACTTGCTGTTTTAAATTCCCGAAGGCTTTGAAATAGCAGCCGCCAGCCTGTTATAGTGTTACGTTGTTGCATAATCCCGAACATCCTTTATGGTTCAAAGTATCCTCTTTATTGTACCCCATTTTCAGGCGGAATAATGATCCACCCGCCTAGCGGGTGGTTTTTCATTTTCGGGCATAGCCCTAAT
>USHN01000015.1 GCA_900554515.1 uncultured Acidaminococcus sp. | reverse complement strand
AGGGCTATGCCCGAAAATGAAAAACCACCCGCTAGGCGGGTGGATCATTATTTTAGGAAAGGACAGTATGCAATTTACGCAGAAAAAAGAAAACTATCTGGACCGGATCCCCTGCCGCAAGCAAGCCTTGCAATGGGATAAGGATGGGGATATTGTGACGCTGCATGTAAAACACCGCGGCTTTTTTGCGATGATCGCCCAGAAATGTTTTAACAGGCCAAGAGTTACTCATTTAGATTTAGACGATTTTGGCAGTTTTTTATGGGCAAGTATGGACGGGAATAAGACAGTGGGAGAACTGGCCGATGCCTTGAAAAGCCAGTTTGGGGAAGACGTAGAGCCTTTATACAACCGGCTTGTATCCTTTTTACAGCTATTGTACCAAAATGATTTTATTTATTGGCGAAAATAAGGAGCTTTTTATTTAAGGACCGTTTTTTCGTATAAGAATTAACAAGCGGGTCTTATGCTTATGCCACCAGGGGGAAAGGAGGGAAACGCTAATGGAATTTCTTCAAATGAGTGCATTTGTTAGTCTGGCTCAGACTCTGTATATGCCTGCCACTGCACAAGAACTGAATACAACGCAGTCTCATATCAGTAAATTAATTGCGTCTTTAGAGGCAGAATTAGGAGTTAAAGTCTTTGACCGGGTAGGACGCGGCCTTGTTCTGAATGAACATGGAAAACTGTTCTACGAATATGCTGCGGGTGCGCTTCGCTTAATGAGTGATGGACAACTTGCTTTGAAGGAAGCCCGTAATTCTGTGCTTGGAATGGTGAAAATTGGGGCCTATGCTTTTACTCCGGTTATCTATCCCTGCCTGCAGAATTTTGTGCAGAAAAATCCTCAGGTGAACTTTTATTTTTCTGAAGTTCAACAACAGAATGCAAACGTTCTCACAAATTTAACTGATCTTGTGCTAGTTGCTACAAAAGATGCTTCCTATACTATGCAGAGCTATTTCCCGGTCTGTCGGGAGTTGTTAATAGAGGAATTTTACGTGGCAGTTTCTCCCAAACTGATCCGTTACCCCAAAGAGCAGGACACTATTTCCTTAATTGAGATGAGTCAATTTCCTTTGGTGGAAGTATCCCCATCTTCTTATTATCAAAATTGGGTCTTTCGGGAAAAAGATATGGAACGACTTAAAGAGCTCTTCGGAATTACGTTCCGTATTGGTTATACGACCAATGACTTTTTTACAAAGGTATCCTTGTTAGACATGGGAGTGGGGTTCGCACTATTTCCAAAGGTATGTCTGGCATCTGTCTTACAAATTGCTCCAGATCTTCAAATTTTACGTATTAAGGATCATCCGATCAGACGACGTATTCTGATTGCTAGAAAACCTAGGGAACAGATGACATCTGCCGCCCGGATCTTTTGGGATTATCTTCTTGATTATTATAAAATGGAAGCTGATCAATAGAAGTGGGCGTTTAGATACATCAATGGGCAGAAAGTCAAAACATCTTACCTTATTTGCAAATGCTATCAATCCAAGCAAATAGCTTATCCATATCATAGTCTCCGGCATGGGGGATTCCCCACGGCATAGAATAATCAACATCAAAACCTGCTTGTCGAAGCGTTGTTGCTAAAATAACCGAGATGGCCATAGAAGTATCACGATCCAGTGTACCAAAGCGAATGCGCCAGTGTGGAGATACTTGTGAACGATCTCCTTTAGCAAAAGTAAGCGGATTCATAAGTGAGACCATGTGGGGATCACATAGTGTCCCTCCTGCGGTGCTGTGAATTTGCCCATACTGAGTGAAGTGCTGGAATTGGCAGTTGGCTGTGCCAAACAACTCGTTTTCTGGAGAACTCAGATCCCAATGGTCAAAGGCAGGCAGTTGCTTCATGCGTGTGGCATATTGGGCATGCTTTGCTAAATCTAGACTTGTTATGGTCCCATCTTTTATAGTAATCCAGGGAATCTTACTTAGGTCAATATTTTCTTTTAAGGCCGTTTGGGCTGCACTGATCACAAAGGAGGTTACATAATCCAGAAAACTGCCGGTACCGTCTGGTGCAAGTGTTAATACTTGATCTTTTTCGTTTTTAAGACCTAAAGAATTAATATAGGTTGCAAATTGGGCCACCAGATAATCTGATTGCCGAATCTGCTCTTGCGTCATGTCCCCTGGTACGAAAGATTCACGTAACTCCCCGTTGATACTTTTCGTTATGTGGAGTTCATAATGATTAACGCCGTGGAACATCCATTCATAGGCCATATCGGCATGTTCTAAATCCATGATTGGAGTGTAACAACTCGCAGCAAATACATCATCCCGTTCCTCAGCAGCTCCAAGACGTTCCAAATAAGGCTCGTACTCACTGCTATTTCCCGATGTCCCTAATAGTGCAGAAAGCGCACCACCTGCACTTGTCCCGTTACTGATAATGCAATTGGTATTTCCTGGGATCCTGTCTTTGTTGTGGCGTAGATAGCGTACAGCAGCTTTTAGATCTACAATAGGTGCAGGAGCGCAGCCTATGAAATTTCCGTACTGATCCTGTACCGTACGCCCGCGGGATCCAGGAGCAGCTACCACATAACCGGCAGCTAATGCAAAAAAGATCCCATTAGGCTTGCCCCGGCCCCATAGTCTGAAATTAAGTCCAGGATGGTCGGCTGGTCCGGAGGCGTAGGCCCCAGAGGCATTGGGGAAGAAAATAGGAACTGTTTTCCCTGTGTATCCATTAATGGTCTTTCCTTCATAATAGGCTTCTGGAATATAGAGATTAAGTTTCTGGTGCTCTAAGTCCACTGGGTGTTTTACATAAATTAAGTTTTCAAAGGCACGGAACCGAATTGTAATGTCACCCATAGTCATAGTTCGTACTTCATAATTGTTCTCATTAATTTCTAGAGAGATCTCTTCCATAGAAATGAACTCCTTTCGCTAGATTATAATGTTATAGCAGGTTGAAGTAGAAAGGAACCCATATTGCTGTAACGATAGACTGTACCAAAATAATAGGGGCCCCGAAAAGAATCATATCCTTGTAAGAATATCCACCCATAGTATAGGCGAGCATTCCGCCTGGACCGGATAATGGGGTCATGATTGATGCCATGGACGAGAGATCTACGCAGCAGATTATAGGGAGTGGATTAAGAGATACGCCCCCACAGGCAGCTATCATAACAGGCGTCATAATATTTACCAGTGTATTGTTATCAAAGAACTGAGTCACAACGGCGCAGAAAATAAAGATGATAATACACAGTAAAACCAGGCTGGTATCGCTTGTGATAATCCTCCCAGTTAGCTCGGAGATTACATCAGCAGCGCCGGAAGAGACTAATGCAGAACTCATTGCAATACCAAAAGCCACCATGAAGACAATGGACCAGTTCACACTGGCAAAAGCTTCTCTCTGGGGAAGAATACCTAGGACTAGGTAGAGCAGTGCCCCTAAAAAAGAGATTTGTCCGCTTGAGAAACCCAATTGGCTATTAAAAATCATGCGCAGCAAAACCATGATAAAAATTGCATAGGCTGCGTATTCCTTCCATGCTGGTAATTCTGATTCTTTTAAATTTATTTCATCAGGAATATCACTGCTGCAACGGCCCGGTACATCGGGCAACAGTTTATAACCTACGAGAACTACAAACAGCATAGAAATTAAAACGCCGGGCAAACGGGTACACATAATATCCCAGAATCCTAACGTGTAAGGAGCACCCATAGTCGCTAGAAATTCGTTCTTCTGCAGATATAGTGAAGTACTCATTCCTATAGGAAAAAGTCCGATCCCGAATTGAGAACCAACTAGGGCGGGAAGAATCAAACGTGTACGGGGTATTTTGTTGGTATCTGCCAATCCTACTAAGAGAGGAATCGTTGTCATCAGAGAACTAACCCCACCCATGAATTGACATAGAATAAAGGGTGTGATCATTGCTACAATGTAAAGAACCCGTTCGCCGCCATTCATTTTTTTGACTAGGTGTGTAATGTGGATTAGTATGTTGGTTTTCATGAGGCCGGCGCTACACATCATCATAAAGACCATGACAATAATCGTGTTCCCGGAGAATTGACCGAAAGCAGCCGCAGTGTCCAGAATTCCGGTGAACCATAAGAATCCAAGAGACAACATAACTACAATACATGGTTCAATTTTTCCCCAGATCATGAATAAAATCATGAATAAAAATGTGCCAAATACCATAGCAATTTGTGGTGTCATGGTGGTCTCTCCTTTTCAAATAATATTTTCCGATACGATTATTTCTGCTTGCTTTTATTTTATTTAGTATAATCAATTAATTCAATATATTTAACTGCTGTGATTAATTCCAGAATGGAAATGAACGCATAAAGGATACTTTCTTTCTAGATCTGATAAGATTATGGTAAAATGGATTTAATTTATAGTTGATTCTTTTAGGAGGCTAGTGTCATGGTACTTTATCCCTCCGAAAGATCTGCTGTGAACTGCTTTAAGTTTCGCGATTCTATTTCATGATGTATTCTATCGAAAGGAAAGAGCTTATGAGCCTGGAAGAACAAATTATTTGGAAAAGAGAACGTGCGCTGGATCGGCTGTTTTTAGCCATGATACGCTTTGACAAAGGGGACGCAAAACGCATTCAGCATTTTACCAAAGTGCACAGCTATGCCCGTTTAATTGGCCGCAAAGAAAATCTGGATGAGGATAGTCTCTTTACCTTGGAAACAGCGGCCTATGTCCATGATATAGGCATTCCTGTGGCAGAGAAGAAATATGGCTATCAGAACGGCAAACTGCAGGAGCAGGAAGGCCCTGCTGCAGCACAGGAATTATTAGAGAAACTCCAGTTTCATCCCGCTGTGATAAAGCGGGTATGCTACCTGGTGGGGCACCATCACACCTATGATGCCATTGACGGGCTGGATTATCAGATCCTGGTAGAAGCTGATTTCCTGGTGAATCTGTTCGAAGACGGGGCCAGCCAGGACACTATATTGCACGTGCGGGAAATGATTTTCCGCACAAAAACAGGACTCCAAATCCTAAACGATATGTTTGGATTGGAGTCCGGACAAGTAGGCGGAACAAAATAAATAAGGTCTAAGGAAAAAGCAGATAAATTATTAATGACTGCCATGCTATACAATTTTTTAAAAACTTATTGACAAATTCTTTGAGAAGTGTATAATAAAGCCCATAACAAAACATCAAACAGTGTTGATTGGGAAAAGTACTTTTCCAGGCTGACATTCCAGAGAACCTGCCAATTGGTGCGAGGCAGGATGCACAGCGGAGAGGGAAAATCACCCAGGAGCTGCCCGCTGAAAGACTGCAAGTAAGTGGGGCCGACTGACAGTCGTTATCCTGTCCGGCATTAGAAGGGAAATCCGGAGATGCTTGTAAAGAGGTCGCATAGCGACAACAAGAGTGGTACCGCAGAGCACAGCGCTTTGTCTCTTATTAGAGAGACAAGGCGCTTTTCTTTTTCTCCCAGGGGCCATCAGCCGTTCGATTTTTGCAGAAAACAATGTGGAGGGATGTACAAATGAAGCTGTTGACAAAAGTAAGTGGGTTCGTTGGCAAAAATCTGACCTGGCTGGTGCTGGCTACTATCTTAGGGGGCTATTTTGCTCCGGGTGTTTTCTCCTGGTCTGTCCATTATACGGTGTGGCTGCTGGGCGTAGTCATGTTCGGCATGGGGATGACGCTGCATGTTTCTGATTTCAAATTGGTACTCCAGCGACCGAAAGAAGTGCTGGCAGGAACCGTTTGCCACTATACCATTATGCCGCTAGTGGCCTTTGCCATGACCAAAGCCTTCCATCTAAGCCCGGAACTGGCGGTAGGCATGGTGCTTTTGGGATCCTGCCCCAGTGGCACGGCTTCCAATGTGATGAGTTTTTTGGCTAAAGGCGATGTGCCCCTGGCCGTTTCCGTTACCACCGTTTCTACGTTACTGGCGCCGGTGATGATGCCCTTTTTGGTGTGGGCGCTAGCCGGTGAGTATGTGAATGTTTCCTTTGTGTCCATGGCGCTGACCGTTATGAAAGTGATCCTGGTGCCGCTGGTATTAGGACTTTTGGTTCACAAAGTGGTGGGCGAAAGATTCCTGGCGCAGGTCCAAAAAGTATTGGTATTGCTGTCTGCTTTTGCTGTCCTGTCCATCCTGGGCGGGGTAGTGGCTGTGAATGGTGCTAAGATCGTGGCGCTGGGTGCCTTTGTGGTGGTGCTGCTGCACAATCTGGCAGGTTTTGCCCTGGGTTATTTTGTTACCGGGAAACTGGGCATGGGTAAGCCCCAGCAGCATTCCGTGACGCTGGAAATGGGCATGCAAAACGATGCCCTGGCTCTTTCCATCTGTGCGGTATACTTTGCTCCCGAAGTCGCCATCCCGGCCGCTGTGGGAGCCGCCGTCCATCAGATCACGGGATCTTTCCTGGCAGGTCTCTTTGCCCGGAATATGGAGCGGTATGAAGCCCGCCTAAAAGCCATGGAAGAAGCTCCTGTAGCCGTAGGCGACTGAAAATAAGAAATAGAAATAGGTAAAGCCCAAGGGTTATCCCCTGGGCTTTTTGGCTGAAGGAAAAACACGTTGGAAAAGTGGACTGTCTGGTATACAATGATGAGGGAAGTACAGGGTATAGCATATTTTTTATTGGGAAGGGGCAAGTAGGAACAACGATGATTATCAATACCGGCATGCGGACGGACATTCCTGCTTTTTACAGCCGCTGGTTGCGGAATAGGCTGAGAGCAGGCTTTGTGCTGGTGCGCAATCCTTACAACGAAATGCAGGTTACCAGATATATCCTATCCCCGGATGTAGTGGATCTGATCGGCTTTTGCACCAAAAATCCTATCCCAATGCTGCCCTATATGGATGCACTCAGCGCCTACGGGCAATACTGGTTTGTCTCCATTACTCCGTATGGAAAAGATATTGAACCCGGGGTGCCGGATAAAAAGCAGGTCATCCACGCTTTTCAAAAGCTTTCAACGCAGCTTGGCATGGAGTGTGTGGGCTGGAGATATGATCCTATTTTAATCAATGCGCAGTATACAGCCGAGAAACATTTGCTCCAGTTTGAAAAAATAGCGTCGGCACTTGCTGGTTATACAAAAACTTGTGTTATTAGTTTTATTGATCTGTACCCCAAAGTACGGAAAAATTTTCCGGAGATCCAGGCCGTTTCCAAGGAAATGCGACTGTATCTGGGTACCAATTTTATCCGTATTGCGACTAAGTACGGGATGACCATAAAGCCGTGCGGAGAAGGAACGGAACTTGCGGCGTACGGTGCCGACTGCAGCGGCTGCATGACACTTGCCGTCTATGAGCAGGCGCTCCACTGCAAATTGCGTGCGCCCAAAATCCCCGGTGCCAGGAAGGAATGTGCCTGTTTTTTGAACTGTGATATTGGGGCGTATAATTCCTGTGGACATTTTTGCCGGTATTGTTATGCCAACGGGAGCCGTGCCCAAGTCACCCAAACCATGGCCCGGCATAATCCCGATTCTCCCTTCTTAATCGGAGGGGGACAGCCGGGCGATGTCATTCACGATGCCCAGCAGAAAAGTTGGAAGGATATAGCGATCAGCTTATTTTAAAAGGCATGTTTCTTAGGGGGATTACTGCCACTTGATCACGGTATCAGAGAAAGTCTATAAGCCTGCATTTAACAGATAGTATTCACCTATCAGGTCGTTCACCATTGAAACTAAAACGGGACAACAAATTGCAGTATCTGTAATAAATGGACTGTCAGTTCATTGGAAAATATCGTGATTGGTCTCTTTCTTATCTATGTGTTGCAGTTTTGCGTTTAGTTCAGAATCTGACATGGTATCAGCCGTTTTGGGAATTGAAGGGATGGAAAGCGAGAAGGGGATACCTTGTTTGTATATGATCTGACGATATAGAGAATTTATGACAACGGAAACCGGAATGCCTAACTTTTGAAGAATAGATTCCGCTTCTAGTTTTACATTATTTTCGACACGAGCACTTACAGTGGAGTCCTTCATATGACCACCTCCTATGAGCATTGTAATCCAACGACATGCGAATTGCAATACAAATAAAATATAAACAGACTAACACGGGGAATGCCGTCATACAACCTTTCAGAAAATTATATTTTCATTTGGTTTGCTAGAACCACAAAAACACGTTGGAAAAGCAGATTATCTAGTATACAATACTTAGAGAAGAATCGGGTATCAGGCAGGAACTTTTGAGGGAGGGATTTGTAATGAGAAAAAACACAGGGCTTTGCTTTGGACTTTTACTGGCAGCGCTTGTTGCCATGCCCCTGGGCATAGGGCAAGCCAGTGTGGAAAAACACACTGTTTCAAAAAGCAACTACCAGATGAGTTATCCCATTGTCTATGTGGATCATAACGAGGCCGCACAGAACCGGATCAATTCGGATCTCTACCAGTACATTGCAGGATTTCAGAATGGCTATGAGACAGGAGATTTCTCTAAAGGAGATTTTTCCTATCAGGTCCATTATGAAGATGATAAATTGATTTCCCTGACCTTAGCCGATTACCGCTATCGGCAGGGCGCTGTCCATGGCTATACCTATACCCGGGGACTCACTTACAGCAAGGTGACCGGAGAAAAATTATTGCTCCCGTATTTTGTGAAGATCAGTACAGCGGATAAAGGACTGATACTTTCCCAACCGATCTACAATAATCAGAATGAACGAATTCCTTTGAACCAGACTTTTGCACAGGACGCCTATATGTGGAACACACTAAAGATCAGCGATAACTACTATCTGGCAGGCGGAGGAAATATCGTTCTGTTGTATCCTCCTTATGAATTGGGATCCTATGCACAGGGGACCCTGCGTGTAGTTCTTTCTCCTCGCATCATTGATTATCTGAATCGGAAGAATTGAGCTGCATTAACGCCAGAATTGTGCGTAAAATATTTTTTTACGCTTAGACTCTTGTAGTGCCGGGATGCAGTATTTTTGAATGAACGATCAAAGGCGCTGCTTCATTGGAAAATAAGGATTTTGCCAAAAGGAGTTGTTTATGGATCTTGGTACGCAGTATGACAGGAAGAAAAAGACAATAGAAGAGGTCCTCGCCCTAATCCAGGACGGGGACTATGTGATGTCCGCCCAGGCTATGGCGGAGCCGGTGAGCCTGCTGGAAAAAATGCCTCTCCTGAAAAAATGGGGACGGAAGGGACTGACCTACAATTCCTGCATGCCTATGGCGGATATGCCCTGGTATCACGATCCGGCCATGGGGGAAACCTTGGAGCATGTTTCCTGGTTCTTCAGTGCTCCCACCCGAAAGGCCCATGCCGAAGGACTGTGCAGCTTTTTGCCTGCCGGGTCCACCAGCCTGGTCCGAAAGACGCTCCAGCGGGCAGCAGCGCAGCACCGGCGTCCGGTGCTACTGGCTTCTGCTTCTCCTATGGATGCCCACGGATATTTTTCCCTTTCCCTTAGTGCGCTTTTCGAGCGGGATATCATCGATGGGGGCGCCTTGGTGCTTCTGGAAGTGAGTTCCCATTTCCCCCGTACCTGGGGAGATACTTTGCTGCCTATATCCCGGGTTGCCGCCTTTGTGGAAACGGACCGGAGAGCACCGGTTTCCTCCCTGCCCTGCATGGGGGAGATAGATCGGAAGATTGCGGCCCAGGTAGTGGATCTGATCCCGGACGGATCTACCCTCCAGCTGGGAGTGGGGCATATTCCCAGCGCTGTAGCGGAAGAACTGAAGAACCGGAAACATCTGGGGATCCACAGCGGTTTGTTCAGCGACAGCCTGATGGATCTGGTCCGCTGTGGCGCCGTGGACAACAGCCGGAAAGGGTTCCTGGACGGGATCTCTCTCTGCGCCTTTGCCAACGGTTCCCAGGAATTGTATGACTTCCTGGATGATAACCCGGGAGTGGTCTTCCGCCGGGGCACCTTTGTCAATGAACCGAAGATTATTGCCCGAAATCGGAACATGGTGTCTCTGAATACAGGGCTGGAAATCGATCTTACCGGCCAATGTGCCGCAGAATCCATGGGCTTTACCCAGTTTTCTGCCACTGGAGCCCAAACAGAAACGGTCCAGGGGGCCCAGCTGTCCCCGGGAGGAAAATCTATCCTGGCTCTCCATTCGATATATTTCGTCCGGAATGCCCAGGGAGAAAAGGTGCCGAAATCCAAAATCGTCCCCTATTTCCGGCCAGGGACCATCGTCTCCACGTCCCGAAATGAGATTGACTTTGTAGTGACTGAATATGGAGTCGCCTGGCTGCGGGGTGCCTCTCTCAAGGAACGGGTCAAAGAGCTGATTGCTGTGGCCCATCCCGCCTTTCGGGATACACTCCGGGCAGAAGCCCGGCGCTGTGGAATTGGATAAATAAAAATACAGCTCCGGCTGCGCAAACAGCAGCACAGGGGCTGTATTTCTTTATTCAGATGACCAAAACCAGCAGCAGGACATCATTATCCAATATAGGAATGTTTTGATTATACAATTAATTTGCATTTTATGGTAAAATAAATTGTATACAGTATGCTGAATTGCTATGATTGCTTTATTTGTCCATTCAGCACCGGCGACAAGTCAACCATGAGCAAGAGTCAGGGCTGCGTTTGACACGCTGCCTACGAAAAAAAGGAGGTCCTTTATGGCACACGAAGTACGGATTCATTCTGTGGAAACACTGGAGCAGGCATTACCGCTGATTCGTCAAGCAGAAGCATTGTTCGCTACGTTCTCCCAGGAAAAAGTAGACGAGATCTGCGAAAAAGCAGCCATGGCCGTATCAAAAATGCGCATTCCTCTGGCAAAAATGGCTTGCGAGGAAACAGGATATGGCGTGGTTGTCGATAAAGTGACCAAAAACCAATATGCGTCCGAACATATATGGAACTATATGCGGAACGCCAGGACCTGTGGCGTGATTGAGGAGAATCCTACTTACGGAACCAAACGAGTTGCTTCCCCAAAGGGTATTATAGCAGCCATTACCCCTACTACAAACCCAACATCCACAACAATTTTTAAAGTACTCATTGCCTTAAAAACCAGAAATGCCATTATCGTTTCTCCCCACCCCAATGCGGTCCAATGTTCCATCGCCGCAGCACGGATTATGCGGGATGCTGCCATAGAGGCCGGCCTGCCGAAAAATATCATTACCTGGATTGAAACGCCGGCACTGGATATTTCCGATTATCTGATGAAACATGTGGATCTGATCATCGCTACCGGCGGATCCGGCATGGTGCATGCTGCGTATTCTTCCGGAACGCCTGCCATCGGTGTAGGCCCCGGAAACTGTAACGTGGTGATCGATGAAACAGCGGATCTGCGGATGGCTGTGGAATCCATCATCCATTCCAAGACTTTTGATAACGGCATGATCTGCGCAACGGAGCAGCATATTACCGTATTGTCCAGTGTCTATGATGAAGTAAAGAAACTATTACAGGCTGCCAGGTGTTACTTCCTGAATGAGGAAGAAGCGGCGAAAGTGGCAGAAGTTTTCTATAATCCGAAAAATCATGGTGTTAAACCGCCTGCAGTAGGACAGACTGCCGTAAAACTGGCGGAAATGGCAGGTATCACGGTGCCTGCCCATACCAAGGTATTGATTTACGAGACAAACGATCCTTCCCATGATAATCCCTGGGCTAACGAAAAATTGACAACGCTGCTGGGTATGTTTAAAGCGGATACTCTGGACGAAGCCTATGACATCTGTGCCCAACTGGTACTGGAAGGCGGGGCAGGGCACACGGCATGCTTGTACGTAGATCCAACGGAAGAAGAAAAAATTAACCGGTTTGCCGAGAAGATGAAAGCCGGGCGGATCCTGATCAATACGCCTACGGCTTTCGGTGGGATC
Organism: uncultured Acidaminococcus sp.; assembly: GCA_900554515.1. Lineage (GTDB taxonomy): Bacteria > Bacillota > Negativicutes > Acidaminococcales > Acidaminococcaceae > Acidaminococcus. The sequence continues at coordinate 8,999 of USHN01000015.1, read as the reverse complement.
GGCGACCTGTATAACTTTGATCTGGCACCCTCCCTGACCCTGGGACCTGGTGCGGTAGGACACTCTTCCTACATGGGCAATACCAACTTCGAACAGCTACTGGATATTAAGGTCGTGGCTTCCCGGCGGGAAAATATGCTCTGGCTGCAAATGCCAAAGAAAGTTTACCACAAGACCGGTTGTACGCCTGTGGCCATCCGGGAATTTAAAGAAGTATATGACTTCAAGCGCTGCTTTATTGTTACGGATGCCAACTTGTACCAGATCGGCGCCTGTGATGCCATCATCAAACAGCTCCACGATTTAGGAATCCAGACCTCCGAGTACTTTGATATCCGGGTGGATCCGCAGATCCAGGATGCTATGCTGGGGCTGCCGAAGATGCATGAATTTGATCCGGACGTAATCCTGGCCATTGGTGGGGGCGCTGCTATTGATACAGCCAAAATCATGTGGATCATGTATGAACATCCGGAAGAAAAATTCCTGGATATGGCAACCACCTTTATTGATATCCGCAAGAGAATCCGGTTCTTCCCGCAAATGGGCTCCAAAGCCAAACTGGTTTGCGTACCCACCACAGCGGGAACGGGCTCTGAATGTACACCCTTTACTATTATCTCTGATGGAAATACCGGTATGAAGTGGCCCCTGATTGGCTATGAAATGATGCCGGAAATGGCCATTGTGGATGCAGACAATATGATGAAATTGCCGCCCCGGGCTACCCAGGCCTCCGGGTACGACGTGTTGACCCACGCCGTAGAAGCCTATGTATCCATCTACGCTACGGAATATACGGACGGATTCTGTAAGGAAGCCACCAAGATGGTCTTTGATTACCTGAAGAGAGCCTATAAGAGCGCTTTCCGTGGTGCAAAACCGGATCCGGAAGCCAGAGAAAAAATGGCAGACGCCTCCACGCTGGCAGGTATTGGCTTTGCTAACGCATTTTTGGGAATCAACCACTCCATGTCCCATAAGATTGGCGGATGGTTCCATATACCACACGGCACGGCAAATGCGCTGCTCTTCCCCTATGTCTGTCGCTTTAACGCACAGAAACATCCGTATCATATGGGAACGTTCTCCCAGTATAAATACCCCCAAGCCTTTGAACGCTATGTCCAGCTGGGCGAATTGATCGGCGTGAAAGGTAAGACGGACGAAGAGACCTTCGAAAACTGGATCAAGGCGTCCGAGCAGCTGAAGGCGGATATTGATATTCCGGCAACGGTTTGGGAATGGCTATTGGAAGCACATCCCGAAAAGAGCAAGGAGGACTGGGAAAAAGAATTCCTGGCGGCAGTCAACCAGATGTCCGAATGGGCATTCCATGATGCCTGCACGGGATGTAATCCTGTGTATCCCACCATTTCCGAACTAAAAGCGCTGTTTTTACGTTCCTTCTACGGAGACGCTGTATTCGTAGAAAAATACGGGGATGTGCTGGAAGTTCCTGTGGAACTGCCCACCGATACCCATGCGGATTATCCTATGGGAAGCACCGCAGAGCTGGGTAAGGATAAAACCGGCGGATTTAACTAAGAAGACGACTGCTCCTGATCAAGAAGGGATGGTTGCCTGATGAAGCAAGTGAATTTACCGGAAAAAGTTTATTTTAAAGAAGGCTGTACTCCTGTTGCACTGCGGGAATTGGCAGAGATTTACCATAGAAAGCGTGTACTTCTGGTGGCGGGTCTTGCAGCGCTGCGTGCCGGCACAGTCATGGCATTGAGCCGTTTCTTTGAAAAACGGGATATCCAAACAGCAGAAGTGATTGTGTCCGATGCCTTCCCCACCTGTGGAGACCTGCAAGAACCTTTGCACAAAGTGCAGGAATTTCTGCCCGATGTCATTCTGGGTGTGGGCAGTGATGGGGTGCTAAGCGCAGCCAAAGGCCTCCGGTTTCTCTATGAGAATCCGGGGACGCCCCTGGAGCAGGCGGATTCCGTATCCGGCTTGCAGGCCGGAGAAAAGGCACTGCTGGTGCTTATGGGAACCACGCTGGACGGGGGACTGCAGAATTCCACACTGGGAATATTTTCCAACGGGGAGCACCCTGTTGCCGTATCCAGCTTGGCCTTTCTGCCGCTAGTTGCGATCACGGACGGGGAATTCGTTCGGGACCTGTCTGCAGGCGAAATTCGGAAGGGAATAGAGACCATCCTTGCCAGATGTCTGGCTGCATACCTGGGAAAAGGTCATTCGGAGTATACAGACAGTTTTCTTGCGGAAGCTATCGGCACAGTGCTGCGGTGGAAAGATGCGGCACTGGCAGGGGATCCTGCTGGGAAAACCCATCTGCTGCAAGCAGCTTCTTTGGGCGGTGCGGCCTACGGAAATACAAGCCACGTGTATGTGGCGCGTCCCGTACTGGCCGATCTCAAAGAAAAATCCAAACAGCAGGGACAGCGTATGGAACGCCTATACTCCTGCGTGGGCACAGCCGCTGAGCAGCGTCTTAAAACAATACTGGAATAAGTGGTACTAGAAGGTGCTGTGAAAAATGAAAGATTATTTTTCACAGCACCTTTTCTTGATTTCTCTGTCCCTGATGTGATAAGAAGAGGGTACATTGTTCCGCTAATTGCAATATATTATTCCGAACAGGCTGATATTGTTCCGATGAAATGGTATAATACAAGAGATTGGAGGGATACTTTGTGTACATCACCGTGAAACAAGCCGCTGAAAAATGGGGCCTATCCGATAGACGAGTAAGGCTTTTATGTGCAGAAGGGAAAATTCCCGGAGCCTACCAGGAAGGCAGGGGTTGGAAAATACCAAGTGACGCAACAAAGCCTACTGATGGAAGATATAAAACCAGAAAATCACTCATTCCAATCATCAAAGATAAAATAGAAGTTCTTAAAAAAAGAAGACCTTTAACCGAAGGCGAGTTGGAACGACTTAATGAAGAATTCCTAACAGAATATACCTATAACTCCAATGCCATTGAAGGGAATACGTTGACGTTACGTGAGACGGATATGGTCCTCAGAGGGCTTACCATTAACCGGAAGTCCTTAAAAGAACATCTGGAGGTCATTGGGCATAAAGAAGCCTTCGAGTATGTAAGACAGCTTGTCAGTGAACATGCACCACTGTCTGAAAAAATCATAAAGGATATCCACTATCTGGTGCTGGCGGATAAAAAAGAGGACAGAGGCGTATACCGAAGAGTTCCTGTCCGGATTATGGGGGCTGCCCATGATCCCGTACAGCCCTATTTGATTGCCCCCAAGATGGAAGCGTTGCTGGAACAATATAAAAACAGCAAGGAAGATCTTGTTACCAGACTGGCCTGGTTTCATATAGAATTTGAAAGCATACATCCTTTTATTGATGGGAACGGACGGACCGGACGGTTACTGGTTAATCTGGAACTGATGAAAGCAGGCTACCCGCCCATAGATATAAAATTTACCGATCGCTTGAAATATTATGACGCCTTTGATGCATATCATGTAAAACATACTGTATCAGCAATGGCCGATCTGTTTGCCAGATATTTGAACCAGAGACTGGATCTGTATCTGTCCATTTTGGATATGTGAAAATAAAAAGAGTATGTTTCCAGAAATTGTGGACGCAGTGCGTGCACAATTTGAGCGCAATAGAACGACATAAAATTTGGTATAATAAAAGACAGAATATGCAAAGAAGGGAGAACGGATTGCCAGTGGAAGAAGAAAAAATTACAGCACTGTTGCCAGCTAACCAGGGTCTGGAACCATCCCTCATCAAATCCAAGGAACGGGTACAAAAACATGGGGAGGTTTTTACCCCGGACTGGATGGTAAAAAAAATGCTCTCGTATCCGGAAATTCAGGACAAGCTGCAAGATCTCCATGCGACCTTTCTGGAACCCAGTGCTGGGGAAGGCGCTTTCCTGACAGAAATCCTCCGGCAGAAACTGGCTTATGTGAACCAAAGCCCGGCGTCCCGGGGCGTCCACTGGCAGTACAATACCCTGTGGGCCTTGCTGAGCATTTACGGGATTGAATTTCTGGAAGACAATCTGAAAATCGCCCGGGACAATATGCTTCAGGCATTTGCCGATAATTACCGGAAAAAAACGGGAAGGGAATTAAACCCCGATTCGGATTTGTACCGCTCTGCCCAGACGATTATCCGGTGGAACATCGTCCAGGGCAATACCCTGACCCATAAAACATCTGATGGCAACCTGATCCTGCTGAACCAGTGGATCCAGGGCGGCCCCAAACACCGGCGCAGCGTCATCCGCCGGCCTTTCTTCTTTGATTCCCTGTTTCTGTCAGAAGAAGATACCATGGGCGATCTGTTTGAAGACCAAGCAATCCATGACGCACCGAAAGAATTTTGGATTCGGACAATTTTACGGGTGTGGGAAGAAGAGGGATGAAAATGGGAGAACGCAAGAAATTTAAATTTGATGTGATTATTGGGAACCCGCCGTATCAGGAAGAATTTAGTAAAGAAGGAAATAAAACTTTTGCTGCGCCAATATACAATGATTTTATAGATTCCGCTATTAAAATCTCTGATAAATTCGAACTAATTCATCCAGGGAGATTTTTATTTGATGCAGGATCTACTCCAAAAGCATGGAATAAAAAAATGCTAAATGATCCACATTTAAAAATTCTATATTACCAAGAAAATTCCACGAAAGTGTTTCCTAATACGGATATAAAAGGTGGCGTAGTTGTTACTTATTATGACGCTAAAAAAGATTTTGGGGCAATACGAGTATTTACTAAATATGACAAATTAAATAGTTTGCTTCATAGAATTTTGACAACTTTTAAGTTCCAGAGCATGGATAGTATTGTTGTTTCACGGACGGCATATCGTTTGACAGAGAAAATGCATGAGGATTATCCAGAGGTAATGCACCAACTTAGCAAAGGACATGCCTATGATATGGCTACTAATATCTTTGAAAAAGCACCCCAAATATTCTTGAAGAAAAAACCTAATGATGGCAAGACATATGTTCAAATTTTAGGACGGGAGAATAATGAGAGGGTTTATAAATTTATAAGATCAGATTATATAAATTTACCAGTCAATCTTTCTAAATTTAAGGTATTTATGTCTAGCGGGAATGGAGCAGGGCATTTTGGAGAAATTCTCACTAGTCCCATTGTTGCAGATAAGAGTGTTGGTTCTACAGAAACTTTTATTAGTATTGGTGCGTTTGATACAAAAGAAGAGGCTGTTAATTTGGGGAAATATATAAAAACTAAGTTTGTCAGAACCATGATTGGTGTTTTAAAAACAACACAGCATTTGACTCCATCCGTATGGAAATACGTCCCTCTTCAAGACTTCACCCCCCACTCCGATATTGACTGGTCCCAATCCATTGCTGACATTGACAAGCAATTGTACAAAAAGTATGGGTTGTCCCAGGAGGAGATTGATTTCATCGAATCCCATGTAAGGGAGATGGTGTAAGTGGCAGGGGTACAGGTTGAAAGCTATGCATCCATCGTCCCCATGGTTTACGCCTACACCACGCCAGGGGTGCCCTCCCATGACGGCTGGACAAAAATCGGTTACACGACCCGGGATGTGGAGCAAAGAATCAGGGAACAGACCCATACGGCCAATATTGCCTACCGTCTGGAATGGAAAAAGGAAGCCCGGTATACGGACGGCAGCGAACAATATTTTGAAGACCATGATTTTCATAGCTATCTTATGCTCCATGGGGTGGAACGGGAACAAGGAACGGAATGGTTTCACATTGCTCCGAAAAAAGCCCGGGAGTATTTTTACCATTTCGCCGGAAAGGACGTGGATGCTTCCTTTGCTAATGAATCTAAGGGCAGCGTCTATACGCTGCGGAAAGAACAGCAGGAAGCGGTAGCGCAGACACTGGCTTACTACAAGGCCGGGACAGAACCCCGGGAATTTCTCTGGAACGCCAAGCCCCGGTTTGGCAAGACGTTGACGGCTTATGATTTGGCACGGAAAATGAAGGCTGCCAGGGTGCTGATTGTGACCAATCGACCCAGCATTGCCAATTCCTGGCTGGAGGATTTCAAGAAGTTTATTGGCTGGCAGACCGATTGGAAGTTCGTCAGTGAAAGTGATTCCTTAAAAGGAAAATCCGGGTATCTCAGCCGGCAGCAATATCTGGATGCACTGGACAACATGATGGGGGACGAAATCAAAGGCCAGGTGGCGTTTGAAAGTCTTCAAGGATTGAAGGGGTCTCTGTATTTTGGGGGACAGTATGACAAGCTGGAATGGATCCGCCAGCAACAATGGGATCTATTGATCATTGACGAGGCCCACGAAGGGGTGGATACCTACAAAACAGACCGGGCTTTTGAATATATCCAGAGAAAATTTACCCTCCATTTGTCCGGGACGCCTTTTAAGGCCATTGCCAGCAATAAATTCCGGGCAGATCAGATTTATAACTGGTCCTACGAAGACGAGCAGGAAGCTAAAGCAGCGTGGGATGAAAATACCCAGGGCAGCAGTCCCTATGGGAAACTGCCCCGGTTGAATCTGTATACATACCAGCTGTCCCATATGATTGCAGGGCAGGTCCAAAAAGGGATGGATCTGTCCGAAGATGAGCATGCAGAATTTGCTTTTGACCTGAATGAATTCTTCCGTGCCGAAAAAGAAAAATTCGTCCACGAAAAAGAAGTGAAAAACTTTCTTACTATGCTGGCCCATAATGAAAAATATCCTTTTTCTACGCCACAGCTACGGCAGGAGCTGGCCCATACTTTTTGGCTGCTGCACCGGGTGGAAAGCGTCAAGGCCATGGCAAAGCTGTTGCAGCAGGATCCGGTGTTTGAGCATTACAAAGTGGTTGTAGCCGCCGGGGATGGAAAGCTTTCTGCCGAAGAAGAAGAAACGGAAGCCATTCAGGACAATGAAGCCAACCAGAAAAGTTATGATAAGGTTATGGAAGCCATTCGGGAAAATGACCGCACCATTACCCTGAGCGTGGGGCAACTGACGACCGGGGTAACGGTGAAACCGTGGACGGCGGTGCTGATGCTGAGCAATATGAAAAGCCCGGCAGAATACATGCAGGCCGCATTCAGGGCCCAAAATCCTTATGAATTTACGGATCCCAGAACCAAAAAGCGTTACCAGAAGAAAAATGCCTATGTGTTTGACTTTGCTCCGGAACGGACGCTGATCATCTTTGATGAATTTGCCAACAACCTGAACAGCCAGACAGCTGGCGGACACGGAACCCGGGAAGAACGGGAACAGCATATCCGGCGTCTCTTGAATTTCTTTCCGGTGATCGGGGAAGACAGCGAAGGAAGGATGGAGGCTCTGGATGCAGCCCAGGTGCTCACCATCCCCAAAACGATCAAGGCCCAGGAAGTCATTCACAGAGGTTTTATGAGCAATTTGCTGTTTACCAATATCGGCGTGGTGTTTGGAGCTCCTGATGCGGTGAAGGCGATTTTGGATAAACTCCCCAAAGCCCAGGAACCGCAGAAAAATAGTGCTACCTTGGATGATGCTGGGGATATTCATACCAATCCGCAGGGAGAGGTGGAAATCCCCGGAGAAATCGTCGTTAACAAAGCCCAGGGCCTCTTTGGAGAAAAGAAGTATGAAACCATCCAGAAACCGGTGGAAGAGGTACTGCATAAGAATGAAAATAAGAGCGACAGCCATAAGGTGGTGGACACCGTTGCAAAAACGGTCATGACAAAGGTCCGGGCAGAAAGCGAAGAAAAAATCAAAAAGGAGTACGGTTTGACTAAACCGCAAGCGGACCGCGTCTTTACTAAAAGTGCACAGCATATGAAGCAAGCTCTGGACAAAGTGGCAGATCGTCACGAGACACAGAAGCATGTATTGCAGGCAGAGCATGAAAGGAAAATGCAGGCAGCGGCCTCTCCGGAAGAAAAAGAGAAGCTTATAGAGAAACACCAACAGGATTTGGTGGATGAAGACAAAAACTTCAAGCAGTCCGTACATGAGACCGTGCAGACAGTGCTGGAAGACAGCCAAAAAGCAATGGTGGAGCAGCTGGAAACCCAGAAGGAACAGAAAAAGGTCAGGGCCATTGAAGAGGATGTACGGGCCCACCTGCGGGGATTTGCCAGGACCATTCCCAGTTTCATTATGGCTTACAGTGAACAGGAAGGAACAGGCGGCGGACGGGATCTGAAACTCAGTAATTTTGATGACTATACGCCGGATGACGTGTTCCAGGAAGTGACAGGGATTTCAGAAGAAGAATTTTGTTTTTTGCGAGATGGAGGAGCCTATCAGGATGCGGATACAGGGGAGACCAAACATTTCGAAGGACATGTATTTGATGAAGTGGTGTTTGATGAATCCATCCAGGAATTCCTAAATCTCAAGGAAAGGCTGAATAATTATTTTGCCGATGCCAGCGATGAGGATATTTTCGACTATATTCCACCCCAGAAGACCAACCAGATTTTTACCCCTAAAAATGTGGTGAAAAAAATGGTGGATGCCCTGGAACAGGAGAATCCTGGAATCTTTGATGATCCCAACCGGACCTTTGCAGACCTGTACATGAAATCGGGACTGTATATTACAGAGATCGTAAAACGGCTGTTCCGCAGCCCGGTACTGAAAAAGCAGTTCCCCGAGACGCAGGTACGGCTGAAACATATTCTGGAAAACCAGGTCTATGGGTTTGCCCCCAGCCAGATCATCTATGATATTGCCATTGCCTATATCTTCGGATTTGATAAAAGTGCCAATGGGATTTCTCACAAAAATTTTGTCATGACCGATACTACCCCCTATGCCAAAGAGGGAAAGCTGGAAGCATTGCTCCAGGAAAAATTTGGGAACAAAGGAAGAGATCCGGCCTAAGGTCATTCCCTCTCGGAGTAAGGCTTGATGGAAAAAAGAGAAGGCCCGCAACCAAGTAGATTGCGGGCCTATTGCTAGCTTTTATGCTTTTTTCTTTTCGTCATTGGCTTCCATGGCTTCTACCAGACCTTGTACACGGGTTTCATACTGGGCCGCGTTAA
>USHN01000014.1 GCA_900554515.1 uncultured Acidaminococcus sp. | reverse complement strand
TAGGGCTATGCCCGAAAATGAAAAACCACCCGCTAGGCGGGTGGATCATTATTTTAATTTTTCCAAAATATGGGGGAATGGCTCCAGCACGCGGGGGAGAATGCCGTGCATATAGGCGATGGCGATGCCGTAATTGGTCATGGGAACGTTTCCTTTTTGTGCTAATAGTTGCCGGTAATGCATCTCCTGAGCGTTTAACATACAGCCGCCGCAATGGATAATAAGTTTATACGAGGTGAGTGCAGAAGGAAACGTATTTCCGCTGGTGAAGGAAAAAGCGGGTTCAGTGTCTGTGAAGCGGCGGATCCATCCTGGCAGTTTTACGGTCCCGATATCGGCGCACTGACGATGATGGGTGCAGCCTTCTGAAATTAATACCGGGTCGTTATCTGCAAGGCTCTTTAGCACAATGGCTCCTTCCACAAAGGCTTCCAGTTGTCCCTTGTACCGGGCAAACAAAATTGAGAAACTGGTTAAGGGAATCTGCTGGGGGACTATCTGGCTCACCCGGCCAAAAACCTGGCTGTCTGTGACCACAAGGGAGATTTTGTTGGATAGCATGGTAATAATACCAGGTAGTTCTTCTACCTGCACCGCCACCACTTGGCAATGGGCGTCTAAAAGTTCCCGGATGGTCTGCTGCTGGGGTAAAATCAGTCGCCCTTTGGGTGCGGAACCATCACAGGGGATGACCAAAACCACCAGGGCATGTTCTGGTACAAGGTCTGTCAAAAGAGGCTGCGTCTTTGTACGGCCTACCAGGTGGGCTATTTTTTCTTTTAATTCGTTAATCCCGGTTCCTTTATTTGCACTGACCCTGATAGCATGGTCTTTTATTTCTTCAGGTACGATAAATTCAGGTACCAGATCTATTTTATTGTATATGACCAGGTAGGGAATTTTGCGCTGCTGTATTTCCGTAAGGAGCGTCCGGTCAAAGGGGGACATTCCGCAGGAAGCATCAATGACCAAAAGAGCAATATCAGCATTGCGTAGCACCTGTCTGGCCTTTTCTATGCGGGCTTCACCTAAGGTCGACGCATCATCCATACCCGGAGTATCCGTTAACAGGACTGGTCCCAGGGGCAAAAGTTCCATGGCTTTACTTACCGGATCTGTGGTCGTCCCTTTACAAGCAGATACGATGGCGAGAGACTGCCCGGTAAGGGCATTGATCAGGGAAGATTTACCGGCGTTTCGGCAGCCAAATAAGCCGATATGGATGCGTTCCCCGGAGGGGGTATCATTGAGGGAAGCGGGCATGGTGTGATGTTCCTTTCTTTTACCGTACTAAGTAGCTCTAGTGCGTTACATTTGTTGCACTTTCCAATAATTTATCTTATCATACAATAATCAGGACGGGTCTGCAAGGTTTCGCCTCTTGATTTTTCTGACAGATTGAGGGTATACTAAAAAACAGTTTGAACACAAGTTATGCAAAAGACGCAGAAGTATAAACCTAAAGGATGGGATACAATTTGGAAGCAGTCTATCAGGCCGCACTGGCAGCATTTTTGGGCTATCAGGCCGCAGGGAAGATGCCAGGCCTATTGGAAGCGTTTGGAAGTGCCCGGGATGTGTTAGAACAAAGCGGGGACACGCTTACCAAGGCGGGATTTTTAACACCCGCTTTGGCACGGTATTGGCAAAGCGAAAAGCAGCGATCCATGCCGGAAAAAATCTATGACTTTTGTAAGAAAGAACATGTCAGGATTCTTACCTTGCAGGATGTTTTATATCCGGAGCGCCTGCGGCATATCACGGCGCCGCCTCCTGTACTGTATGTAAAAGGTGAACTTCCCGGCGATGACCCCACGCTTGCCATTGTGGGAGCCCGAAAAGCTACTAACTACGGGCTTTCAGTGGCCGAGCAGTTTGCGACGTCTCTGGCTGCTTCCCATGTCTGTATCGTGAGCGGTGGTGCCCTTGGGGTGGATGCAGCTTCCCATAAAGGAGCCCTAAAGGGCGGAGGCAAGACACTGGCTGTGCTGGGCAGCGGCTTCGGCTTTCTATATCCTCGCAGCAATCTACGGCTGTTTTCCCAAATCGTGGAAAATGGCGGCGCCCTGATGACTGAATTTGCTCCCTGGGTGGAACCCTTGGGGCGGCAATTTCCTATGCGTAACCGTATCATTGTAGGCCTTTCCCAAGCCGTTCTGGTAACGGAAGCGGCAATTAAAAGCGGTGCCATGATTACAGCACGCCTGGCCGTGGAAGAAAACCGGGACCTTTTATCCATTCCCGGCCCCATTACCTCGGAAACCAGTCAGGGAACTAACCGGCTGCTGAAGGAAGGGGCCCACGTTATCACCTGCCCGGAAGAAATTTTACAGGTTTTGGGGGTGGGCGTTACGCAGGAAAAAAAGCTGCACTACCAAGAACCATCGCTTTTTGCGGAAGTTCCCCAGGAAGAAGGACAAAAACTGCAGGCACTGCATGAATATATCAAGAACCACTCAGGACAGACTCTGGATACACTCGCCGAACAATTTCCCTGGCCTATTGCGTCCCTCAGCACCTATTTGCTGCAGCTGGAAATGGCAGGGCTGGTTGTCCAGGATCTGGGTAATCACTATCGAAGCATTTAGGAGGAATATATTGTGACGAAAAATCTGGTGATTGTGGAATCTCCCACCAAGGCCAAAACCATCGAACGCTTTTTGGGCAAAAATTATACAGTCCGTGCCTCCATGGGACATTTGCGGGATCTGCCGAAAAGCCAGTTTGGTGTGGATATTGAGCACAATTTTACTCCAAAATATATAAATATCCGGGGCAAGGGGCCTTTGATTAAAGAATTAAAGACGCTGGCCAAAAAATCCGACCGGATCTTTCTGGCAACGGACCCGGACCGGGAAGGGGAAGCCATCGCCTGGCATTTAAGCTATATCCTGGGCGTAGATCCTGCCGCAGCCTGCCGAATTTCTTTTCATGAAATTACAAATACCGCCATTAAAGGCGCACTGAAAGAACCTCATGCCATTGATATGGATATGGTGGATGCCCAGCAAACCCGGAGAATCCTGGACAGAATTGTAGGGTATCAGCTGAGCCCGCTACTGTGGCGGAAAATCCGCAAAGGATTATCCGCCGGCAGGGTACAGAGCGTAGCTGTAAAAATCATTTGTGACCGCCAAAAAGAAATTGACGACTTTGAGCCGCAGGAATACTGGACCAGCTCTGTAGTGCTGGCACCCGGCGGCAAGACACCTAAAATTACGGCGGACGTAACGAAAAAAGATGGGAAAAAACTGGTTATCCATACCAAAGAAGAAGCCGACCAGGTAACAAAAGAACTAAAAAAAGCAGCCTATCAGGTGACGGACTGCTCTGTGAAGGACCGTGCAAGACGCCCGGTGCCGCCTTTTACCACCAGTAGCCTGCAGCAGGAAGCCAATAAACGGCTGAATTTTACTACGAAAAAAGTAATGATGCTGGCCCAGCAGCTCTATGAAGGGGTTACCCTGGGCAAAAAAGGCTCTGTCGGTCTTATTACCTATATGCGTACGGACTCTGTGCACTTAGCAAGTGCGGCCGTAGAGGAAATTCGTGGCTTTATTGGAGAAACTTATGGGGATCCGTATCTGCCGGCAAAACCCAATGTGTATAGTAGCCGGAAAAATGCCCAGGAAGCCCATGAGGCCATTCGTCCTACCAGCTGCCTGCGTACACCGGAAGCGATGGCAAAATTTTTGGACAGGGACCAATTGCGGCTATATACCCTGATCTGGAAACGAACTGTCATGAGCCAGATGCAAAATTCCATCAGCCAGATTACGGCCCTGACTATCCAAGGGGATGCCTATGAACTGCGGGCAGCAGGCAGTGTCGTGAAGTTTGACGGGTTCTTGTGGCTGGCGGATAAAAAGGACGAAGAAAAAGACAAAAAGGTACCGGCACTACCCAAAGAAACGGTGCTGGACCTTGTGAAACTCAATTCGTCCGTGCAGCATTTCACGGAACCTCCGGCCAATTTTACAGAAGCTTCTCTGGTAAAGGAATTGGAAGATAAAGGCATCGGTCGGCCCAGTACCTATTCTCCCATTATCCAAACCATTCTGGCCCGGGGTTATGTGGTGAAAGAGGGCAAGAAAATTCTTCCCACAGAACTGGGGAAACTCACCATGGAAATGCTGGAACAATACTTTTCTGATATTCTTAACGTCTCTTTCAGTGCCCATATGGAAGCGGAGCTGGATGCCATCAGCGAACATAAGAACAATAAGGATACTGTGCTTCAGGAGTTTTATACGCCCTTTGCCAAAGCGCTGAAGGTGGCGGATGAAAGCATTCCCGTGGTGGAACAACCTGTGATTGTAAGCGACGTCCGCTGCGAAAAATGTGGCCGCTTGATGGTGGTGAAGGAGGGGCGCCACGGGAAATTCCTAGCCTGCCCAGGATTTCCAGAATGTCGCAATACAAAACCGATTTTGGAAAAAATCGGGGTTACTTGTCCCCAGTGCGGCGGGGATTTAATCGCCCGCCACAGTAAAACAGGACGGCTGTTCTATGGCTGTGCCAATTATCCTACCTGTCACTTTACCAGTTGGGATAAACCAACCAATGAGACCTGTCCCCAGTGCGGCAGTATGATGCTGGAACATGTGGAGCGCAATGGGAAAAAGACCCTTCACTGCAGCAATGAAAACTGTCCCAATAGTAAAAGCAAGAAGAAAACCAAGGAGTAATAGGAGAATGAATGTGCATGTCATCGGGGCTGGCCTGGCAGGCAGTGAAGCCGCCTGGCAGCTGGCCCAGCAGGGAATCCCTGTGTCGCTGTACGAAATGCGTCCCCAAAAGAGCGATCCTGCCCATCATACAGGATGGTTTAGTGAACTGGTCTGTAGCAACTCCCTGCGCGCCAATAATGTGGAAAATGCAGTGGGCCTTTTGAAAGAAGAGATGCGCCGGCTGGGATCTTTGACCATGCGGGAGGCAGATCATCACCAAGTGCCGGCAGGCGGAGCCCTGGCCGTAGACCGGGAAGGCTTTGCTAAGGCAATTACCGAAGCTGTGAGAAGTCACCCGCTGATTCATGTGGTGGAAAAAGAAATTACGGACTACAGCGAATTTCCGCCGGAAGATATCGTTATTACGGCTACGGGGCCTTTAACAGGCGGGGCGCTGGCAGAAGCCATTCAAAACCTGATTCAAAAGGATTCGTTTCATTTCTTTGATGCCGCAGCCCCCATTGTGACGCTGGAATCTATTGATAAGGAAAAGGTGTACAAAGCATCCCGGTATGGCAAGGGAGAGGCAGCCTATTATAATTGCCCCTTTACTAAAGAAGAGTACCTGCGCTTTTGGCAGGAATTGTCCCATGCAGAAACAGCCGACATTCATGACTTTGAGCATAATGTGTTTGAAGCCTGTATGCCCATTGAGGAAATGGCCCTGCGGGGAGAAGATACCATGCGGTTTGGGCCGTTGAAACCCGTAGGACTGCCGGATCCGAAAACGGGAGAAGACCCGTATGCTGTGGTGCAGCTGCGGCAGGATAACGGGGCAGGGACGTTGTATAACCTGGTAGGATTCCAGACCCATTTGAAATGGCCGGAACAGCGCCGCGTTTTTCGTATGATTCCCGGCCTGTCCCATGCGGAATTTGTACGGTATGGTGTCATGCACAAGAACTCCTATATGAATTCCCCCTTGCTGTTAGCACCGGATTATTCCCTGCGGGATCACCCAAATTTTTATTTTGCCGGCCAGATGACCGGAGTGGAAGGGTATGTGGAAAGCGCTGCTTCAGGGCTTGCCATTGGACTCTATGTCGCCCAAAAAATTAAAGGAAAACCCGTAGAAGTGCTGCCTGCGATTACCGCCATGGGCGCCCTCAGTCACTATATCAGTAATCCTGACGTAAAGCATTTCCAGCCTATGAATATCAATTTCGGAATTATGGCTCCCTGGGATGGTCCAAAAATCCGGAACAAGAAAGAGAAAAACGGGGCGATTGCCAGCCGGAGCCTGCAATATATTGAATTATACAAAAATCGCTTGCACGATTAATCTGAATATGTTAGTATAAATTGTCCAGAAAACAGTAAAATTCTTAAAATTCGGGGATTGCCATGGATACTCGCTTAAAAAATACCCAACTGGTGGAGGATTTTCTTTCCTATCTGACGGTAGAAAAGGACGATTCTCCTTTGACAGTGCTGAACTATGGGGATGATATTAAGCGCTTTACAGAGTATCTGACGCAAAAAAATCCGGAAGCGGCCTGGCCCAAGGTGACAGTTCTGGAGATCCGGGGCTATCTGGCTGCCATGCACGCAGAAAAGCTCTCCCGGAGGACCATTGCCCGACGGATTTCCGCACTGCGTTCTTTTTACCGCTATTTGCGGCGGGAGAATCTGGTGAAGGTGAATCCATTTACCAAAGTGCGGACACCCAAACTGGAAAAGAAACTGCCGGCCTTTTTGGAAGAGGTAGAAATAGACTTGCTGCTTAGGGCACCGGATACCAGCAAAGAGCTGGGGAAACGAGACCGGGCGATTTTGGAATTTCTGTATTCCACCGGCTGCCGTGTTTCAGAGCTTACCGGCCTTACGCTTTCCCGGGTAGATCTGGGAAGCCGCTTTGCCCTGCTTTTGGGTAAAGGCAATAAGGAGCGGCTGGTTCCTTTAGGACACCCTTGTGTGGCGGCCATGCAGGACTATCTAACAGGCTGCCGGAAGCCGCTGATGACAAAATACCAGGCGAAGCCCCATGCGTATGTCTTTGTCAACAGCCGGGGAACGCCGCTTACCGCACGGAGCGTGCGGCGCATACTGGATCACTATGTGCAGCAGATTGCACTGGATAAGAAAATCAGTCCGCATACCATCCGACATACATTTGCTACCCATTTGCTGGACCATGGCGCAGATTTGCGCAGTGTACAAGAACTTCTGGGCCATGCCAGTTTGTCGACCACACAAATCTATACGCATATTACAGCGGAACGATTGACAGCTGTCTATGAAAAACATCATCCAAGAGCATGAGGAGGGACCACAATTATGTTAGCGTTGCTTGAAAAGACACGCATGATCAACAAAATGTTGCAAAATGCAGAGTCTGTCAGTTATAAAAAAATGGCGGAAGTACTGCGGGATGTGATCAAGTCCAATATTTATATTGTTTCCAGTAAGGGCGCCTTGCTGGGCTATTCCATTCTGGATGGCTTTGAATGTGAACTGATGATTAAAAAGGTGCTGGATGTAGGCTATTTCCCCAAAAACTACGTGAAATGGCTGGAAGGCATCCGGGAAACTTCTTCCAATTATCGGTTGGTAAAAAATATGTGTGCCTTTGCCGATGAGACCAAGTGCCTGTTTGAAAATAAATTTACCACGGTAGTCCCCATTTTTGGAAATGGAGAACGGCTGGGGACCTTGATTCTAGGCAAATTCAAGAAGGAATTTGTAGACAGCGACCTGCTTTTAGGAGAATATGCCGCTACCGTAATTGGGATGCAGATGCTCCACGATAAAGCTCTCAAAATTGAAGACGCTTCCCGGAAAAAGGCCATGGTACAAATTGCGTTCAGTAATTTGTCCTACAGTGAACTGGAAGCCATCAGCGAGATTTTAAAGGCACTCCAGGGCGATGAAGGCCTGCTGGTTGCCAGTAAGATTGCAGACCAGGCCGGGATTACCCGCAGCGTGATTGTCAATGCGCTGCGCAAGTTTGAAAGCGCAGGTGTGCTGGAAACCGAGTCTCTGGGAATGAAAGGCACGTATGTCCGGATCTTGAACGAATACTTGCGGGAAGGATTGAAAGAACACAAAAAGTAAGTCCAAACCAAAAGGGCCAAACTGTTCTCGGCAGTTTGACCCTTTTTCTGGTTTATGCTAGTATTTTAACAACCTGTAAATGGAGGCGTTTTTTTATGCTGAGTATGGATGCGTCCCTGGTCTTTAGGATCCCGGCGCTGCTCTTTACCCTCACCGTTCATGAATATGCCCACGGAGCGGTATCTACTAGTTTGGGGGATCCTACCCCGGAGATGGATGGGAGGTTGACTATGAACCCCCTGGCACATCTGGATCTGATTGGTACATTGATGCTGGTCCTGGTGGGTTTTGGCTGGGCGAAACCTGTGCAAATCAATCCCCGGTACTATCAAAATCCTCGAACGGGGATCATGAAGGTAGCTTTTGCCGGACCGGGTAGTAATCTTTTGCTGGCTTTTTTGGCTCTGTTCCTCCAGGTTTTTCTGGTGCGTTTTTTGCAGCCTGGTATGGGCGTGATGTATTTTTTGCGTTGGCTGATGCTCTATAATGTATGGTTTGCCTTTTTTAACCTGCTGCCCATTCCTCCCATGGACGGGTATAATATTCTGCGGGAGTGGCTTCCCTATGACAAGGCCATGGCCTACGAACGGCTGATAGGCCCGTATACCAATTTAATTCTTATTGTGGTGTGTTTCACCGGGCTGGTCAATATCATCGTTTCGCCGCTGGCCAATTTGTATCTGAACTTGTGCCAGGCACTTATCAGCTTGGTGTTTTTCTAAAGAGGACTGGATGTAGCCCATGGCAGCCATGCAAATTAAACTGGCGGACTTTGAAGGGCCGCTGGATCTATTGCTTCACCTGATTGAAAAAAATAAAATTGATATCTACGATATTCCCATCGTCTCTGTAACAGAGCAGTATATCCAGTACCTGGATACTATGGAGACCTATGATTTGGAAATTGCCAGTCACTTTTTGGTATTGGCGGCGATGCTGCTCCAAATCAAGAGCCGGATGCTCCTGCCAAAGGAGCCGGTGGAAGAGACCGAAGAAGAGGGGGATCCCCGGAAACTACTGGTAGATATGCTGGTAGAATACAGGAAAAATAAAAAAAGGGCGGAGGCTTTACGGCTTTGTCTGGAGCAAAGCAGCCTGTTGCTGACCCGGGAGCCTATGCCGTTGCCAGCAGCGCAGCGACCTTTAAAGCGCTATCGCTTGGCGGATCTTATAGAGGCGCTGGTCGCCCTGGTGCCATCTCCCAAAGAAGCGGCTCCTGTAATTGCCCGGCAGGAATTTCCCATCCAGGATAAAATGGAGGAGATTCTCCATTCTGTGCAGCAACATAAACAAGGGGTAAGACTGCGTCATTTTCTGCACCATCGAAAGAATCGGGGAGAGGCCATTGCCGCATTTTTAGCGGTATTGGAACTGCTTCGCCGGGGGAAAATTTATATCTCCCAAATGTCACCCTTTGCACCGCTTTATATCGGAGAAAAAAAGGAGGAGAATGATGGCACTATCCAAACAGGCTGAACTGGAAGCCCTGCTTTTTGCGTCCGGCACGCCTCTTACCCTGGATGCAATGGCAAAAACGCTATACACAAATACAGCTGAAGTGATTAGCCTATTGGAAACATTGCAAAATTCCTACATGGAATCCTCCCGGGGGCTTATGCTGCGACAGGTGGCCGGAGGGTGGCAGTTGGTCACAAAACCGGAAGCCGCAAAAATCCTGGAACGACTGCGGGCAGGACAGGAAGTCAAGCTCTCCAAAGCAGCTATGGAAACCTTAGCGATCATTGCTTTTAAGCAGCCGGTAACCCGCAGTGAGATGGAAGCTATCCGGGGCGTTAAGGTGGATGGCGTATTAAATACCCTGCTGGAATTAGGACTAACGGGAGAAGTAGGACGAAAAGACGTAGTGGGACGCCCGATTTTGTACGGCACCACGGAAAAATTTTTAACAACGTTCGGACTTAATTCCCTGGAAGATCTTCCGGCCTTGCCAGAAGACCTGCTGGAAGCAGGGGAAAAGGAACCCGAAACTTTATTTGAGGAATGACAGTCTTATGGAAAATAAATTAGAGCGCCTGCAGAAAGTTATGGCAGAAGCCGGAACAGCCTCCCGGCGGGAAAGCGAAAGAATGATTCTTGCCGGGCGTGTCAGCGTAAACGGCAAGACTATTACGGAGCTGGGGATAAAGGTAAGTCCCAAGGATACCATTCTGGTGGATGATAAAAAGCTTCACCGGGAGAAAAAACGAACAGTACTTTTGTATAAACCCAAAGGGGTGGTCTGTACCATGAAAGATCCCCAGGGACGGAAAACTGTGGCAGATCTTTTGGGGACGATTCCCCAGCGGCTTTATCCTGTGGGAAGGCTGGACTACCTGACAGAAGGTCTTCTTTTGATGACCAATGATGGAGATTTGGCGCTTACCCTAACACATCCCCGGCATCACGTGGAAAAAACGTATGAAGTGCTGGTCAGTGGGGACGTCCCGGAGGAAAAGCTGGATATTCTGCGTTTGGGAGTTCCTTTGGAAGACGGACTGACAGCTCCGGCGGTTGTTTATAAGAAAATGGTCGATCCAAAGCACCGCACCACACTTTTTACGGTGACCATCCATGAGGGACGGAACCGGCAGGTCCGGCGCATGTGTGAATTTATTGGTTATCCGGTTAAAAGTCTGCGGCGCATCCAGGTAGGGCCTTTAACCCTGGAAGGGATTCAAAAAGGACAGTGGCGTGACTTAACAGACGAAGAACAAAGAGAACTAGAGGCACTGGAAAAAGCATGAAACGAGTTGTTGTTATTGGAGCCGGGGCTGCGGGCCTTATGGCAGCCATTAGCAGTGCCAGAGCAGGGGCAGCGGTAACACTGCTGGAAAAAATGCCCCAGATTGGCCGCAAGCTTATGATTACGGGAAAAGGGCGCTGCAATATTACCAACGCCTGTGCCATGCAGGATATGATTCCCATGATTCCAGGTAACGGAAAATTTTTATTTGGGGCATTTCATAAGTTTACTAATCGCGATATAATAACACTGTTGGAAGAAAATGGACTTTCTGTGAAAGTGGAACGGGGCGGACGAGTATTCCCCCAAAGTGACAAGGCCCTGGACGTGGTCAAAACCTTTGAGAAAATTTTGCAGAAGGAAAACGTTACGCTGCGGCTCCATGCCCGAGTGACTACGCTGCACAGCGCAAATGGCATGCTCACCGGAGTGGAATGTGCTGATGGGAAAGTTTATCCCGCCGATGCTGTGATCCTGACCACAGGCGGCGCTTCCTACCCCGGTACAGGTTCTACCGGGGATGGCTATACATTGGCCAAAAAGCAGGGGCATACTATTATGCCCCTGCGTCCAGCACTAGTACCGCTGGAAAGCGATGATGAGGAAATTCGTGCCCTGCAGGGACTCAGCCTGAAAAATATTAGGGGAACCTTGTGGGAAGGCGAGAAGATTTTAGGCGAAGAATTCGGGGAGATGCTGTTTACCCATTTCGGCGTCAGCGGCCCCATTATTCTTACCCTCTCCCGCCAGGCGGCTAACCGGTGGGCAAAATCGCCGCAGGCGCTGCTGGATCTATCCATTGATCTCAAACCAGCCTTATCCGAGGAGCAGCTGGATCAAAGAATCCAGCGGGACTTTCAAAAATACAGCCGTAAACAGTTAAAAACAGGGCTCCAGGATCTTTTGCCCAGGAGTATGATCGCTGTGATCATTGATCGCTCCTGCTTAAAGGAAGATCAGGTAGTGAATCAGATTACCCGTGTGGAGCGAAAACGCCTGGTGCAGACTTTAAAACGGTTTATGGTGCCGCTAACCGGTACCAGACCGCTATCGGAAGCCATTGTAACGGCAGGCGGCGTCAATACCAAAGAAATCAATCCCTCCACGTTTGCTTCTAAACTGGTTCCCAACTTGTATTTTGCCGGAGAAGTCATGGATGTGGATGGGTATACCGGTGGGTATAATTTGCAGGCAGCCTGGTCTACAGGCTATGTGGCGGGCTGCAATGCCGCCCAGTAGGAAAAAGGGGAAGTGCGTGTGAAACAGATTATCGTTGCGATTGATGGCCCGGCTGGAGCCGGAAAAAGCACCATTGCTAAACAAGTGGCCCAAAAGCTGGGGTATGTGTATATTGATACCGGTGCCATGTATCGGGCTGTGACCTGGGCCCTTTTACAAACCGGCCGGCCTTTTACAGAGAAAGACGCTGCGGTGACGGCGCGCAATCTGCCGCTTGTTTTCCGCCCTGCTGGTGGCGGCAATCAGGTCTTTGTGGGAGATACGAATGTAACAGAAGCCATTCGTACCCTGGATGTTTCCCAAAACGTTTCTAAAGTGGCGGCAATCGGCGGTGTGCGAAAGGCGCTGGTAGAACTGCAGCGAAAGATGGGCAGCCAGGGGGGCGTGGTTATGGACGGGCGGGACATCGGAACCGTGGTGTTTCCCCAGGCCCAGTTGAAAATTTTTCTTACGGCTACCGTACAGGAACGTGCCCGTCGGCGCTATCAGGAATTAACGGAAAAAGGCATGGCCTGTGACCTGAAAGAAATGGAAAATCGGATTGCGGAGCGGGATGCCCTGGACGAAAATCGGGAGATATCCCCTTTGCGCTGCGCTGACGATGCGGTGTACCTGGATTCCACCCGCCTTTCCATCCCGGAAGTTGTGGCAAAGATCCTGGAACTGGCAGGAAAGGCGGCATAGTATGGCAGTCCTTTGGTACCGCATTGTGCAATTTGTGTTTTCAATTTTGTTCCGCATTTTGTTCCGGCTGCAGGTGATTGGCAAAGAAAATATTCCAAAAACGGGTGCTGTGGTTATTGCCTGCAACCATGTAAGCCTTTTGGACCCGCCTATGGTGGGGACTGCTTCCAGCCGCCCGGTGCATTTTATGGCTAAAAGTGAGCTCTTTGTTCCCGTACTGGGTACGCTCTACCAAAGCCTGGGCGCTTTTCCTGTGCACCGGGGAGCGGCTGATCCCCAGGCTATACGGACGTCCCTGACTTTATTAAAGCAAAAAAAGGTGCTGGGGATTTTCCCTGAAGGCACCCGCAGCAAGGATGGGAAAATGGGAAAAGCGCAGCCAGGCGCCCTGGCTATTGCCATCAAAGGCAAAGCTGCGGTGATACCAACCTGCATTTTGGGCAGCAACTTGGCAAACCGTAAAAGTTTCTGGCCTAAAATCAAAGTGGTCTTTGGGAAACCCCTTTCTTTAGAAAATGAAAGAGGAAATAAAGTCAAAGTGGAGGAGCTGAGTGAGCAATTGATGACGGAAATCGGTCATCTGATGGAAACTCACCGGATATAATCCTATGAAAATTTATGTTGCGGATCCCTGCGGATTTTGTTATGGTGTAAAAAGAGCGATACACATTGCACAATTGCAGGCAAAAGCGTATAATGATAGTATTGCCACTCTGGGTGAATTGGTTCATAATCCCCGGGTTGTGGAGGACCTCTCCCAGCTTGGGATTCAATGTAAAAATACGCTGGCAGATTTTACTGCCGGTGACACGGTTATTTTCCGTTCCCATGGCGTTGGGCCGGAAGTTTATGATGAGGCTCGTAAAAGGGAACTAAACATCATTGATGCCACTTGTCCCAATGTGAAAAAAGCACAAATGACCGCCCGCGACCTGGCACAAGAAGGCCGGTTCGTGGTGATTATCGGGGAAAAGCGTCATCCTGAGGTGCAAAGTATTAAGGCTTGGGCAGGCAAGGATTCTGTGGTAATTGAAACCGTCGATGACCTGGAATCTCTTCCTGATAAAGATAGGTTTGGGGTAGTTAGTCAGACGACTTTTGAAGCTGAGAAGTTTAACCTTCTGCTTCGCATGGTTCAGGAGCAACGTCCGGGCGACTACAAAGTCGTGCGAACGATCTGCACTGCCACCGCAGAACGGCAGTCTGCCGCACGGCTCCTGGCAGGGAAAACAGATGCTTTCTTTGTGTTTGGCGGTAAAAATAGCGCTAACACACGGCATTTGTGGGAACTGGCCAAGGAAATCAATCCCCGTTCTTATCTTTTGCAGGACGCAAGAGAGATGACAGCATCCATGCTGGCCGGAGCAGCCAGAATTGGCATCACTGCAGGCGCATCGACGCCGCAGAAAATTATTGAGGAGGCTATTGTAGCTATGGAAACGATGGAAAGTTTGTTGGGCGAACAGGAAACAGTGAAATTACACATTGGCATGATTGTGGAAGGCACAGTGGTGGCTGTGACGGACGACGAGGTCGTAGTGGACTTCGGGTATCAAAGTGAAGGTTCTGTGGCCTTCGACCAATGGACTCAAGGCGGTACCAAGGATACGGTAGCCCCCACGGTACATATTGGTGACAAAGTGACCCTGAAGGTAGTTGCCAGCGAAAACCAGGACGGTTTGGTTGTGCTGAGCCGGACGAGAGCAGAAGCTGATCAGGCTTGGCTGAAGCTGCCGGAAGAACTGGCGGACAAAACTACGGTACAAGTTAAGGGCCTGCGTGCTGTTAAAGGCGGCCTGACGGTTAACTATGAAGGCCTGACCGGGTTTATTCCTGCTTCCCACCTGGATCTGCGCCACGTGGATGATGTAAAGGAATACGAAGGCAAAGACCTGGAAGTCTCTCTGCTGGAAATCAACCCTGAGAAAAAACGTCTGGTCTTCTCCCGGAGAAACGTACTGCGGGAAGAACGGGCTGCCCGGAACGCGGCTTACAAAGAAGAACGGGCTAAACGGGATGAAGAACGCAAAGCTGCCATGGATAATGCTTTCGAAACCTTCCATGAAGGCGAAACCGTGGAAGGAACTATCCGTAGCATTGTAGACTTTGGTATGTTTGTAGAAATCGCACCCCTGGTACAGGGCTTGGTTCACATTTCCGAAATTTCCTGGGATCACAGCGTAAAACCGGCTGATCTGTACAAGGTCGGCGACAAAGTCCAGGTGTTTATTAAAGGCCTGGACCAGGAAAAAGGCCGTATCAGCCTGTCCATCAAAGCCCTGCAGGAAGATCCCTGGGTGACTGCTGCCAATGAAATCCACGTAGGCGAAGTGGTGACTGGTACTGTTGTGCGGTTCCTGCCCTTTGGCGCTATCGTAAAACTCAATGACCACAACGAAGGCATGATCCACATTTCTGAAATTGCAGAACAACGGATTGAAAAGCCGGAAGATGTGCTGGAAGTTGGGCAGGAAGTTAAAGTCAAGGTACTGCGTGTGGATACCGATCACAGAAAGATTGCTCTTTCTATTACCAAAGCCAAAGAAGATGCTGACAAAGCAGGCATGCGGCAATATATGGGTAAAAAAGGTCATCTGAGCCAGGGCCTGGGTGAAAAACTGGCTGAAGCGGAAGCAGAAGCACAGAATAAATAAGTTATCGATTGAGAAAGGTTTGCTATTCATGAAAAGCCGGGAGAGCCGTAAAATCGATCACATCAGGTATGCGTTGCAGCTTGGTGATGGTCCTTGCGCTACCGGCTTTTCTGATGTGCAAATCCTGCATCGCTGTCTGCCCCAGGTCAATCGCAGTGCGGTGACCCTTTCTACCCATTTACCTGGCATTGGCACGTTACCGCATCCTTTACTGCTTAACGCCATGACAGGCGGGGCCGGGGAAGTTAAGGCAATTAATGCCAGTCTGGCTCTGGTAGCGCGGGAAACCCATAGCGCTATGGCTGTAGGTTCTCAGTATGGTGCACTTGTGCAAAAAAGCCATACGGATTCCTTTCGTATCGTTCGTAAGATCAATCCCCAGGGGATTATCTTTGCCAATGTGAGTCCCTTGGCGACACCAGAAATGGCGCTGGAAGCGATTGACATGATTGGGGCGCAGGGCCTCCAGATTCATTTAAATGCAGCCCAGGAACTGGCTATGGAAGAAGGGGACCGGGATTTTTCCAGCTGGCTGGATCACATTGCGGCGATTTGTGCGGTAAGCCCGGTGCCGGTGATTGTCAAGGAAACTGGCTGCGGCATGCTGGCAGAAGATGCCAAGGCACTGCTTGCTGCCGGCGTGAAAATTTTGGATACAGGCGGAGCTGGCGGGACCAATTTTCCTGCGATTGAACAGCTGCGGCATCCGGGAGCCAATTCGGAGCTTAGCCGCTGGGGAATCCCCTCCGCACTGTCTTTGTTAGAAGTTGTCAGTGTAACGGGCTGGCAAGAAGGCGTTGTGGCTTCCGGCGGGATCCGCACAGCCTTGGATATTGTAAAGGCTCAGGTATTGGGGGCCAATATGGTCGGCATGGCAGGCAATCTTTTGCACCTGGTGCAGAAAGAATCGCCCCAGAAAGCCATCCAGTGGATCAACAATACGCTGGAAAGCGTAAAAGATTTTTATACTTTAACCGGATGTACGCAGGCAGGAGCCTTGCAGACGGTTCGGTATTATCTGTCGGGAAACCTTGCAGCGGCAGTTGCTGCCCGCTCCGGCAGGAATCAACAGGATTGAAAGAGGAATTTTCCATGAGCAAACCTATAGTTGCTATTGTCGGCAGACCCAATGTCGGCAAATCTACACTATTTAATATATTTGCTGACAGCCGCATTTCCATTGTGGAAGATACGCCGGGCGTAACCCGGGATCGGTTATATGCGGAAGCAGAATGGCTGGACCGTCGTTTCACTATGGTGGATACCGGCGGGATTGAAATGCAGAATACGGATTCCATTGCGGTTTCTATCCGGGAACAGGCTAAGATCGCTATCCAGGAAGCAGATGTAATTTTGTTTGTCTGCGACGCCCGCACCGGGATTACCAATGACGATATGGAAGTGGCCAAACTTTTGCGCCAGTCCCAGAAACCCGTGATATTAGCCGTGAATAAGGCCGATACGCCAAAACAGGAAACAGAAGCCTATGAATTTTATTCTTTAGGGATTGGGGAACCTTACCTGATCTCTGCTTCTAACCGGCTGAATCTGGGCGATCTGCTGGATTCCATTGTAGAACATTTCCCCAAAGAAAATGATGACGATGAGGAAGAAGACGATTTTATTCGTGTGGCTATTATCGGCCGCCCCAATGTGGGAAAATCCTCCATCTTTAACGATATTATCGGGCAAACCCGTTCCATCGTCAGTGACGTGGCAGGGACAACCCGGGATGCCATTGACGTGCCGGTAGAAAAAGACGGGCAGAAATACCTGTTTATTGATACGGCGGGCATGCGGCGCAAAGGAAGAGTGGACGAACCCATTGAAAAATACAGTGTGATTCGTACGCTCCGGGCTGTGGACCGCAGCGATGTAGTCCTCATGGTGCTTAATGCGGTAGAGGGAATTACCGAGCAGGACAAAAAAATTGCCGGGTATGCCCATGAAGCAGGCAAAGGCATTGTGATTGTGGTAAACAAGTGGGATTTGTACGAAAAGGACAACAATTCCACCGTGGAATTTACCAAAAATCTCCGTAAGGAACTAATTTTCATGCCCTATGCCAATGTGGTGTTTGTGTCCGCCCTGACCCAGCAGCGCATCAGCCGCCTGCCGGAAATGATCAAGGACGCGGCAGAAAGTAATGCTATGCGAATTTCCACCAGCGTGCTAAACCAGGTCATCACAGATGCTGTGGCGATGAACCAACCGCCTATGGAAAAGGGCAAACGGCTGAAAATCCTGTATACCACACAGGTGAAAGTGAAGCCGCCTACTTTTGTGATTTTCTGCAACGAACCGGAGATTATGCATTTTTCCTACCAGCGGTATTTGGAAAACCAGCTGCGGGAAGCCTTTGGATTTATGGGTACCCCGATCAATATCATTATGCGGGGGAAAAATGAGGATGATAAGTAAGGAGACACAGGGATGACGGCGCTACTCAGTGCTCTGATAGGATATATACTGGGCTCCATAGCCAGCGGATTACTCTTGGTAAAGCTGGTGTGCGGGATAGATATCCGCCGGTATGGCAGCCACAATATTGGTGCCACCAATGTGTTTCGCACCGTAGGCGCCAGAATGGCAACCTTTGTGCTACTGGCGGACCTCCTTAAGGGAATGCTGGCACTTTATCTGGTCAACCGCTTTGTATCGCCTGATCTGACAGACCTCTTAATTTGTGCTGCCTGTGCGATTTTGGGGCACAGCTTTTCCTGGATGTGCGGCTTTAAAGGCGGCAAAGGTGTTGCTACAGGCCTTGGCATCCTGCTGTATCTTTGTCCGGAAGTGGCGGTCTTTTCTCTGACCGTATGGCTGGCAACAGTCTTTGTCACCCGCTATGTATCGCTGGGCTCTGTACTGGCTGCCGGCGTGGCCCCGCTCTCTGCCTGGAAACTGGGGTATGACTGGCGCCTGGTTGCTTTTTTAGGTGCCTGTGCTGCTGTGGTGATTTTACGGCACTACCAGAATATGCGCAGACTGCTGAATGGCACGGAATCCAAAATCCATGAAGGCCACTTATCATCAAAGAAATAAACTATAGGTCTGCTGTCCAAAAAGGAGCAGGCCTTTTTCCATCTATCGGAAAGGAGCACATGCATGAAAATTGGGGTAATCGGCGCCGGAAGCTGGGGAACAGTGCTGGCAGAAATTCTGGCGGAAAATCACCACGAGGTCGTTTTATGGGCCCGCAATCCCAAAACGGCAGAAGCCATTCAAAGGATCCGGAAGAATGCTGCTTATTTACCGGATTTTTCCCTGTGCCAGGGCGTTACGGTAACAAGCAGCCTGCAACTTGCTGCGCAAGCTGCCAGGGTCCTTGTCTTTGTAGTTCCCAGCAAGGGAATGGCGGCTATCGCAGCACAAGTGGCGACGATTACAGATGCCCATAACCAGATCCTTCTGACGTGCACCAAAGGATTTGACCTTGCCACCCATAAAATGATGACGGATATTCTGCAAGATGTGTTCCCACAGGCAGAAGCCATTGCCGCCCTCAGCGGGCCTAACCTTGCCAAAGAAATCGCACAAAAGCAGCCAGCTGCTACGGTAATTGCCTGTGAGAATGTAGAAAAAGGCCAGTTCCTCCAAAGCCTTTTTATGACCAATTATTTCCGCCCCTATACTTCCACCGACGTAGTGGGTGTGGAATTGTGCGGCTGTGTGAAAAATTGCATTGCACTGGTAGGCGGCATGCTGGACGGCTTGGGGTATGGGGAAAATGCGAAAGCCGGACTCATTACCCGTGGCCTTGCAGAAATTACCCGGTTGGGATTGCAGCTGGGGGCCCGGCGGGATACTTTTTTTGGACTGGCCGGGGTAGGGGATCTGATTGCCACCTGTATGAGTCCCCTTAGCAGGAACCATGCGGCCGGGGTGGCCCTGGCACATGGGAAATCCATGTCGGAAATTGTAGCCGGCACGCCCATGGTGATTGAGGGCATTCATACAGCGCCGGTGGTGTGGGAACTGGCACAAAAGTACCACACGGACATGCCCATCATCGGATCCCTCCAAGAGGTCCTGTTCCATGGTAAACAAGTGACAAGGGCTATTGCGGAATTGATGGAACGGACTGCAAAGAAGGAGTAGCAAAAAAAAATAAAACATGCTATAATGTCTACCAGACGTGGAGTATAATACTTATGGAAAGGATGCACGGAACATGTCCAACGATAAAAAATCAGAATTTTATTTGGTTAAGGAAGAAATCCTCCCAGAGGCCATCAAAAAAACAATTCTGGTGAAGGAAATCCTGAAGCGGGGCAAAATGCGTACTGTGAATGAAGCCGTAAATAAAATCGGGCTCAGCCGTAGTGCCTACTACAAATACAAGGACTACGTATTCCCCTTTTATGATGCCAGCAAGGAAAAGGTCATTACCATCTCCCTTTTGCTGGAGCACAAGCCCGGTGTATTGTCCAGCGTATTAAATACCATTGCTGCTGACGGAGGGAGCGTTATTACCATTAACCAGGGCGTCCCGCTGCAAGGGGTGGCCAACACCACCATTTCCGTGGAAACGAAATATCTGGCCATTGATATGGAAGCACTGCTGGATAAATTGCGCCTGGTAGATGGCGTAAAACGCCTGGATGTACTAGGACAGGTAGATTGATACAGGATGCAATTTTGCATAAAAGAGGGGGTAGCCGCGTATGGTAAAGAATAAAGAAAAAGCAAAGAAACAATCCGTTAAAATTGGTCTTTTGGGTGCTGGTACCGTAGGCGGCGGCGTCATCCTTGTGATGAAAAATAACAAGGCCCTGATTGAAAAACGGGTGGGCTGTCCCATCGAGATTAAAAAAGTCCTGGCACGGACGCCCCAAAAAGTAAAGGCCCTTGATCCGGAGCTGGCGACCACAGATTCTATTGATGATATTATCAGTGATCCGGAGATACAGATTGTAGTGGAGCTCATGGGGCGGGAACATCCTGCTTTGGAGTATATGGAAGCGGCGCTCAAAGCCGGGAAAAACGTGATTACCGCCAATAAAGACGTCGTGGCCCAGTACGGGGCACAGCTCTTTGAACTGGCGGCAGCCAATCACGTGGACTTTCTTTTTGAAGCGGCGGTTGCCGGAGGGATTCCCATTATCCGGCCTCTGAAAGAAAGCCTGGCCGCGAATCAGATTACCCAGATCATGGGGATCATTAACGGTACCACCAACTATATGCTGACCAAAATGACCCAGGAGCATATGGATTATGCGGAAGTGCTGAAAGAAGCCCAGGATAAAGGGTATGCGGAAAGCGATCCTACAGCGGATGTGGGCGGCTTTGATGCGGCGCGCAAAATTGCCATTCTGGCTTCTATTGCCTTCAATAGCCGGGTTGACCTGAAAAATGTGTATGTAGAAGGCATTGATAAAATTTCCGCTCGGGATATTGCCTATGCCGACGAGCTGGGCTATGTGGTGAAACTTCTGGGGATTGCCAAGGAAAAAGAAGGCAAAGGCATCAGTGCACGGGTGCATCCCACTATGCTGAAAAAGAATCATCCCCTTGCTACGGTCAATGGCGTCTATAACGCTGTGTATGTGATGGGAGAACCTATTGGCGATGCCATGTTCTTTGGACAGGGCGCAGGGCGCAATGCCACAGCAAGCGCTGTGTGCGGGGATATCATTGAAGCAACCCGGAATATTTTGGGAGACTGCACTGGGCGGGTAGGCTGTACCTGCTACGAGGAAAAGCCCATCCTGCCACCGGAAGAAATTATCTCTCCCTGCTATATCCGCATGCTGGTAGAAGATGAGCCTGGCGTATGGGCGACTATTGCGTCTGCCTTTGGACAAAATCAGGTCAGCTTGAACCAAGTGGTGCAGAAACGGTCAATGGGTAAACTGGCGGAAATTGTGGTAATTACCTATTCTGTCAGCGAATATGCCCTGCGCAAAGCGGCTGCCCAGCTGGAAAAACTGTCCTGTGTGACCCGGATCAGCAATATCATCCGGGTAGAAGACGATACACTACAGTAAAGGATGGAAAGCATGGCATATAAAAAGGTAACGGTGCAGGTCCCGGCCACATCTGCAAACTGCGGCCCTGGCTTTGACTGCCTGGGGCTGGCCTGTTCTCTCTACAATACATTTACCTATGAGATTTTACCGGAAGAAGCAGGGATTCAGATCAGCGGCAAAGGATCCGGTGTGGAACATTTACCCCAGGGGCGCAGCAATCTTACCGTCCAATCATTTTATGATCTGTGGGAAAAATTGCAGCTGCCTCCTGTGGGGCTGAAAGTCAGCAGTGAACTCAATGTGCCCATGTCCCGAGGCCTGGGAAGCTCTTCAACGGCCATTGTGGCAGGGCTTGTAGCCGCCAATGCGTTAGCCGGAGGCCCCTTGGATAAAACGGCTCTGGTGACAGAAGCCACCGCCATTGAAGGACACCCGGATAACGTGGCGCCAGCCATTTTGGGCGGAATTACTGTCAATGTTCTGGAACAGGGACAGGTGCAAAGTTTGCAGGTTCCCTTGGCAAAACCGTTGCAACTGGTGGCTGTAGTGCCGGAGTGTCCCATGTCCACGGCCAGTGCCCGGGCAGTTTTGCCGTCCGTGGTGCCTCGTCAGGACGCCATTTATAATGTCAGCCGGGCAGCCCTTCTGGTGGCTTGCTTTACCACCGGCAATTATGAGCACCTGGCAACGGCATTGGGGGATGCGCTGCATCAGCCGTATCGGCTGCCGCTTATGCCCGGTTCTGCAGAAGCGATCAAAGCCGCGCAGCGGGCCGGTGCCTATAATGGGATTATTTCCGGGGCTGGCAGTACGCTGTTAGCCTATGTGCCTGCTGGCGGCGATGTGGAAAAAGTAGGGGAAGCCATGGCAAAACCCTTTGCGGAGCGCAATATCAAGACAGCAGTCCATATCCTGCATATCGACGCCGAAGGTGCCAAAATTCTCTATCTTGCTTAATATAGAACAATACAAAAGCCGCAGATCATTGGGTCTGCGGCTTTTACGAAGGGTAATGGTACGAAAGGGAAGGAAACCATGGATAACCATATATGTTCAGCCTGGGCCGCAGGGGATCCGGTGCTGCAAGCCTATCACGACACCGAGTGGTGCAAAGTGCGTCATGACGACCGGTTTCAGTTTGAAATGCTCTGCCTGGAAGGTGCCAGCGTAGGACTTTCCTGGCGAACGGTGCTCCACAAAAGAACCGCTTACCAAAAAGCCTTTCACAATTTTGTTATTGCCAAGTGCGCTGCCATGACGGATACGGAATTAGAAGGGCTTCTTACCAACGCCCAACTTATCCGCAATAAAGCAAAAATTTTTAGTGTAAGGAAAAATGCCCAGGCCGTGCAAAAAATCCAACAAGAATACGGTTCCTTTGACACCTATCTTTGGAGCTTTACTGACGGCCGTCCTGTGGATGGAAAATGGCAGTATCCCCAGGAAGTACCCACTTGCAGCGATTTGTCTAAGAAGATCAGCGCTGACCTGAAAAAACGGGGCATGGGCTTTGTAGGACCTGTTATTACCTATTCGTTCCTGCAAGCCATCGGGATGGTGAATGATCACCTGGCAGATTGCCCGTATCGCTGAGAAAAACGAAAAAGAAAAACCTTTTTATCTAGATTTGTCTGAAAATCGTGCTATAATGGGTACAAAAACAAAATGGAAGGGCGGCAAGCATGAAACAGTACGATGCAAGAAATTTATCCATGATGTTTGACCTTTATGAAATGACCATGGCCAATGGGTATTTTGAGGATACAAAACGGGATCAGGATGAGTATGTTTCGTTTGACGTGTTTTACCGGAACAACCCGGACAAGGCTGGTTTTGCTATCTTTGCCGGGCTAGAGCAGGTTTTGGATTATCTGGAAAACATGCATTTTTCTCCAGAAGATATTAATTACCTGCGGAGTCTCCATGTATTCGGGGAGCCATTTTTGGAATGGCTGCGGACCTATCAGTTCCGCGGCAGTGTGTATGCCATGCCGGAAGGCAGTGTGATTTATCCGGATGAGCCGATTCTTACGGTCTTTGCGCCGCTGATTGACGCACAGCTGGTGGAAACCGCAATTCTGTGCGAGATTAACCATCAATCCCTGATTGCCACTAAAACCCAACGGATTGTAAAAGCAGCCCAGGGACGGGGCGTGTCGGATTTTGGAGCCCGGCGGGCGCATAATATGGACGCTGCTATTTACGGTGCCCGGGCAGCTTATATCGGAGGCGCAGGGAGTACGGCCACCGTTTTGGCCGGAAAGATTTTCGGCATCCCCGTAAGCGGCACCATGGCCCACAGCTGGGTTATGTATTATGATGACGAATTTACTGCATTTAAACGCTTTGCGGAGATTTATCCGGATAACGCCATTTTGCTGGTGGATACTTACGATGTTCTCAATTCCGGCGTGCCCAATGCCATCCGGGTAGCAAAAGAAGTGCTGGAGCCCATGGGCAAACGCCTGAAGGGGATTCGTATTGATTCCGGCGACTTGGCCTATCTGTCCAAAAAAGCGCGTAAAATGCTGGACGATGCCGGACTTTCCGACGCCATTATCGTCATGAGCAATTCTTTGGACGAATACACTATCAGCTCCATTATTGAGCAGGGGGGCTGTGTGGATTCCTTTGGGGTAGGGGAGCGGCTGATTACTGCCAAGAGCGACCCGGTTTTTGGCGCCGTGTACAAGCTAGTGGCCGTGCATCGTGACCAGGCGGTGATTCCCAAGATCAAAGTCTCCGAGACCTTTGAAAAAATCACCAATC
Source organism: uncultured Acidaminococcus sp. (assembly GCA_900554515.1). Lineage (GTDB taxonomy): Bacteria > Bacillota > Negativicutes > Acidaminococcales > Acidaminococcaceae > Acidaminococcus. Next base: position 1,106 of record USHN01000014.1, on the reverse strand, counting down.
CGGGGCGCAAACGTGCCTGGAGAGTTTTTGATAAAACAGGCCATGCGCTGGCAGATCTGCTTACCACAGAGGACGAAGACCCCCGTACAGTGGATGAATTCCCCTTTGTGGATACCCAGCGGCCTTGGAAAAAATTGTCCTTTAAAAATTGCACGTTCCGGGAGCTCCAGGAAAAAGTGCTGGAAAACGGGAAACGGATTCATCCGTCCCCGTCCTTAAATGAGATCCGTGCCTTCGTCAGAAAGCAGCTGGATACGGAAATCTGGCCGGAAGAGCAGCGCTTTGCCAATCCCCACGTGCATTATCTGGATATGAGCCCTAAATACTACCAGATGAAGATGGGGCTTTTGGCAGCTGCCAAAAAGACACGGGAAGAAAGTAAATAAGCGTACTTGCTTGATCATAAAAAACAGCGTCAAGGAGGATGTAACCATGAGCAAGAAAGATTTAGGCGTTATGCCGTACACATTCCCTATGCCGACACTGATGATCGGTACCTATAACGAGGATGGTTCGGTAGATGTGATGATGATGGCCTGGGGCGGCGTCTGTGCCGAGGATATGGTGGCACTAAACCTGGAGGAGAGCCATAAAACAGTGGAGAACCTGCGCAAGCGCAAAGCCTTTACCCTGGCGGTTCCCAGCGTGGAAACCATTGAAGCCTCTGACTTTTTTGGCATTGCCACCAGCAATAAAATGGCCGACAAATTCCAGCGGTCCGGACTCCATGCGGTAAAAAGCGACAAAGTGGATGCCCCTGTGATCACCGAGTATCCCCTGACCATGGAATGCACCGTGGAAAAATTCGAAGAAGAACCGTATGGCCTTCGCATTTTAGGCAGGATTGTCAATACATTGGCTGGTACTTCCGTCTTGGATGAAAAGGGCAAGGTAGATGCGGGTAAACTCCACGCCTTCGCTTTTGACCAGATGCGTAGCGGTTATTACGCCGTTACGGAAAAAGTGGGACAGGCCTGGAACGCTGGGGCCAAGCTGATGAAAAAATAAGAAGAGGTAGCCTATCTTAGCAGGTCGAATTTTCGGCCTGCTTTTATTGGTTAATTGAAAACCCCGCCATAGTGGCGGGGTTCCGGAAAGCTTATAGC
>USHN01000013.1 GCA_900554515.1 uncultured Acidaminococcus sp. | reverse complement strand
AGGGCTATGCCCGAAAATGAAAAACCACCCGCTAGGCGGGTGGATCATTATTTTTCGAGTATAGCACTACTATTACCGGAAACGTACCACTGCGTATATAAATAGTCAGGAACGGGTAATCCCCGGTTAACCCCTTTCTGGTTGCCAAATCAACCAAAGAACCGTATAATAAAAAACACAATCCAGGTCTGTGGTTGCAAGTCGATGCCAGTTGCAGGCAAAACGATCCACGTAAGCAGGGATAATTTCCTGTGAGCACGGTGCAGCTTAGAAGTAAGTCCTGCCGCAAAAGCGAGAGAATTAGTAGTGGGGAGCCAGAGCGCTTAGGAGCGAACGTTCCAGCAGGCGAGTGTGGGGGCGAAAACCAGGTCAGCTGGATTGTATTTTTATGCCTTGCTTCCAGGCTTTTTTGTGTACAAAAAACACCTTGATCAATAAATGACCAAGGTCGGTGTGAAACGGTTACTATCCCAGCTATTCATTCTCGGTAGCACCAAAGGGTCATTGTGAGCAGGGAATAGCAGTGCCAGGAGGAAACGTTATTTGCAGCAGGTATAGGTAAAGGCGGGAGGTAAGTTTAGTGGGGTAAATCCAATGTTAATCTTCCGGAATATATGACGAAACGTGCCATACATTTGCAGGGAATACTGGAAAGCAACGAATATACCCTGGTTAGCCAGTCTCGCATCAATACCGGCTAAAATCTTTAAACGGTCTTTTTTCTCAATGACAGCAAAGGGAAGCCCGGAAATAATACAGTCTGCTTTTGGAAGTCCATACTGCTTCATAAGAAATGGCAGGCTTTCCGCCTGAGACCCAAAGAGCGCTCCCGGATATTGTCCCATCAAGGCTTTGCGCATGGTGGTATCTTGTTCAATGACAAGGAAAGCGCTGTCTGGACGTTTATGTTCCATAACGTATTCTGTGAATACGCCTGTTCCTGCTCCCAATTCCACGATGGTACTGAGCCTATCCCAAGGAAGTTTCCCTAATAATTTCTTGGTTAAATAAGATGAGCTGGGAGTAACGCTGCCAATTTTTGCTGGATTCAAGATAAAGTCCTTTAAAAATAGTTCACGCTCAGCGATGAATGTTTTCTTCATGATAATCCCTCCACATGCTGGACACGGGAATTATAACAGGGAGTCAGAAGGCTTACCCTGTTTCTAATTCTCAGAAGGCTTGGGCTTTCTTTGTGATGGTTTTATCATAGCGCGTAAATTTAAATACAAGTTTACGTTCTACTAAAAAAATGCAAAAAGAAATGTAAATCACAGTTTCTTTCCTGAAAATAAAACTATCTTTTGCCACTTCCTGTTTCTCCTGTTGACAATCCTATATGCCGTGGTATAATGGAGACAATTTTAAAGCGTCAATGGCTATGATAAGGACATATCCTGTTGGGGAAACGGTACAGAGAGGCTGGTTGCTGAGAACAGTCCGGGAACAAACAATGGGGCACCGCCTTGGAGCCATCTGCTGAAAACCAGTAGGCAAGATCGTAACTCTGCGTTAAAGAGAATGAGAGGATGTATTCATAAGATACATCAATCAGGGTGGAACCGCGAGCCTATGCCCGTCCCTTCGTTGGGATGGGCTTTTTTATTGTCCTTCCCGTCTTGTTGACAATCTAAGGAGGAGTATAAGAATGTTAAACGTAACGTTACCGGATGGCAGTGTGAGAGAATTTGAAGACAATAGCACGCTTTTATCCATTGCCAAGAGCTTGAACCAAAAGCTGGGCAAAACGGCCCTGCTGGCTAAAGTGGACGGAGTGAATAAGGATCTGTCCGATGTGTTGGACCACGATGCCAAAGTGGAATTTGTAACGCCGGATAGCGAGGAAGGCCTGCATGCCATTCGCCATACTGCCAGCCATGTCATGGCTCAGGCAATTCAGCATCTGTTCCCGGGCACCAAATTTGCCATTGGGCCTGCTATTGACAAGGGCTTTTATTATGACCTGGACAGTGACCACGTTTTTACGCCGGAAGATTTGCGGGACATTGAAAAGGAAATGAAGAAAATTATTAAGGCCAACTACTCGCTGGTGCGTAAGGAACTGCCGCGGGCGGAGGCTTTGGCTAAATTTAAAGCCGAGGAAGAACCATATAAGGTAGAACTCATTGAAGATCTGCCGGAAGATGCGGTGATCAGTACCTATACCCAGGGCGATTTTACGGATCTTTGTGCTGGGCCTCACTGTCCTTCTACGGGCCGCGTGAAAGCGTTTAAGCTGTTATCCATTGCCGGTGCTTATTGGCGCGGGGATGAGCACAACAAGATGCTGCAACGGATTTACGGGACTGCTTTTGCCAGCCAGGAGGAATTGGATGCCTATCTGCATATGATGGAAGAAGCAGAAAAGCGGGATCACCGGAAACTTGGAAAGCAGCTGGGACTCTTTATGCTCAGTGAATATGGCCCAGGATTCCCCTTCTTCCTGCCTAATGGCATGATTATCCGTAATGAATTAATCAATTACTGGCGGGAAGTGCATCATAAATACCATTACCAGGAAGTTAAAACCCCGATGATTATGAACCGGGAACTGTGGGAGACTTCCGGGCACTGGGATCATTACAAGGAAAATATGTACTTCACCAAAATTGATGGGGATGATTACGCCATTAAACCCATGAACTGCCCGGGCGGTATGCTGGTCTATGCAAACGAACCGCATTCTTATAAGGAACTGCCTTTGCGTGTGGGTGAACTGGGACTGGTGCACCGGCATGAACTATCCGGAGCGCTCCATGGTTTGTTCCGTGTACGTTGCTTTACCCAGGACGATGCGCATATTTTCATGATGCCGGACCAGATTGAAAGTGTCATCCAGGAAACCATTCGGCTGTTTGACGAAGTGTACGCTACGTTTGGCCTGACGTATCATGCGGAATTGTCCACTCGTCCGGATAACTCCATGGGGGATGACGCCACCTGGGAAATGACCACAAGTGCTCTGCGTAAAGCTATGGATGATTTTGGTCTTAAATACTCCATCAATGAAGGGGACGGCGCCTTCTATGGTCCTAAGATCGACTTCCATTTAAAAGATTCCATTGGTCGTACCTGGCAGTGCGGAACCATCCAATTGGATATGCTGCTGCCGGAAAAATTCAATCTGACCTATACGGGGGAAGACGGGCAGAAACATCGTCCGGTAATGATTCATCGGGTGGTGTACGGATCCATTGAACGGTTTATCGGTATTCTGATTGAAAACTATGCTGGTGCCTTCCCTGCCTGGCTGGCACCGGAACAGGTACGGGTACTGCCGATTACCGATAAGTTTAACGACTATGCCCAGCAGATTGTGGACAAGATGGATGCACTCAAGATCCGTGCCTCTGTGGATAGCCGGAACGAAAAGATTGGCTACAAGATCCGGGAAGCCCAGGTGAAAAAGGTTCCGTACATGCTGGTAGTAGGAGCCAAAGAAGTGGAAAGCGGCACGGTTTCTGTCCGCAGCCGTGACAGAGGCGAAGAAGGAAGCATGGCAGTGGATGCGTTTATCGCCAAACTGGAAGAAGAAATTAAGAATAAGAAATAAGATACTCCTGTAACCGTATATTTGCTACAACGGCCGCGAAGGGTGGGAACGCTTTTCGTGGCCTTGTTGTACTTCATGGCGGCGTGTGTTACAATTGAAAAGATAAAATTGGTCAGGAGGTATTTTTCATGAACGTATACGATGAAATGACGAAACTTTGTGAGGTCTTAAAAGATACCCATGAATATAAAGTGATGGTGGAACAAAAAGCCAAACTGGCACAGGATAAAAGTGCTGAACCGCTGGTAAAAGATTTTCTGAAACAGCAGCAGGACATCCAGATGGCCCAATACCAAGGCCAAAAACCAGATGACGCACAGGTCAAAAAAATGCAGGACCTCTATGGGGTGTTGCAGCTGAATCCTGTAGCTAATGACTATATCCAGGCTTATATCCGGTTTCAGATGATGATTGGGGATTTGTCCAAGCAGCTGGGCGAGACCATCAAGGCCGCTGTAGAATAAAATGCAGTGGATTGAACTGGAACAGTATATTGCAGAGCATTTTCCCGGGCGGTACCAGTTTAGTGCACCGATGAGCCAGCACACCACATTTCATGTAGGAGGACCGGCGGATATGCTGGTAATGCCTGCCACACGGGACGAAGTGGCAGGGCTCATCCAAAAAGGACGGGAAGCGCAAATTCCCCTCACGATCATGGGCAATGGCTCTAACCTTTTGGTTTTGGATCGTGGAATCCGCGGCCTTGTGATCAAGCTGGGAAATGGTCTTAAACAGGTCCAGCGCATGGGATGCTGTCTCTATGCAGAAGCGGGAATTACGCTGGCTACTCTTGCCGGCAAAGCAGCCCAGTGGGGGCTGACTGGCTTAGAATTTGCCAGCGGAATCCCCGGTACCTTAGGCGGTGCTGTGCTGATGAATGCAGGGGCCTACGGAGGAGAAATAGGCAACCTGGTAGAAGAAGTGACGACACTCAGTTTGGAAGGAAAACAAAAATCCTACAAGCATAGTGATTGTGCATTTCGGTATCGTCACAGCCTATTCCAGGACACGGGAGAAATTGTGCTCTGGGTTAAGCTGCACCTTACTCCCGGTACGACAAAAGCAATCCGGGAAACGATGACGGACTTAGCCAACCGGCGCCAGGCAAAGCAACCTTTGAATTACCCCAGTGCCGGCAGTACCTTTAAGCGGCCTGCAGGCAATTATGCTGCGGCGTTGATTGATCAGGCAGGGCTCAGGGGCTTTCGCATTGGGGATGCCCAGGTGTCGGAAAAACATACGGGCTTTGTGGTAAACCGCGGCCATGCTACAGCCGCCGATATCCTGCAACTGATGGATGCGGTGCGGGAACGGGTCCATGCCATGAGTGGCATCTGGCTGGAACCAGAGGTCCGTATTTTAGGCGAAGCAGATACTTCGGAAGAAAAGGGAGGCCAATCCCATGAATAAAGGGTATGTATTTGTTTTAATCACCGCCTTTTTCTTCGGTACGATGGAAACAGCCCTGAAGTTTTTTGGGAATATGTTTCATCCCATTCAGATTACCTTTCTTCGCTTTTTGATCGGGGGATTGGTACTGCTGCCGATGGCTTTTTCTGCGCTCAAGAAAAAACATGTAACGCTGACGGCCCGAGACTGGAAGTTTTTCCTGTTCTCCGGGTTTCTTGGCGTCGTGGTGAGTATGATTCTGTATCAGATGGCCATAGTTTACGGAAAAGCTTCTGTAAACGGGGTGATTTTTAGCTGCAACCCGGTTTTTGTGGTGCTCTTTGCCTATTTCCTTTTGGGGGAACATATTGATAAGCTGACCATCTTTTCCCTAATTGCCAGCTTTGCCGGTATCCTGTGCATTGTAGACCCGGCCAATATGACGGGAAGCCAGCTTTCTATTATCCTGATTCTCCTGTCCGCCATGACTTTTGCCTTATATGGCATTGCCGGGAAAAAGTATGCGGGGCGCTACGGCGGTATCGCGATGACCAGTTTCAGCTTTGTGTGCGGCAGTATGGAAATGCTGGTACTGATTTTTCTAAGCGAACTTTCTCCTGTGCGGGACTTTTTACTCAGTGCAAGGCTTAAAGTATTTACGGATATCCCCATTCTTACTGGCCTCACTACAGCGCATATTCCGCCGCTGGCCTATATTGCGGTAGGGGTAACAGGCCTTGGGTATGCCAGCTATTTTCTCGCTATGGAATATACGGATCCGGCTACTGCCTCCCTGGCGTTTTATATCAAACCGGTGTTGACTTCTTTTATGGCCTGGCTGGTGATTGATGAGCCTATCACGACCAACATGGTCGTCGGGATACTTTTAATTCTGGGGGGATCCTGCTTATCCCTTCTGTCCAAACATAAACAAAAACAAACGCAAGCATCATCTTAGAAAGGAAGAAAAGCATGAAAGAGTTTTTTGAACAGTTTAAAGCCTTTGCCCTGCGGGGGAATGTAGTAGATATGGCCGTCGGCGTTATTATCGGCGGTGCTTTTGGGAAAATCGTAACGTCCGTGGTCAATGATCTGGTGATGCCTCCTATCGGGGTTCTTATTGGCGGCGTAGATTTCAGTGACCTCTTTATCAATCTGGGGAGTAAAAAAGTAGCGACGCTGGCAGAAGCCCAGGCGGCGAAGATGCCCGTGATCGCCTATGGCAAATTTATTACGAATCTGATTGACTTTATCATTATGGCTTTTGTCATCTTCTGCCTGGTCACCTTGATGAACAAACTGAAAAAAGAAGCTCCCCAGGAAGCACCTACCCTTTGCCCTTATTGCAAGCAGCCCGTGGATCCCGAAGCTACCCGCTGCCCTCATTGCACCAGTGTGATTGCCAAAGGCGGTAAAGTAAAACCAGAATAACCTACAACTAATGAAACCATTTTAAAGGAGGAAGATTGATGAATGTTGTGGATGTACTGCAGGAGCGGGGCTACCTGAAACAAATGTCCCATCCGGAAGAAATCCGGGAGCTTTTGGGAAAGGAAAAGATAACCTTCTACATCGGCATTGACCCTACGGCGGACAGTCTCCATGTGGGGCACTTTGTAGCGCTGATGGTGATGGCTCACATGCAGCGGGCCGGGCATCGTCCCATCGTACTTTTGGGCGGCGGTACCGGTATGGTGGGGGACCCCAGCGGCAAAAATGAAATGCGCAAAATGCTGACCCCGGAATTCATTCACCACAACGTGGAATGCATCAAAAAACAAGTTTCCCGTTTTATCGATTTGGATCATGCCGTCATTGCCAATAATGCGGACTGGCTTTTGCAGTTAAATTATGTCCAGATGCTGCGGGAAGTGGGGGTACATTTTTCCGTCAACCGGATGCTGGCAGCGGACTGTTATAAAACACGGCTGGCCAGTGAAAATGGCCTCACCTTTTTTGAAATGAACTATATGATTATGCAGGCCTATGATTTTTATGTGCTACATAAGAACTATGACTGCGTCATGGAGCTGGGCGGTGACGACCAGTGGTCCAATATGATTGCCGGCGTAGAGCTCATTCGGCGGAAAGACCGGCAGCCGGCATATTGCATGACGAATACCCTTCTGACCAACAGCCAGGGACAGAAGATGGGTAAAACCGTGGGCGGCGCCGTATGGCTGGATCCCAAGAAATTCTCTCCTTATGATTTCTACCAGTACTGGCGGAATGTGGATGATGCGGATGTAGAAAAATGTCTCTCCTTGTTAACCTTCCTCTCTATGGACGAGGTACGCCGTTTGGGCGCACTACAGGGCGCAGAAATCAACGAGGCGAAGAAAGTCCTGGCTTACGAAGTTACTAAGATTGTTCACGGCAAGGATGCGGCGGATAAAGCCCAGAGCGCTGCAGAAGCTCTCTTTGGGGGCGGCGTTACTATGGATGATGTGCCTACTATTGCCGTAAAAGCTGAAGATATGGGGCAGAAGCTTTTGGATTTGCTCTTTGCCAATAAAGTAATCAGTTCTAAGAGCGAAGGCCGCCGCCTGATGCAACAGGAAGGACTGACCATTGACGAGGAAAAGGTCACTGATGTGAATACCGACGTAGATGACGCACTCTTTAAGGGCAAAGACAGCCTGCTGCTGCGCAAGGGCAAAAAGAAATATTACCGTTTGCTGCGGCAATAATCAGGGCTGCCAGTAAATTTGTCAAATGGATGCCATCCTGCTATAATAAAAACAGGCAGTAGCTTGTGGGGAGGGATTGCAATGAAACAACATAAGTTCTGGGCCTATGCCACGATATTTACTTTTATGATGGCTGTTATCACGGGCGTCAAACACAAATAACCAAATAGAAACTGGAGGGAAAATCCCCTCCGGTTTTTTTACACAAATATTCTGTTGAAAAGACTTTGTTCGAATGGAGGAGATCCCATGAAAGTATTGTTATTAAACGGCAGCCGCCGGGAACATCAAGTGACCTGTATGGCTTTAAATCTGGTGGCAGAAGAACTTAATGCTGCCGGGATTGAAACAGAAATTGTGTATGTGGGGCTCAATGCGGTAAATGGCAACTTGAATGCATTGGTCAAAGAAGTAGCGGAAAAATGCAAAGAGATTGACGGTCTGGTGATCGGAGCGCCGGTATATTATGCGTCCCCTACGGGCGAAATTCAGGTATTCCTGGATCGCTTGTTTGGTGTCGCCCGGGAAGACCTGGTACATAAGCCCTGCGCCGTACTGACCAGCGCCCGGAGAGGGGGAACAGCAGCTTCCCTTGATGTACTAGCCAAATATCCCGGTATCAGCGAAATGCCGCTGGTTTCTTCCAGTTACTGGAACATGATTTTTGGCAATACACCAGAAGAAGCCAAACAGGATGCGGAAGGCGTATTTACTATGCGTACCCTGGGCCGCAACATGGCCTGGCTCCTGCAATGCATTGAAGCAGGAAAGAAGGCAGGTATACCGGTGCCCGCTATGGCCGAACCTACAAAGACCAACTTTATCCGGCAGTAAACTTGTTACCAGCGGACTGTATCCTCAGGATGCGGCCCGCTCTTACTTTTTCTTATAGGCGTCCATGACCAATAAGTGTTAGACATTCCTGCCGGAATTGAATACAATAGAAAGAGAGCAAAAGTAAGTAGGAGGGCTTTATTGTGTCCGATGAAGATAAACTAAAAAAGCTACAGGAGTGTCTGCGAGGTATGGGGAGTGTGGCTATTGCGTTTTCTGGCGGCGTAGATTCCACTTTCTTGCTGAAGGTGGCCCATGATACGCTGGGAGATAATGTACTGGCCGTAACCGCCCGCTCTTTGAGCTTTCCTAAACGGGAGCTGGAAGAAGCCACGGCATTTTGTCAAAAAGAGGGGATACGGCATGCTACTGTGGATTCGGAAGAGCTTTCCATTGAAGGCTTTTCCCATAATCCGGCAGACCGCTGTTATCTCTGCAAGCATGAACTCTTTGAAAAAATTTTACAGCTTGCCAAGCAGCATCATCTTGCAGCCGTAGCCGAGGGTTCTAATCTGGATGACGAAGGCGATTACCGGCCTGGACTTAAAGCTATAGCAGAACTGGGAATCAAAAGTCCCCTGCGGGAAGCGGGTCTGTATAAGCATGAAATCCGCCGCTATTCTAAAGCCATGGGACTTCCCACTTGGAATAAACCGTCTTTCGCCTGTCTTGTTTCCCGGTTCCCTTATGGAGAAGAAATTACGCCGGAAAAACTTCATAGGGTGGACGCTGGAGAACAGGCTCTTCTTGATCTGGGATTTCATCAGCTGAGAGTACGGATTCACAATCAATTGGCACGGATTGAAGTGCTGCCGGAAGAGCTGCAAAAGGTCATGGACCATCGGCAGGAAATTGTTGACGCATTGAAAAAAGCAGGATTTACCTATGTATCCCTGGACTTGGAAGGATATCGTACAGGGAGTATGAACGCCACGCTGGCAGAAGAAGATAAAAAATAAATGGAAACACGGACGATTTTAGAAAAAGTAAAAAGTGGCGAAATCCCAATAGAAGATGCAGAACGCTATTTTAAACGCAAGCCAATAGAAGATTTGGGATTTGCCAAATTGGATACCCACAGAAACATACGCACGGGGTTTGGAGAAGTGGTGTACTGTGCGGGAAAAGAAGATGTGTTTCTTACGGCAATTTTTTCCCGCCTGGCTAAGGAAGAAGGCAATGTGCTGGGCACCAGAGCCAGTGAGGAGCAATATGCTCTCGTGAAAACTATTTGCCCACAGGTGCAGTACGATCCGGTATCCCGTCTATTGCGAATAGAGCGTATGCCTATATCCCGCAGGGGGAATGTGGCCGTATGCAGTGCAGGGACGGCGGATATTCCTGTGGCAGAAGAAGCAGCGCAGGCGGCAGAATTTTTTGGGACCAACGTTACCCGTATCTATGACGTGGGCGTCAGCGGACTGCATCGACTCCTGTCCCATCTGGATGAAATCCAACGTGCCAACTGCGTCATCGCTATAGCCGGGATGGAAGGAGCGCTGGCCAGCGTCATCGGAGGTCTTGTGGAAAATCCGGTAATTGCCGTGCCCACCAGTGTGGGCTATGGAGCCAGTTTTCACGGAATTGCAGCGCTGCTTACCATGATTAATTCCTGTGCCAATAGCATTGCCACGGTTAATATTGATAACGGATACGGAGCAGGCTATCTGGCCAGCCAGATTAACCGTCTGGCGACAGGTGACGGAAAGGATGACAGGGAGCCATGAAAAAAATACTCTATCTGCAATGCGAAAGCGGTATCAGCGGGGATATGACCGTGGGCGCATTGCTGGATCTGGGCGCTAGTGAGGACGTGTTACGCCGGGCTTTAGCCAGCCTGCCTCTTACTGGATATGAAATTCGGATCCATCAGGTACAAAAAGCAGGCCTTGCCGCCACAGATTTCCTGGTGCAGTTGGATGCAGCCCATGAAAACCATGACCATGACATGAATTATCTATACGGATTTCAGCACGGATTGCAGGAAGCCCATCACCATCATCACGAAGAACCAGAACATCATCATGACCACGAGCAGGTACACCACCATCACGAACACAGAACTTTCCAGGATGTGAAAGCCATCCTGGAGGCAGGGCAATTGTCCGCAGGTGCGCTGGCGCTGGCAGAAAAGATCTTTACTATTTTGGGGGAAGCGGAAGCCAAAGCCCATGGAACGACGCTGGATGCGGTGCATTTTCATGAAGTGGGGGCAGTGGATTCCATCGTAGATATTGCTGCTGCAGCCGTTTGCCTGGACAACTTAGGCATTCGGGAAGCAGTGATTCCTGTCCTTAACGAAGGAACAGGCAGCGTTCGCTGTGCCCATGGAATCTTGCCCATTCCTGTGCCGGCCGTGGCAGCGATTGCTGCACAGTATTATTTGCCCCTATCCATCATGGATGCAGCAGGAGAATATGTGACACCTACAGGGGCAGCGATTGCGGCTGCCATTGCCACAAAGAACGCTCTTCCACACCGGTTTACCATTGAAAAAATCGGTATGGGTGCGGGTAAACGGGAACAGGAACGCCCCAGCTTACTCAGGGCGATGCTCCTGGCCATCCCGGAAGAAGACCTGCCTGCTGAAGAAAAAACAGAAGATACGATATGGAAACTGGAAACCAATCTGGATGATAGTACCGGTGAAGCGCTGGGACATACAATGGAACAGCTGTTAGCAAATGGTGCCAGAGACGTGGAATATACTCCGGTCTATATGAAGAAAAACCGGCCTGGCACACTGTTAACTGTGATTTGTACGGAAGAAAAGCGGCAAACGCTGGAACAGATAATTTTCCGGGAGACAAGTACCATCGGTATTCGCCGGGTGAAAATGGAGCGGACGATTCTTTCCCGAAAGGAAAAATTGGCAGAAACGTCTTTGGGTTTGGTACGAGTCAAAACAGTGGAGATTCCGACTGCCCAGGGAACAGAAAGCCGCAGCTACCCCGAATACAAATCCCTGGCAGCCATCTGCCAGCAGACGGGGCGTGGCTATTGGGACGTGTACCAAGCGGTTATGGGAGAAATCAGCGTGAAATAATACGGGAGGTATTCCTATGCATATGGCCGATGCACTGCTGTCACCCCAGGTGGCGGGCGCAATGGGGTTGTGTTCCGCCTTGGCGGCTGCGTATGCAGTGAAACAAGTCAAAAAAGAAAACGATGCCAGCCTTATGCCCAAAATGGGTGTATTGGGGGCCTTTGTGTTTGCTGCCCAAATGATCAATTTTGCCATTCCCGCCACCGGTTCTTCCGGCCATTTGTGTGGAGGCCTTTTGCTGTCGGCAGTGGTAGGTCCCTATGCGGGCTTTTTGACCATGATCTGCGTGCTAACGTTGCAGTGTCTGCTTTTTGCAGACGGAGGACTTTTGGCACTGGGTGCAAACATCTGGAATATGGCCTTTTACGGGTGCTTCTTTGGCGGGGCTATCTTGTGGAAAAATGGAATACGAAATGGTCTTAGCCGCAAAAAAATTGCTGCTGTTTCTATCTCAGGAAGTATTTTTGCCTTGCAGTTGGGGGCTTTTTCTGTTTCTTTTGAAACTTTCTGCAGCGGCATTACGGAGCTGCCATTTAGCGCCTTTTTGCTTTTGATGCAGCCCATCCATCTGGTCATCGGATTGGTGGAAGGGCTGATTACCGCAGCTGTTTTAGAATTTATCTATGAAAACAGGCCGGAACTGCTCTGGCAGTCTCAGCCAAAAGGCTATGGGAAGCCCATAAAAAGCCGCCAGGTATTGCCTGTTCTTGCTATAGCGGCCCTCATCACAGGAGGGATTGTATCCCTGTTTGCTTCCGCAGATCCGGACGGGCTGGAATGGTCCATCGCCGGAATTACCGGTGAAACAGAATTAGCACAGCGCAGCGGCAGCATTTTTACACTGGCTTCCCAGTTACAGGAAGAATTATCTCTATTGCCGGATTATCAGGTGCCTGGCCTGGGTGAATCGTTAGGAACCAGCCTGTCAGGAATTGTTGGGATATTGCTGGTCATGGCGCTGGCCTGCTGTATCGGGCGGGCGCTGCAAAATCGGTAGCGGCATGGGCAAACTTAAAAATGCGATTACGCAGCTGCACCGTCTGGATGATCTGGCGGCAGGAGATTCTTTATTGCACCGTTTGCCTCCTGTAGCAAAAGTATTTGGACTTGTGCTCTATCTGATTGCATTACTCAGCTTTTCCCGGTATGCGGTTTTAGGTACGCTCTGCATGGGCGCACCTCTTTTCGTACTGTATCCTTTAGGCCGGGTATCTTTGGCAGGCAGCTTGAAAAATCTTCGGCATGTGCTCCTGCTTTTGGCAGGCATAGGCCTTTTAAACGCATTGGTGACACCGAATCGGTTCGTCCTTATAGGGCCGTGGATGCTGCCGGGATCTTTCGTCATTTTTTGTGTACTATTATTTCGTGGTATTTTTTCCTGTCTGGGTGTTTATGGACTGCTTGCTACGACTTCCATGGAAGAAATTTGTGCAGCCTTACGGGCGCTGCATATCCCCCGCATCCTTGTGGGTACGCTGCTTTTACTCTATCGCTACCTGATTCTTTTATTGCAGGAAGGAGAGCGGATGAGTACAGCCTATGCCTTGCGCGTCCCGCAGCAAAAGGGCATCCTTAAAAAAGTCTGGGGCTCATTTTTAGGATTGTGGTTTCTTCGCAGTCTGGATCGTGCGGAGCGGGTATATGAAGCCATGGAGCTGCGGGGATTTCATGATATACGATCCCAGAAACATGTGACGCAAAAGCAAAAACGTCAGGGTCTAGGGCTTGTAATCGCTTTGGGACTTTATGGCGGGCTGCTGCATTTTCTAGGGGGATAAGGAGTGTGGGAAAATGAACCTTGTAGAGGCTAAGCAATTAGCCTTTTCTTATCCGCCTCCTTTCCGTGGAGGAAATAATAAGCCTGTTTTTCATGATCTCACTTTTTCCATGGAACCGGGCGAAAAGATCGGGCTCATCGGGTGCAATGGCGTGGGAAAGTCCACGCTGCTTAAACTTTTGGTAGGACTTTTACCGGTATCCGGTGACAGGCTCCGTGTATGTGAATTGTCTTTGGAACCTAAAAACTATCAGGCCATTCGCATGCGTGTTGGCTATGCTTTTCAGGATGCGGACAGCCAGTTATTTTTGCCCACGGTAGGAGAAGATGTAGGATTAGGACTGCAGCAATCCGGGCTTTCGGCAGAAACTATCCAGAAGCGGGTACTGGATGTCTTAACCCAGCTTCATTTAGAAATGCAAAAAGACACCATGGTCTACCGGTTAAGCGGCGGGCAAAAGCGTTTGGCAGCCATTGCAGGGCTGCTTGTCACGAAGCCCCAGTTATTGTTACTGGATGAACCGTCCAATGCACTGGACCCCAAAAACAGGCGCAATTTGATTCAGATTTTGCGACAGCTTTCCTGTGGGGAAATCATTGCTTCCCACGATCTGGATTTTATCATGGATACCTGTGAGCGAGTGATCCTGCTCCATGATGGGGGTATACGGGCAGACGGCCCCGTAATGCAGATACTAGGGGACAAGGAACTTTTGGAAGCCTGTGACCTGGAACTTCCGCTGCGCCTGCAAGGGATAAAATAGAGTCAGGAGGACATGCAAATGGATAATTTTGTGTTCAGCAATACTACGAAAGTCTATTTTGGAAAGGGGATTGTAAAAGAAAATCTGCCACAGCTGCTATCCCACTACGGAAAAACAGTTCTATTGGGGTATGGCGGCGGCAGTATCAAGCGCAACGGGATTTATGAGGAAATTATCAAGATCTTGCAGGAAGCAGGGAAAACCGTAGTAGAATTCTCCGGGATTATGAGTAATCCTACCTATGCCAAGGTGCAGGAGGGCGCTGCATTAGTCCGGGAACACGACGTTGATTTTATTTTGGCCGTAGGCGGCGGCAGTGTTTCCGACTGCTGCAAGATTGTGGCAGCCCAGGCCAGACAGGAAGAAGATTTATGGACCTTTGAAAAGAAGAAAAAAGGGAAACCAACGGAGTTTGTTCCTATGGGGACCATCGTGACTGTTTTCGGGACTGGCTCAGAAATGAATGCCCGTGCGGTTATTACCCACGAAGAAAAAATGTTAAAAGCAGGACTGGATGGCGGCAGGGCTGACTTTGCTATGCTGGATCCCTGCTATTCCCTGACCGTCCCGTTTCAGCAGGTCATTTCCGGGGCGTTTGATACCCTTAGTCACTATATGGAAGTGTATTTTGGCAAACCGGAAAAAGATAACCTGACGGATGAAATCAGTGAAAGCCTCATGCGCAATACAGTAAAAAATATCCGGATCCTCATGAAAGACCAGGACAATTACGATGCCCGCAGCGAATTGGCATGGGATTCGGCTTTGGCAGAAAGCGGGCTGGTACGTATCAGTAAATTGCGGGATTTTCAGTGTCATCAGATTGAGCACCAGCTGGGCGCTTATACTAACTGCAACCATGGCGCCGGCTTAGCCGTCCTCCATCCGGTACTGTATCGTCATCTGTATCCCTATGCGCCTTATAAATTCGCCTGCTTTGCGCAGCGTGTCATGGGCGTTGCCCCGCAAAAGACGGAGTTGGATACCGCCAAAGCGGGAGTGGAAGCGTTGGCTGGGTTTATCAAAGAAATTGGACTCCCAACCAATTTTAGGGAGTTAGGTATTCCTGCGGATACAGACCTGAGGGCCGTTGCCAATTCTACCAATATTTCCGATGGATGCTGCAAGGCGCTTACCGCAGATGAAATTTATCAAATTCTGCTTGAGTGTAAATAAAAAATGAACATATCAATCTAAAAAAACGTTACCTGTTTGACTTGGGACAAGCAGGTAACGGTTTTTATCTATTATGCTGTAAAATCATGAATTATCAAAGAATTTCTTGCATTATCGCATGGATTGGTAAAAATAATATCTTCTAAAAATGATATAAATGTAACACTGTGGTGATATGTTTCTTTTTTGACAAAATATGAAGTAACGGTTATACTTTAGTTGTATAATGAACAGGAAAAGACGCATGAAAGCGTTACACAATCAGTGAACCATCCAGTCCTGTTCCATGTTAGTAAACGGAGGAGAGAGCGATGAAAGCAAAAAAACTGTTATTGGCAGTGATGGCCATGGCAACTGCGGTTTCTCTGTTCGCCGGGTGTGGAGGAAGCAGCAGCGGTGATAACAAAGCGGCCAGCGGTGGTGGAGACAAGAAATTCATCAATATCGCAACCGGTGGAACCTCCGGTACGTACTATCCTCTGGGTGGGGCTTTGGCTGATATTCTGAACAAGAACGTAAAGGGCGCCAATGCATCAGCACAATCCACAGGCGCTTCTGTAGCTAACGTTAACTTGCTGAAAGAAGGCAAAGTGGATATTGGCTTTATCCAAAACGATATTTCTTACTATGCCGTCAATGGCACAGAAATGTTTAAAGATAAAAAAGTAGGTAACTTGAAAGCTTTGGCAACCCTGTATCCGGAAACGATCCAGATTGTTACCACGGATAAAACCGGTGTGAAGACACTGGCTGATATCAAAGGCAAGAGAGTTGCCGTAGGCGCAGCTGGATCCGGTACCGAAGCCAACGCCCGTCAGATTTTGGAAGCGGCGGGGATTACTTATAAAGATATTAAAGTGCAGTATTTATCCTTCGGTGAAGCCGCTTCTGCCTTGAAAGATGGCAACGTGGATGTGGCATTTGTTACTGCCGGATTCCCCACTGCCGCTATTCAGGATCTGGCAACCCAGCACAATGTAGTACTGCTCCCGGTAGATCCCGCTGTGGCAGATACTTTGATCAAAAAGTATCCGTTCTATACCAAGATTTCCATTCCGGCTAATACCTATAACAAGCAGGGGACTGCAGTTGATGCAGTAGCCGTAAAATGTATGCTGGTTGTTACCGATAAATTTGGCGATGACCTGGGGTATGATGTAGTGAAAGCCCTGTATACCAATCTGGACCGTATGAAAGCAGCCCACAACGTGGCCAAAGCCATTACCAAGGAAACTGGTAAGGACGGGGTGTCCATTCCTCTAAACGCCGGTGCTGAAAAGTTCTTTAATGAGAAATAAGTAAGTGTGAGTGTGTCTCATGTCCAACCTGACAGACCGAACGCCACCCTCCCGTGGGGTTCGGTCTTTTTTTAAAAAGCCGGGCAGCATGCTGCTAATTTTATTAATCCTTATGATGGCAGCTGTTGTCTGGTATGGCAGCCGGCTCGTTTTTGTGATTTTACCGGAAAGAGGCAAGAGTATACTCTTGCCGGTTCAGCCTGATGAAGAATGGGTATACCATTACAAACACTCTGTGCAGCAAACGCCCTGCGATGAGTATTTTCGCATCAACGGTCCTCACGATATGACTATGACCCATACCATTTATCAGTCTTTTGGAGTTGGCCTTCCCTACGATGGGTCGGAGGGACAATTTATCAGCCTGAAAAAAGACGGTAAATTTGAGATGATCTTGAATCGTCCCTATGCTTCCGTAAATTTTCGTACAGCGGTGCAGGCCATGCCTAAAATCCGCATGCAAAACCATACCTATGATCTTTGCGAGCTGTACGGACAGGGGACACGGGTTATGGTGACCGTTATGAGACGCTATGAGCTCTGGTTGCAATACTGACCGTTCCAATTGGAGGGATGTGATGTTATGACGGACGAAAAAAAGAAACCACAGCCAGTAGAAATGACAGCGGAAGAGGTCATGAAAAAATTCGACAAAGAGTCGAATAAACGGGATCCTGTTGGAGCTTGGCATTATATCATTGCTGGTATTTGCGTCCTGTTTGCCTGCTTCCAGCTGTATACGGCTATTTTTGGCGTGTTGGACGCCCATCTGCAGCGGACAATCCATCTGTGTTTTGGGCTTGTGCTGATTTTCCTGCTGTATCCGGCACGGAAATCTTGGTCCCGGAAAACGATGAATCCGGTGGATGTGATTTTCGCCATTTTATCTGTCATTGCGACAATGTATCTTGTTGTCAATTACAATGAGTTAGTCACCCGTTCCGGGTTAAATACCACGACAGATACTGTGATCGGTGTATTAGGCGTGGTGCTGGTTTTTGAAGCTACCCGGCGCTGCGTGGGCTGGCCTATGCTGATTGTGGCACTGTTCTTTCTGGCCTATGCGTTCCTGGGCCCCTATATGCCGGGAGTATTAGCCCACCGGGGCGTGAGCTTTGATGAACTGGTAGGGCATCTATATTTCACCACGGAAGGAATTTTCGGGGTGCCCATGGGGGTATCTTCTACCTTTATCTATCTGTTTATTCTGTTTGGCGCCTATCTGGAATGTACCGGACTTGGTAAATTCTTTATTGATGTGGCAAACGCCATCGCCGGTTGGGCCATTGGCGGACCGGCCAAAGTGGCTGTATTGTCATCCGGACTTATGGGAACGGTATCCGGCTCTTCCGTGGCAAACGTAGCAGGCACCGGCTCGTTTACCATTCCTATGATGAAAAAACTGGGGTATCGTCCTTCCTTTGCTGGTGCCGTGGAAGCAGCGGCTTCTACAGGCGGACAGTTAATGCCTCCTGTTATGGGCGCTGCAGCCTTTTTGATGGCTGAATTTGTAGGGGTTCCCTATATTGAAGTAGTCAAGGCGGCTGTTATTCCGGCCTTGTTGTACTACACCGGGATTTGGCTGAGCGTTCACTACGAAGCGAAAAAATACGGCTTAAAAGGCACGCCTCGGGAAGAATTGCCAAAATTCGGCCCTCTGCTAAAAGAAAAAGGCCATCTGGCGCTGCCGCTTGTAGTAATTGTGTACCTGCTGGTTACCGGGTATACGCCCATGCGGGCCGCTCTGTATGCCATTGGGCTGACCATCGTTTGCGCCTGCCTCAGGAAGAATACTCGTATCACCTTCCGGCAAGTGGTTCAGGGCTTGGTAGATGGCTCTCAGGCCGTGCTGGGGGTACTGATTGCCTGTGCTTCTGCTGGTATCATCATCGGTGTTGTGACCAAAACCGGCGTAGGCTTGAAACTGGCTACGGCCCTCTTGGATCTGGCACAGGGTAAAATGATTCCGGCCATGTTCTTTACCATGATCACCTCCCTGATCTTGGGAATGGGGGTTCCCACGACTGCAAACTACGTTATTACTTCCACCATTGCTGCTCCGGCACTGGTGCAGATGAAGGTTCCAGTCCTGGCTGCGCACATGTTTGCCTTCTATTTTGGTATCGTGGCAGACGTGACCCCGCCAGTAGCACTGGCAGCCTATGCCGGGTCCGGGATTGCCGGGTCCGACCCCATTAAAACAGGTGTTACTGCGGCAAAACTCGCCATTGCAGCCTTTGTGGTGCCCTATATCTTTGTTCTGGCACCCCAGCTGCTGATGATTAATGCCACTCCGGTAACCATTCTTGTTGCCATGATTACCGCCATTGTAGGGATGTGGGGCTTATCCCTGGCCATGATCGGTTTTTGCCAGCATCCCCTGAATCCCCTGCAGAGAGTGATTTTCTTCATTGGCGGTCTGTGCCTAATTATTCCTGGTATGGTAACTGATGCGGCAGGGTTAGCCATTTTGATCGTCGGTTTCCTGTGGCAAAAGCGTAATTCCGGCGGACCTTTGCCAAATGTAGGGGAATAATGTAAAATATACTGAAAAAATTAAGTTACCTGCTGGCAGATAGCTTACTAAGAAAACAAAAAACCCGCTCTCTAAAAGTAAGTAGAGAACGGGTTCTTTTTACTGGAAAGGAATTACATCACTTATTCCTGCGCAGCAGGGACTTCTTCGGCATCTTCGCCTTCGGTAGCGGCGATGCAGTCGTTGATGTCTGCCAAGAGGCTGTCCACGTCAATGCCGTGGGCCATAGCGCCCTGGCCGATCGTTTCAAAGCTGGCAGCCATGCAGCCAACGCAGCCTAGTCCGTATTGCATGAAAATGCCCATAATTTCAGGGTGCATCTGCACCGTTCCAATAATACTGGAATCCGCAGTAATTTTTTCCATATGAATCCTCCTAAAGTACAGTTATTTTTACTTTTTTTAATTATAGCATAGTCTGTCAAGAAGATTGTGTTGTTTTTACAACATCTTCTCTGGCATAGAAAAAAATAAAATCTCATGGTATAATAAAACGGATTGTGCACAGGATAGGAACAACACATTGCTGCTTCTGCTTGTTCTGTGCGCTTTGCCATTGCAGGGAGGTGCTCATGGAACGAAGAAAAACCCGGGTTCTTGCTATCGGATCCGTGAAAATAGGCGGGGATTTTCCCATTGCAGTCCAGTCCATGACCAATACTAAAACGGAAAATGTCCAGGCCACCGTGGCACAAATACGCTCCCTGGCCGATAAGGGCTGCGAAATCATCCGCTGTGCGGTTCCCACCATGGAAGCGGCGGTTGCCCTTGCGGAGATCAAAAAACAATCTCCGCTGCCCATCGTGGCAGATATTCATTTCGATTATCGTCTGGCGCTCCAGGCTCTGGAATCCGGTGTGGATGCGCTGCGCCTCAACCCGGGAAATATCGGGGGACGTGAGCGGGTGGAAGCAGTGGTGCGGGTAGCCAAAGCTCGGCAAATACCCATCCGCATTGGCGTCAATGCGGGGAGCCTGCCCAAGGATCTTTTGGAACAATACGGGCATCCTACTGCAGAAGCTATGGTAGAAGCTGCTTGGCGTCATATCCGCATCCTGGAAGAGATGGAATACCCCTATATTGCCGTGAGTCTGAAAGCCCACGATGTGCCGCTTACGCTGGCAGCGTATCGCTTGATGGCGACGACCTGCGACTATCCTTTCCACGTGGGTATCACGGAAGCGGGTACCATTCGCAGCGGATTAATTAAATCTGCCGTAGGCATCGGTACGCTTTTGGCCGAGGGCATCGGCGATACCATTCGGGTCAGCCTTACCGGTGATCCGGGAGCAGAAGTGGATGCCGGCTATGAAATTTTAAAATCCCTGGGGCTTCGGCAGCACGGCCCTACGCTGGTATCCTGTCCCACTTGCGGGCGCACCAGTGTCGGGTTGGAAAAAATGGCACAGGCGGTGGAACAACATCTGGCCACGATTACAACGCCCATTAGCGTCGCCGTTATGGGCTGCGTGGTAAATGGTCCCGGGGAAGCCCGGGAAGCCGATGTGGGCATTGCCGGCGGCAAAGGGGAAGGCCTTTTGTTCCGCAAAGGAAAAATCATCCGGAAGGTACCGGAAGCGGCGCTTTTACCGGCTTTATTTAATGAAATTGATCAAATTTTAGCAGAAAGGAAGCTGTAACGTATGCGTGTTTCGAATTTGTATGCTCCTACTCTTCGGGAGGTTCCTGCAGAAGCAGTTTTGGAAAGTCATAAACTGATGCTGCGGGCTGGTTACATCCGTAAAATTGCCGGGGGACTTTATACCTATCTGCCCCTTGCCTGGCGGAGCATCAAAAAAATAGAAAATATTATCCGGGAAGAAATGGATAAAGCGGGCGCCCAGGAAATTATGATGCCCATTGTGCAGCCTTCTGAAATCTGGGAAGAAAGCGGCCGCTGGGGCGTCTATGGGGAAGAGATGTTCAAGCTTAAAGACCGGCACGGCCGGGATTTTTGCCTGGGGCCCACCCATGAGGAAATGATTACCACCCTGGTGAAAGGGGAACTGACCAGTTATAAACAACTGCCGGTGAATCTGTATCAGATCCAGAGCAAATTCCGGGATGAAAAGCGTCCCCGTTTTGGTTTGATCCGCAGCCGGGAATTTATCATGAAGGATAACTATTCCTTTGATAAGGATGAACAGGGCCTGGATGTTTCCTACTGGAATATGTACCATGCCTATGAGGCGATTTTCAGTCGGTGCGGGTTGGATTACCGTCCGGTAGAAGCCGACAGCGGCGCCATTGGGGGCAGTGGTTCCCATGAATTTATGGCCCTTGCCGACAGCGGGGAAGCGGGCATTGTGTACTGCGACAGCTGCGACTATGCAGCTGACGTGGAGCAGGGGATTTGCGTGCCTCTGGAAGCAGCAGAGGAAGCAACTTTGCCGCTGGATAAGAAAAATACGCCGGGGTGCAACACTATTGAAGCTGTATGCGACTATCTCCATGCCCCTGTGGAAAAAAGCGTCAAGGCCGTTGCCTTTGTCACCGACGATGGCCGGCTGGTACTGTGCTTTGTCCGGGGCGACCGGGAAGTGAACGATATTAAAGTGGTGAATGCAGTGGGGGCCAACGAAGTGGAAATGGCTCCGGATGAACTCATTCGTCAGGCCGGTACCGTACCGGGCTTTATGGGGCCGATAGGACTCAACACCAAAAAGACCATTATCCTCGTGGATACGTCTGTTATGCGCATGCACAATGTCTGCTGCGGCGCCAACGAAAAAGATGTGCACTATGTCAATGCAGAACCTTCCCGGGATTTTGTTTATACCAAAGTGGTGGATATCACCGTTTCCAAAGCGGGGGATATTTGCCCCCACTGCCACAAAGGCCATATCCAGGAAGCCCGGGGTACGGAAGTAGGGCAGGTGTTTAAACTGGGTACCAAATATTCCGAAGCACTGCATGCAACGTTTCTGGATGAAAGCGGCAAGGAAAAACCGATTGTGATGGGTTGCTATGGGATTGGCGTAGGCAGAACCCTGGCCGCTGTCATTGAACAGCACCGGGATGCAGACGGCATTATTATGCCTCGTGCCATTGCGCCCTATGAAGTCATCGTGGTGCCGGTGAATAACAAAGACGAAGCCAGCAATGCCAAAGCCCTGGAAATTCATGACGCCTTAAATGCCGCTAGGGTAGAAACCCTGCTGGATGATCGGAATGAACGGGCCGGTGTGAAGTTTAAAGACGCAGACCTTATTGGCTATCCGCTGCGCATCGTGATCGGGCCCCGCACCATGGAACGCAATGCCATGGAAGCCAAGCTGCGCTGCGGCAAGGATGCCGTAGATATTGCGCTGGATGGCGATTATGTGGCCGCCATTAAAGAGTTACTGAACCAAGCCTTGTAAGACGAACTAAGAAGAAGCACAAATAGTATCAAAAAATCATACCAGGAGGAACGGAACATGTTTGATGGACTGGTTTGGCATTTTACGCTGCGTTTGATTCTGGCAGCCTTTTTAGGTGGACTGATCGGACTGGAACGCAGCACGGGAGATCGCCCCGCAGGGCTGCGTACCCATGTGCTGGTTGCTACGGGGTCGGCGCTTTTGATGATAGTATCCATTTATGGGACGGACGGCTTTACGGCGGGACGGGATTCTTCCCGTATCGCTTCACAGGTGGTGAGCGGCATCGGATTTTTAGGTGCGGGCACCATTTTACATGAAGGTCTTACCGTTAAAGGTCTGACCACAGCTGCCAGCCTTTGGGTGGTTTCTGCCATCGGCCTTGCGGTAGGCAGTGGCCTTTTGTGGATTAGCGTGATTGCAACCGCTATGTCACTGGCTACGCTGATGCTCATCCGGGGTTTGGAACGCAAGGTACTGCCTACGGGCCGCACGGTTAAATGCCGGGTACGCCTGTTAATGGGAAAGAATCCGGACGGCATGACCGCCGTGATGGATTATCTGCAGGCACGGAATATCAAGACACGGATCCAAGACCTGCGCAGCAATCCTGCAGACGGCGGGATTCAGGTGGATTTACTGCTAAAAATTGCTAAGGACAATAATCCTAACGACATTATTACGGGATTAAAAAATACCAACGCCGTACAGGATATTTTGTTACGGGATGAATAAAGGGGGTTCCATGGGAGCAGGCATTTATAAAATTATTCCTAACCGGCATGTCTTCCTGGATTATATGGTGACGCTGGAATTGTCGCCGGAGCAGCGCAAACTGCTGGAGCGTATACCGATTCGGTATGTACTGGTTAATGCCAATGACAATTCCTGGCAGATCGCCTATGAAGCAATGCTGACTTCCCTGGAGCAGGACAATCTGGCAGCGGCAGCCAAAAAGCTGGCCGCTGCCTGTGCTGTTTCCCAGGTTACATTTGCCAATTTAAAAGACAGGTTCGCTCCGCCGGAACCGGAGCTGGAAGAAGTTCCTCCGCCGCCGGAACCGGTGGAAGAAGAAACTACCGAGCCTTGCGATGGGGATGTGGACGATTTTTTGCAAAGTGAAGCCTACTTGCAGGCGCTGCGTACGGTAGAAGGAGAAACGCCCTCCGGCCGTGCCAAAGACGGCGTAGTATACGGACGCAAAATCACTAAAAAGCCCCGGCCCATGGCCGAAGTGCAGGAAGAAGAAAACGGCGTGGTGGTGGAGGGCCGTGTGGTAGGCTACCGGGAACGGGAGTTGCGCACCAATGCGGTAATGCTCACCGTGCTTTTGGCAGACGATACCGATGGCCTTCTGGCCAAAATCCGTTTCGGGGAATTTAAGGAAAATAATGATCTTGCCAAAAACCAGAAAGAGTGTGCGGACTTTAAAGCCAAACTGCCTGTAGGAAGCCACGTCAAGGTCCAGGGCAACGTGATGGTGGACAAATACGAGAACTCGGAAATCGTTATGACCACTGTCAAAGGCATTATGAAGGAAGAAAGCAGACAGCGGGAAGACCACGCAGAGGTCAAGCGGGTGGAGCTCCACTGCCATACCAAGATGAGTAAAATGGATGGCATTACCCCCATCCAGGAATTGGTGAAAACTGCCATCCGCTGGGGGCATAAAGCTCTCGCCATCACCGATCACGGCGTAGTGCAGGCCTTTCCCTTTGCCTATGATGAGGCCGTGGGCAAAGATATCAAGCTGATTTTTGGCTGTGAAGGCTATTTGTGCCATGCGGTAGAGGATAAGAAAAACTATCATATTATCCTATTGGCAAAAAATGCAGAAGGGCTGCGCAATTTGTACCGCTTGGTCTCCTTGTCCCATTTGCAATACTTCGGCGGCCGGCCCAAACGGCCTAGAATCACCAAGGGCCTTTTGGAGCAGTACCGAAATGGCCTTATTGTAGGCAGTGCCTGCTCCATGGGGGAAGTGTACCGGGCCGTTCTGGACAATCTGCCCCACGAGGAGCAGCTGAAAATTGCTTCGTATTATGATTATCTGGAAATCCAGCCTACGGGCAATAACCAGTTCCTGCTGCGGGATGGAAGGTATCCGGAAATCACCCGCATCGAAGATTTGCAGGAGATTAACAAAAAAATTCTGGCACTAGCGGATGAACTGGGGAAATTGACGGTAGCCACCACGGATGCTCACTTCCTCAATCCGGAAGATGCCCTGGCCCGAAAAATTCTCCAATCCGGCATGGGATTTCCCGACGAGGAGCAGCCGCCGCTGTATTTTCGCACCACGGAAGAAATGCTGGAGGAATTTTCCTACCTGGGGGATCGTGCCTATGAAGTGGTGGTGGAAAACACCAATAAAATCAACGAACAAATCGAGCGGTTTAAACCGGTTCCTGATCGTGATCAGCTCTATGCGCCCACTATTCCCGGCGCCAAGCAGAAGGTAAAAAGCCTGAGCTACGCCAAGGCTCACGAACTGTACGGCCCGGAACTGCCGCAGATCGTGGAGGACCGGCTGAAAGTAGAACTGGATTCCATTATCGGCAACGGCTTTTCCGTGCTGTATTATATCGCCCACCTGCTGGTGAAAAAATCCAATGAGGACGGCTACATGGTAGGCTCCCGGGGATCCGTGGGATCGTCCTTTGTGGCCACCATGCTGAATATTACCGAAGTGAATCCGCTGATACCTCACTATCGCTGTCCCCATTGCCACCATACAGAGTGGATTACGGACGGCAGCGTGGGCAGTGGGTTTGACCTGCCGGAGAAAAACTGTCCGGAATGCGGCACGCCCTTAATCCGGGACGGGCATAATATTCCTTTTGCGGTATTTTTAGGCTTCCACGGGGACAAAGTGCCGGATATTGACCTGAATTTTTCTGGGGAATACCAGCCCCGGGCCCATAAATACATGGAAGAACTGTTTGGCCGGGACAATGTGTTCCGGGCCGGAACCTTGGGGACTATTGCGGACAAAACGGCCTACGGCTATATCAAAAAATACTATGAGGGCCGCAACGAGCCCAAGCGCAGCGCCTTTATAGAAGGGCTGATTCCCAAATTGGTGGATGTGAAGCGGACCACCGGGCAGCACCCCGGCGGGATTATGATTATTCCCCGGGATTTGGATGTGCACTACATCACCCCGGTGCAGTACCCGGCGGACGACGAGACTGTGGGCACTATCACCACCCATTACGACTATCACTCCATCAACGACCGTCTGGTAAAAATGGATATTCTGGGCCACGATGATCCCACCATGATCAAAATGCTGGATACTCTCATGGGACAAAGTGGCTATTGCCAATCCATTCCCATTGACGATCCGGAGACCATGGAATTGTATCTGTCTACAAAATCCCTGGGCGTTACCCCGGAAAGCATTGACAGTGAAGTGGGGACCTTCGGCGTGCCGGAATGCGGCACCCGGTTTGTGCGGCAGATGATTGCGGACGTAAAGCCCAAGAACTTTTCCGACCTGCTGCGTATTTCCGGTTACTCCCACGGTACCGGCGTGTGGCTGGAAAATGCCCAGGACCTCATTCGGGAAGGGCATCCCACGGATGAAACCATTTCCACCCGGGATGATATCATGACCTATCTGATTAAGCATGGCGTGGAACCCAGCATCGCCTTCTCCATCATGGAGACCTGTCGGAAGGGAAAAGCCCATAAAAACGGCTTCAGCAAAGAGCAGGCCGATGCCATGGCAAAAGCCCATATTCCGGATTTTTATATCCATTCCTGCCGGACAGTGCAATATCTGTTCCCGAAAGCCCATGCGGTGGCGTATGTACTCTCAGCGTATCGCATCGCCTATTGCAAGGTGCATCATCCCAAGGAGTTTTATGCAGCGTATTTTTCCATCCGGGCGCCTAAATTTGACTATACCTTGGTACACAAGGGAGAAGACTTTATGAAGCGGTATATCAAAAACGTGAATGCCCAGGGTAACAAGGCCAAGGTGAACGACAAAGATGCCGCCACCTATATGGAACTGTGCGTGGAAATGATAGAGCGGGGCTATCAGTTCGAAAATATCGATCTGTATAAGTCCGATGCTTCGAAATTTCTCGTCACGGAGAAGGGGCTTTTGCCGCCCTTGGGGGCCATCAGCGGCATTGGGGGCGTAGCCGCCGAAAGCATTGTGGAAGCCCGCAAAAAAGGGCCTTTTATTTCCCAGGAGGATCTGCGCAACCGGGCTAAAATCTCCAGCACCAACTGCGAGATACTGGAATCCCTTGGAATCTTGAAAGATCTGCCCAAAAGTGATCAAATCGAACTGTTTTAGTACCCTGGAGGTAAAGTTCCGGAAATCCCGGACTTTGCCTCTTTTCTTGTGGGAATAATTGCAACGGTTTATAAAAATGTCATAGAAAAGTCACTGCAAAATTATCTCCCGTTTAAGAAAATAGTAGTATACTTGTTGTTATAAAATTGACCGGTCAGTCCGGTCCTTTTTGCAATTTTATATTTTGAAAGAAGGCATTGCAATGAAAAAAGGTAAGGTATTGGCAATCACGCTGGCTGCGCTGTCTGCAGCTTCCGTCGCTGCTGCGGCTCCTCAAACCCAGTGGACCCAGGGCGAATGGCAAATGGACTTGGGTGCGTGGGCTCCTAAATCCAAGATTTCTGATTATGAATCCGATACCAAATGGAATTTTGCAGGCGGCCTGGGCTATGCCCTCAGCGATAAATGGGCGCTGCGCTATGATTACCATGGCCTGAAGACCAAAGCAGGGGACTACAAGACCTACGGGGATGAACACGAAGTCAACCTGGCCTACAGCCTGGGGAAGAACTGGGCCGTATTTGCCGGCTGGAACCGTATCAATAACGATTTCGACGGGTATAAAGAAGCCAACGTAAATAACAACGTAGCCCAAATTGGACTGGCTACCAACTATGAACTGGGCAAGAACCTACACTTCTATGCCGAAGGTGCCCTGGGCACAAAGAAGACTTCCCTGTGGGAAGCTGGCCTGGCTTATACCATCGCCAAGGATTGGGATATCAATGCCGGGTATCGCTATGTAGATACCAAGTATAATGATGATAATAACATCAAATACCGTGGCTTCCTGGTAGGCCTGTCCTATCGTTTCGGCGGCCATCATGCAGCCGCTCCGGCTCCTTTAGTAGAAGAACCGGCTCCGGTAGTAGAAGAAGCCGCTCCGGCCCATGTGTATAATGATTATTATCTGGATACCATTCATTTTGGCTATGACCAGGATCAACCGCTGCCCAGCGAAGCAAGCAAACTGGCCAACTTCGTAGAAGTCGCCAAGGATCATCCGGATTCCACCTTCAAACTGGTGGGCAATACCGACAGCGACGGCACCAATGCCTACAACGATGACCTGAGCAAACGCCGGGTGGACAACGTAGCCAAATACGCTGAAAATAACGGCGTAGATGCTTCCAAGATGAACCTGGAATACAAAGGCAAGAGAGATCCTGTTGCCGATAACTCCACGGAACAAGGCAAAGCCGATAACCGGAGAGTGGATATCTGGGAACACAAATAATTCTCGGATAGGACGCAGCAGCTAAGCTGTGCTAAAACTATATAGTAACAATGTGCCGGCAGGAATTTTCCTGCCGGTGCTTTTTGGTTAATTGAAAACCCCGCCATAGTGGCGGGGTTCCGGAAAGCTTATAG
>USHN01000012.1 GCA_900554515.1 uncultured Acidaminococcus sp. | reverse complement strand
GCTATAAGCTTTCCGGAACCCCGCCACTATGGCGGGGTTTTCAATTAACCAAAAAGGTTCCTCGTCCAGTATGATAAAACAGTATTTCAGAAATATTCTATGGTATAATACTGGAAAGGAACCCACTTATGAACGAAACCAAAATCCCTTTTAACCGCCTGAACGATGTGTACGTAAAAGCTCTGTTAGGAGACGAGAACAAAAAGAACCTGACGCTGGATTTTATAAACTCCACACTTGAACGGACGGGCGACAGGGCTTTTACCGATTTGCAGTTTATTAACAAGGAGCAGGAGCCGCCTTTTGAACATGGGAAGGTGACCATTTTAGATATCCTGGCCGAGATGAACGACGGGAGTAAGGTGGATATAGAGATTCAGGTAGCTCGGCATGATTTTCTTAAGGAGCGTAGCCTATATTACTGGGCGAGGATGTACGCCAGTGAACTTCACCAAGGAGATGCCTACCGCTTCTTAAAACCCACGATTTCGATTGTGCTGCTGGGTTTTAATGGTGCTTTCAAAAGCCCGGCTTATCACCATGCCTACGCCATTCAGGATATCAAAACCCACGAACGATTAACAAAACAGCTGGAAATGCATTTTGTGGAGCTGGAGAAAGTACGGATCAGCGATATTAAGAAAGTCAAACGGAAAGATACCTGGTTCTTGTATTTTTCCCCGAGATGTACAGAAGCAGAACGAAAGGAGCTGGCCATGAAGAATAATGCCATTAAAAAGGCGATAGACTACGAAGATCTGTTTCATGGCAACAAAAACCTTTGGTATGCCTATGAACAAAACGAAAAAGCGATACGAGACTATAACTCTCTGATGGATACCAGTAGAAGAGAGGGCCTGGAAGAGGGGAGAAAAGAGGGAAGAGCAGAAGGCGCTGCTGAAAATTCAGCAAAGATAGCGCTCTCTTTGTTGCATGACAAGATGCCTCTTACTAAGATTGCCCAATGGACAAACCTATCGGAAGATAAAGTCCGCCAGATTGCCAAAGAACATGGGCTGGAAGTTTAATAGAGGATAGTTTAATACAGCACGAATCAAGCACTTGTTTAAACAGCAGATGCCGCCGATTTTGCAGATAAATTTTACACCATCCGTAAAAAATGCTATACTGATAGAACAATGAGTATTCTCAACGATGTAAATCCAATTGTTGGGGATACTCATTTTTTGTATGCATCTTTTTTGAGGAGTGGTGAAATGCCTGAGAATCGTAAAGAAGAGATTGTGTTTACGTTGATGATGGCCTGTGGGATGGTGCTTGTTATGAGCTGCTATAATGCGCTGTACCATCTGGGCTGGAACGGGCCGTGGCTGCTGGCGGCCTTGCAGAATTTTTCCCGGGAATATATCCTGGCGGTGCCGGTGGCGTATTTTATCGGGAGCCCGATTACAAAGCGCATTACCGAAAAGGTTTGGCCCTGGAAACGTTACTTTTTTATTGGCATGGGAATCTTTACCCCTTGTATCATGGCACCGCTTATGACGACGTTGATTCATTTGCTGTTTCTGGGGGTAACGGATCTTGCAGTGCTTTTGCCTGCCTATGCCCGTAATCTGCCGGGGGCTATGGCTTTCCAATTATTTTTGGTAGGGCCTGTGGTGCGCCGCAGCTTCCGGAGCTGGAAGACCCGTTTTGTCAAACGGTGTGTCTGAAAATTTATCATTGCCTTTACTTTTTCCCTTGTGCGTGGTAGTATATGAAACATCCGTTAAACAATATTAACGAAAAACAAATAATTTTGTATACAAAATGTGCTGTGGGAAGGAGTAAAATCATGGCAATTCGCATTGGAATTTATGGCTACGGCAATTTGGGGAGAGGGGTAGAATGTGCCCTGGAAAAAAATCCTGACTTGAAACTGGCGGCGGTATTTACCCGCAGGGATCCTAAGTCCGTTACAATTGCTGCGCCGGGGGTTCCTGTGGTTGCAGCAGCGGATCTGCAAGCGTGGCAGGATAAGATTGATGTGATGATCCTCTGCGGCGGCAGTGCCACGGATCTGCCTAAACAGACGCCGGAAGTGGTGAAGTATTTCAATGTGATTGACAGCTTTGATACCCACGCCCGCATTCCGGAGCATTTTGCTGCGGTAGAGGAAGTTGCCAAAGCATCCGGTCATCTGGGAATTATTTCTGTGGGCTGGGATCCGGGACTCTTTTCCCTGGCCCGGATTTATATGAATGCGATTTTGCGCACCGGAAAGGATTATACGTTCTGGGGCAGGGGCGTGAGCCAGGGGCATAGTGATGCCATCCGGCGCATCCCTGGGGTAAAAAACGCAAAACAGTATACGGTGCCAGTGGAAAATGCCCTGGAAGCTGTCCGCAGCGGGAAAAATCCTGCGCTTACGCCGCGGCAAATGCATACCCGGGAGTGCTATGTGGTGCTGGAGGAAGGGGCAGATCCAAAAAAGGTGGAGCAGGCCATTGTTACGATGCCCAATTACTTTGCGGACTATGATACTACGGTACATTTTATTTCGGAAGAGGAATTTAACAAAAACCATACGGGGCTGGCCCATGGGGGCTTTGTGATCCGCAGCGGCGCTACCGGCCATGCAGAGGAACACAAGCACGTGATGGAGTTTTCTTTGAAGCTGGATTCCAACCCGGAATTTACTACCAGCGTACTCGTTGCTTACGCCCGGGCAGCGTACCGGCTGCGGCAGGAAGGAGTAACCGGCTGTAAGACCGTGTTTGATATCGCCCCGGCGTATCTGATGCCCCAGGACGGCGCCTATCTGCGCAGCCATCTCCTGTAAAGAAGTTGACTTTTGCATTGGCCCATGGTACACTAACAATAACTTCATATGAACCTTTAATCTAGTCCTGTGAGACTAAGAAAGGGACTTTGATTCCAGAAGCATCTTAAAAGCCTTCTTGTCTTAGGACGAGAGGGCTTATTTTTATAAGGAGGCTACAACATGGCAAAGGCGGCGGCAAGCCTGTCAGGACGGGATATCCTGGATTTGGAATCCCTGACCGTGCAAGAGTATGATCTCATCATGCGCATGGCTGCGGAAATGAAGAAAATCATGAAGCGGGATATCAAAAAACTACCTTCCCTTCGAGGGAAATCCGTGGTGAATCTGTTTTATGAAAACAGCACACGGACCCGCAGCTCCTTTGAGCTGGCTGGTAAGTATTTGGGAGCGGATGTGATCAACCTCAATACGGGAACCAGCAGTGTGAAAAAAGGGGAATGCCTGAAGGATACCATCCTGACCATGCAGGCCATGGCCTGTGACGCTATTGTTATGCGCCATCCTGTGGAAGGAGCGCCCCATTATGCAGCACAGATTGCCGATCCGGTGGTCATTAATGCAGGGGATGGTGCCCATGCCCATCCTACCCAGGGCCTTTTGGACATGTTTACCATTTTGGAACATGGCCGGCAGTTTAAGGGACTAAAAATGGCTATTATCGGCGATATCCTCTACAGCCGGGTTGCCCGCAGCAATATCGCTGCCTGGACAAAATTAGGCGCGGATGTACACGTAGCAGGGCCTATGACCTTACTCCCCTATGCAATAGACCAGCTGGGCGTAACGGTGCATAAACACGTAGAAGACGCCATCCGGGGCGCAGATGTGGTGGATGTGCTGCGCATACAGCTGGAACGGCAGAGCAAGGGGCTCTTCCCCTCTGCCAGGGAATATGCACGGATTTATGGCGTGAATGAAGAACGGATGAAGCTGGCTAAGAAAGACTGCCTGGTCATGCATCCCGGCCCGATGAACCGGGGACTGGAAATTTCCTGGGAGACGGGCTACAGCGATCAGGCAGTGATCCGGGAACAGGTCACGAACGGCGTGGCAGTACGAATGGCGGTACTGTTCTTGACGATTATGGGAGGAAAATCCGTTGAAAACGCTCATTAAGCAAGGAAGAATTGTGGATCCCAGCCAGGATTTGGACGCCGTGATGGACCTATTGATCCAGGACGGAAAGATTGCTGCGCTGGCAGCGCATATTGAGGAGCCCGCTGACGATGTCTATGATGCCAAAGGGCTGGTGGTCGTGCCGGGCCTCATTGATATCCATACCCATTTGCGGGAACCAGGACTGGAAGCCAAGGAAGATATCGTCACAGGGACCATGGCAGCAGCGGCAGGCGGCATTACCCGTGTGGCCTGCATGCCCAATACAAAACCCGTGATTGATACCTCCATCGTGCTGTCCGGGGTAAAGGAACGGGCGGAAAAAGATGGCTACGTGCACGTGGAAGTCATCGGCGCCATTACCAAAGGCGAACAGGGAAAAGAACTGGCAGAAATGGGTAATATGGCCGCAAGGGGCGCCATGGGATTTTCCGATGACGGACATTTTGTGGAAAGTCCAACTGTCATGATGTTGGCTGCCAAATATGTGGGGGCGTTTGATAAACCTCTGCTGTGCCACGACATTGACGAAGAGATGAACCATAGCGGCTATATGCATGAAGGCGCAGTATCCGCGGCCCTCGGCATACCGGGAATCCCGGCGCTGGCAGAAGACATCTGCGTAGCGCGGGATGCGCTTATCGCCCAATACACCGGGACCCATATTCACATCTGCCACATCACCACCAAAGGCTGCGTGGAGATTATCCGGGAGGCTAAAAAACGAGGCGTACCCATCACCTGTGAAACGACGGTGCAGCACCTGACGCTGACGGATGAAGCCTGCCGGACATACAGCACGGCGGCCCGTATTTCTCCGCCGCTGCGCAGCTGGGATCATGTCAAGGCGCTGCGGGAAGGGCTGAAAGATGGTACCATTGATGCCATCGTAACAGACCATGCACCCCACGCACCGGAAGAAAAAGATGTGGAATTCCGCTATGCACCCAACGGCTTCTGCGGATTGGAAACCAGTGTAGGGGTGGCTTTGACGGACCTGGTGCATACCGGGGAATTTACTCTTAACGAAATTATCAATGCCATGAGTACCAACCCGGCAAAAATCATGCAGCTGGATGCAGGCACCTTGCAGGTGGGAAAAACGGCAGATATTACCATTTTGGACCTGGACAAAGAGTGGACTGTGGACAGCAGCAAATTCTATACCCGGGGCAAGGTAACGCCTTTTGAAGGCAAACAGTGCAGGGGCAAAGCAGTTGCCACGATTGTGGATGGTCAGTTTGTAATGAAAGACGGTGTAGTATGGAAAAAGTAAAAGGCAAATTGGTGTTAAAGGACGGCAGCGTCTACGAAGGAAATCTGTACGCTACCCATAAGGCTGTAGGCGAAGTGGTTTTTACAACAGGCATGGTGGGCTATCAGGAAACCTTGACGGACCCGTCTTTTTGCGGACAGATTGTTATTTTCACCTACCCGTTGATTGGCAATTACGGCGTGAATCCGCTCTTTGATCAAGGAGAACGCTGCTGTTACAAAGGCCTTATCGTGAGCGAACTGTGCGATACGCCGTCCAGCTGGCGCAATGAGGGCAGTGTGCTGGACTTTCTGACAAAAAATGATATCCCGGTATTAACGGATGTGGATACCCGGGCCATTACCCGCCGCATCCGTGCTTACGGGACAATCCAGGGTGTTGTGGTTCCGGCTGATACTCCGGAAGCGGAAATCCAAAAGCTGCTGAGTACCCCGGAACAGCATGACCAGGTGCATCAGGTGAGCACAAAGAACGTCTATGAA
Organism: uncultured Acidaminococcus sp.; assembly: GCA_900554515.1. Lineage (GTDB taxonomy): Bacteria > Bacillota > Negativicutes > Acidaminococcales > Acidaminococcaceae > Acidaminococcus. Next base: position 23,900 of record USHN01000012.1, on the reverse strand, counting down.
ATGGGGGAGAAAACCGCCCCGTACCATGTGGCAGTGCTGGACTATGGCGTAAAACGAAATATTCTCCGCAGCCTGGTGGAAAAAGGCTGCCATCTTACGGTTTTCCCTGCAGAAACTCCGGCAGAAGACGTGCTAAGCCAAAATCCCGACGGCATCTTCCTGAGCAATGGCCCTGGAGATCCGGCGGATCTGACCTTTGAGATAGAGCAGGTACAAAAGATGCTGGGCAAAAAGCCGGTCTTTGGGATTTGCCTGGGACATCAGCTGGTGGCACTGGCTAACGGTGCCAAAACCAAAAAGATGTTATTTGGACACCGGGGCATCAACCAGCCGGTACGGGATCTGGTAGATCACAAAATTATGATCACTTCCCAAAATCACGGCTTTATGGTAGACGAGGACAGTTTACAGGGTCTGCCGATTGAAGTGATTAACCGGAATCTTAACGATAATACCATTGAAGGACTGCGCTATCTGAACCATCCGACCTTCACGGTGCAGTACCACCCGGAAGCCTCCCCCGGGCCGCACGGCAACAGTTATCTGTTTGATCGGTTTATCAAAATGATGGGAGGAAAATAACATGCCGAAAAAAGAAAATGTTAAGAAAGTCATGGTTATCGGCAGTGGCCCCATCATTATCGGGCAGGCTGCGGAATTTGACTATTCCGGGACGCAGGCCTGCCGTGCCCTGAAAGAAGAATGGCTGGAAGTGGTACTGGTGAATTCCAACCCGGCGACCATTATGACAGATGTGCATATTGCAGACCGGGTGTATGTGGAACCGCTGAACGTGGAATTTTTGGAAAGCGTGATACAAAAGGAGCGGCCGGATTCCCTGCTTGCCACCTTGGGGGGACAGATCGGGCTTAACCTGGCTATTGAGCTGGATAAACAAGGCATCCTGAAAAAATATAATGTGCAGCTTTTAGGAACGCAGATCCCCAGCATTATGAAAGCCGAGGACCGGGAACTCTTTAAGGAGACTATGGAAAAGCTCCATCAGCCCATTCCCCAAAGCACTATCGTGGAAAGCGTGGAAGCGGCCAAGGCTTTTGCTGAAAAAGTGGGCTTTCCTCTGATTGTCCGTCCGGCTTATACCTTGGGCGGCACAGGCGGCGGCATTGCCCACAATATGGACCAGTTGGATGATATCACCACGAAAGGGCTGATGTATTCCCTGATTGGGCAGGCGCTGATTGAGCGGAGCGTGGCCGGCTGGAAAGAAATTGAATATGAAGTGGTGCGGGATCATGCGGATAATTGCATTACCGTGTGCAATATGGAAAATATTGATCCGGTGGGCGTGCATACCGGGGACTCCATCGTAGTGGCTCCCTGCCAGACGCTGACGGACAGGGAGGTGCAGATGCTGCGGAGTGCAGCCATTGATATTGTCCGGGAGCTGGGCGTGGAAGGGGCCTGCAACGTGCAGTATGCCCTGAATCCTGACAGCGAAGAATACATTGTGATTGAAGTCAATCCCCGTGTATCCCGTTCTTCCGCCCTGGCGTCCAAGGCAACAGGGTATCCTATTGCCAAGGTGGCGGCCAAAATTGCGGCAGGGTATACCCTGGATGAGATTGAAAATGCGGTGACCAAAAAGACATCCGCATGTTTTGAACCAACGCTGGATTACTGCGTCTTGAAAATTCCCCGTTGGCCGTTTGACAAATTTGTTAACGCAGACCATACCCTGGGCACCCAGATGAAAGCCACAGGGGAAGTCATGGCCATTGAACGGAATATGGAGGCCGGGCTCTTAAAGGCTGTGCGGTGCCTTGAAATCGGGCTGATTCACATGGATATGCCGGAGCTGCACGCCTTGACGGACCAGCAGGTCTTTGACAAAGTGGCCAAGATTGATGACGAGCGGCTCTTTACCCTTGCGGAAGCCTTCCGCCGGGGCATGACCGTGGAAAAGGCCCACGCCATTACCAAAATTGATGAATTTTTCCTGGAAAAAATTCTGCATATCGTTACGCTGGAAAACCGCTTGAAAACAGAAAAACTGACACCGGAACTTTTGCGTACGGTAAAGACTTACGGCTTTGCGGACGTGACCATCGGGAAGCTTACAGGGCGGGATAAGGACGGCCTTACCATCCGTGCCCTGCGCAAAGAGTGGGGGATTCTCCCCGTCTATAAGATGGTGGATACCTGTGCGGCAGAATTTGATGCGGAGACACCCTATTATTACTCCACCTACGGTGTGGAAGATGAAGTAGAAGAAACCGGGAAAAAGAAAGTCATGGTGCTGGGTAGCGGACCGATCCGTATTGGCCAGGGCGTAGAATTTGACTATTGCTCCGTGCATTCGGTCTGGGCGCTGCAGGATCTGGGCTATGAAACAATTATTGTCAACAATAACCCGGAAACCGTTTCCACCGACTTTGATACGGCGGACCGGCTGTACTTTGAACCTTTGACTTTGGAAGATGTGCTGAACGTGATTGACCGGGAAAAACCGGAAGGTGTCATCGTACAATTTGGCGGGCAGACAGCTATTAACCTGGCAGGTCCGCTCCATGAGTGCGGTGTAAAAATCTTGGGCAGCTCCGTAGACAGCATTGACCGGGCAGAAGACCGGGAGCGGTTTGATGAGCTCCTGAATAAAGTAGGGATTCCTCGTCCGAAAGGCCACACCGTATTTGATACGGAGGGGGCTTTGCGTGCGGCTCACGATGTGCAGTACCCGGTGATGGTGCGTCCCAGCTATGTATTGGGCGGCCGGGCTATGGAAATCGTCTACAACGACGAGGAACTGCGGCATTATATGGGCAGCGCTGTGAAGGCTTCCCATGAACATCCGGTGCTGGTGGACCACTATCTCATGGGCACTGAGGTGGAAGTAGATTGTATCTGCGATGGGAAGGAAGTGCTGCTGCCTGGCATTATGGAGCATGTGGAACGGGCTGGCGTTCATTCCGGGGACTCCATTGCTGTATATCCGCCTCGCAGCCTGAGTGAGCATATTATCGACGAAATCATTAACTACACCACAAAATTGGCACTGGAACTGGAAGTACACGGCATGATGAACGTGCAGTACATTGCCCGGGATGATGAACTCTACGTGATTGAAGTGAATCCCCGGTCCAGCCGGACCGTACCGTTTTTGTCCAAAGTCACTGGGATTTCCATGGTGGATGTGGCGACCAAATGCGCTATGGGCGTTTCCCTTAAAGACCAGGGCTTCCACGGCGGCCTGAAAGATTTCCCGGATTATTATGCGGTGAAAGCACCGGTATTCTCCTTTAATAAAATGGCGGATGTGGATATTTCCCTGGGGCCTGAAATGAAATCTACCGGTGAAGTCATGTGCATTGACAGCCAGTTCCCCCGGGCACTCTACAAAGCCTGCGTGGCAGCTGGGTTCCATATTCCTAAGAGCGGTGCGATTTTGATTACCGTGGCCGATCAGGATAAAGAAGAAATGGCGCCCATTGCGGAAGGCCTGACCGAATTGGGCTATGAAATTGTGGCCACCAAAGGAACCGCTGCCTTCCTGGAACAAAAAGGCATCAAAGTGGGGCGTGTGGAAAAAGCCAGCTCCGGTACACCCAACCTTTTGGATGATATCAAGGAAGGCCGGATCTGTATGGTGATCAATACCTTTACCCACGGACAGGATGCTACCCGGGACGGCTTTAAGATCCGCCGTTCTACCGTGGAGCATGCCATTCCCTGCCTGACCAGTCTGGATACAGCAAGGGCACTGGAAAATGCCCTGGGGGTAATGCGGCACCGGCATATGATCAGTGTGGTCGCATTGCAAGATCTGAAAACGGAGTAAGGCATGACAGCATTGCATATTGACGGCATTGTGGCCGCCCAAACGCGTTTGAGTGCAGATATCTGGCAAGTGGATATTATCTGCCCTGAAATAGCCTCTATTGCTCAGCCCGGACAGTTTGTTACCATCCGGGTCAATGGGCTCCACGTGCCGCTATTGCGCCGGCCTTTTGGGGTATCTGGCGTTAACAAGGACGAAGGAAAATTTTCCCTTATCTATCGGATTGTGGGGGAGGCAACCCAGCTTTTAGGGCTGCTTCCCGTAGGACAGCGGATTAATCTATTGGGGCCCTTGGGACATGGCTTTACCCTGGATGCTAAGAAGGCACTTTTGGTAGGCGGCGGTGTGGGGCTGGCCCCCTTGCACTTTCTAGCAGAAAGGGCGCCGCTGCATACGCTGGATGTGCTCATTGGAGGACGGAGTGCGGCAGAAGTATTTTGGGAAGCGCTATTTAAAAACAATACGCAAAACCAATATGTGACTACGGATGACGGCTCCTATGGAACCAAAGGCACCGTCAATGCGCTGTTGCCACAACTCCTTGCTGCGGGGACCTATGACCGGGTGTATGTGTGCGGTCCTTCGCCCATGATGAAAGCGGTGGCGGCGGTAGTGGAGCAATACAATATCCCCTGCCAGGTGTCGTTGGAAAAATATATGGGATGTGGTTTAGGAGCCTGTTTGTCCTGCTCCTGCGCTGGACGTAATGGAAAACGGATGAAAATCTGTAAGGATGGGCCCGTATTTGACAGCCGGGAGGTAACAGAATGGTAAGACCCTGTGATGACCCGAAAATGACAGTACAGGTGGCTGGCATTTCCATGAAAACGCCGGTGACCACGGCTTCCGGAACCTTTGGTTTCGGCCTGGAATTTGCGGATTTGCTGGACTTAGCGCAATTGGGGGCTATTACCGTAAAAGGAACTACGCTGCATCCCCGTGCTGGCAATAGTGGCCAACGTTTGGTAGAAACGCCTGCAGGCGTGCTTAACTGCGTAGGGCTGGAAAATCCTGGTGTGGAAGTTTTTCTGAAGACGACGTTGCCCCACCTGCAGCAGGTGACACATACGCCAGTAATCGTAAATATTGATGGGGATAGTGCGGAAGAATACGGAGAACTGGCAGCTATGCTGGATGTTCCCGGCGTGGCTGCGATTGAGCTCAATATTTCCTGTCCCAATGTGGCACAGGGCGGACTGGCTTTTGGGACGGATCCCAAGGCGGCAGAAAGCGTAGTAAAGGCGGCCAAAAGCCATACCCATAAACCAGTGATTACCAAATTGTCCCCCAACGTAACGGATATAACGGAGATTGCCCGGGCCGTTGAAGCAGCGGGCAGCGATGCCATCAGTCTGATTAACACGCTTTTGGGCATGAAAATCGATATCCATACACAATCACCGGTACTGGGCAATGTGATGGGCGGACTCAGCGGGCCGGCTGTCCGGCCGGTAGCGGTGCGTATGGTGTATCAGGTAGCCCAGGCAGTAAATGTCCCTCTCATTGGAATGGGCGGAATCAGTTGCTGGGAAGATGCCGTAGAATTTATTCTGGCGGGAGCGACCGCCGTAGCAGTCGGCACCAGTAATTTTGTGGAACCGGAACTTGCAATGACAATCAGCTATGGCATCCAAAAGTATCTGGATACTGTGGGTGCTGACTCTATCGCAGCTATCCGGGGACGGGCACTGCCCCAAAACGGGTAAGGAGAAGATATGGACGCAAAAGAACGGTTGATTGTAGCCCTTGACGTTCCCAACTTTGCTGAAGCTAAAGCACTGGTGGATGCTCTGGGAGAGAGCGTTTCCTTTTACAAAGTTGGTATGGAATTATTTTACGGAGCTGGCCCGGATGTGGTACGATATCTGAAGGACAGGAATAAAAAAGTTTTTCTGGATCTGAAACTCCAGGACATCCCCAATACGGTCGCCCATGCCCTGCAGGTTTTGACGGCATTGGGCGCTGATATTTTGAATGTGCACACCGTAGGCGGGCCTAAAATGATGGCAGAAGGGGCCAGGGCGGTGAAAGAATCAGCTGCACAGCTGGGAAAACCGGCACCCCAATTAATAGGCGTTACCGTGCTGACCAGTATGGATGCTGCCCAATGGCAGCCTTTGCACTATGCTAAACCCATTGGGGAAGAAGTGCTGGAACTAGCCGCGCTTGCTAAGGAGAGCGGATTAAACGGTGTGGTAGCGTCGCCCCAGGAAGCGGCAGGGATTCGCCAGCGTTGTGGCAGGGATTTTCTCATCGTGACGCCCGGCGTGCGGCCCGCATGGGCAGCTGCCAATGATCAAAGCCGGATTGCTACCCCTGCTGCTGCGTTACAGGCAGGCGCTACCCATTTGGTGGTAGGGCGGCCCATTACCCAGGCAGCGGATAAAAAAGCGGCGGCAGAAAAAGTCCTGGAAGAAATGGAAGGAGCATTGCAATGAACAATACATCGGTACTACGCATGCTGGAAGAAACGCATGCCGTAATGCATGGCCATTTTTTGCTGACCAGCGGATTCCACAGCCCACTGTATGTGGAAAAGTTTAATGTACTGCAGCATCCTGAATACACAGAAGCCCTGTGCAAGGAGATTGCGTCCCGTTTTATTAATGATCATGTCGAGCTGGTGGTGGGGCCTATGACAGGCGGGATTCTGCTGGCGTATGAAGTCGCGAAAAATCTGGGAACGAAATTCTTCTTTACGGAACGGGTTAATGGCAAGATGGCTTTTAAACGGGGCTTTCACATTGAGCCGGGAACGCGGGTCCTTATCGTGGAAGATATTGTAACTACGGGCGGCAGCGTTCAGGAAGTCCTGGATGTAGTCAAAGGGGAGGGCGGCATTCCCGTAGGCGTAGGATTTCTGGTGGATAGAAGCGGCGGCAAGGTGGACTTTGGCTGCCGCATGGAACCACTTCTGCGGCTGGACGTGGAAGCCTATAAACCGGAAGATTGTCCCCTGTGCAAACAAGGCGTGGCACTGACCCAAAGGGGCCGTACGGGCAAATAAAACGATCGGCAAGGAGGAGTTTCTATGAAAGAACTGAAACTAAAGTATGGCTGCAACCCGAACCAGATTCCGGCACGGATCTTTATGTGGGATGGGAGTGATTTGCCGCTTACCGTATTAAACGGCAACCCAGGGTATATCAACTTTATGGATGCGCTAAATTCCTGGCAGCTGGTGAAGGAAGTTAAGAGGGCTACAGGGTTGCCGGCAGCGGCTTCTTTTAAACACGTAAGCCCGGCCGGTGCAGCAGTGGGGTTGACGTTATCGGAGACACTGCAAAAGGTGTACCGGGTAGAAGGCATGGAACTGTCTCCTTTGGCCTGTGCCTATGCCCGTGCCCGGGGTGCGGACCGGATGAGTTCTTTTGGGGATTATGTGGCGCTGTCAGATGTATGCGATGTGCCTACGGCTAAGATTTTGCAGCACGAGGTCAGCGACGGCGTCATTGCTCCGGGGTATGAACCAGAAGCATTGGCTATCTTAAAAACCAAGAAAAAAGGCCGCTACAATGTGGTACAGATTGCTCCTGCTTACGAAGCAGCCAATCTGGAAACCAAGGAAGTTTTTGGCATCACCTTTGAACAAAAACGGAATAATGACCTGATTACCGCTGCGTTGCTGCAGAATCGTCCTACAAAAAATAAGGAAATTCCGGAAGCGGCTGTGCGGGATTTACTCCTTGCCATGATTACCTTGAAATATACCCAGTCCAACTCCGTTTGCTATGTGAAAGACGGACAGACCATTGGCGTAGGCGCTGGGCAGCAGAGCCGGGTGCATTGTACACGGCTGGCGGGTGACAAAGCGGATAAATGGTGGCTGCGCCAGGCGCCTAAAGTGCTGGCACTTCCCTTTAGAAGCGATATCGCCAAACCGGTGATGGATAATACGATTGACGTTTACCTGTCCGATGATGCAGAAGATGTTCTGGCAGACGGGCAGTGGGAAAATTACTTTACGAAAAAACCGGAACCGATGACAAGAGAAGAACGCAATGCATGGATTGCTCAAAATACAGGGGTATCCCTGGGCAGTGATGCTTTCTTCCCCTTTGGTGACAACATTGAACGGGCGCACCGCAGCGGGGTGCAGTATATAGCCCAAACCGGCGGTAGCATCCGGGACGATCAGGTAATCGCCACGGCGGACAAATTTGGCATGGCTATGGCGATGACAGGCGTACGGTTGTTCCACCATTAACGGAACAGGGGAGTGGACTTTTTGCCTGCTCCCTTTTCTTTTTTATACATAGGTAGTGTAACACAACACTAGAATGCTTAGGAGACCTGTTATGAACCTATTGCTAAAGGCTCGACTTCATCAGATGAATGCCACCATGCGCAGATTTGTCATGGGGACGGCAGGCTGTTTGCTCATTGCCCTGTCAGGATGGATCGCGCTTTGGACTGGGAAAGGAAACTTGCTTTGGGAATGGACGCCTTTATCCCAAGGCTTATTAGCGCTGCAGCTCATCCTATGGCTTTCTGTTCCCGTGGATGTATACCGGGAGGGAAAGGGAAACGCTTCTTACCAGTGGAAATGGATCAGTCTTCCTGTAGTTGCCGTCCTGTGGCTTACGCTGCATCAAATCCCTTTTACAAGCTATGTACTGCTTGCCGTGCCGGGGACTTTGGCACTGTCTCTGGCACTTCTTTTTCTAGCCTGTGAGGAAAGAGCGGGACGGGTGGCACTTTTTACTTCCCTGCTGTTTGGTATGCTTTGTGGTATAGGTATCGGCTTTTTGGTGTTTTTGCTACTGGCCTTGTGTCTATCCGGTATCAGTTTACTGTTCCAGATCTTTTTCCCCTGGGACTGGTACGTCTGGGGCTTTTATACAGCGCTTTTTGTGGCAGGGTGGCAAGCCTTTTTATCCCAGGTCCCTGTAAAAGGACAGGCCCTGCACCGTCCGGCCTGGTATGAAAATATTCTGGCAAAAATTATCCTGCCTGCGGCGCTGGTGCTTGCAGCGATGCTCTATTTATATTTAGGAAAAAGTGCTTTAGAGCGGCAAATGCCTGTTGGGATTATGAACTGGTATGTATCCTGGGCTGTGGCTATGTACGCTTTATTTTATTTTTCCTGCTGCGACCGAAACAGGACCTGGATGGGGCGGGTACTGCAGTGGGGCTGCTTGCTACTGCTTCCGGTGGTTGCGGTCCAGCTTTGGTGTGTAAAAATCAGACTGGATGCCTATGGACTCACTTCTCTTCGGTGGCTGTCTCTTTGCTGCACGTTATTTGGCATGTGTGTACTGCTCTTTGGCATTACAAACCGTAAACCTCGTGGCTTATACGCACTGGCGGCTGTATTGGCGGTGCTCCTTACAGTAACGCCCCTCAATGTCTATGATTTTCCTGCCAGCTTTCAGGCCGAACGCCTGCAGAGCGCTCTTGCCCGTACGGGGCTTTTAGAAAATGGAATCCTGCAAAAAGGCAGGACAATACAAAACGAAGATGCAGAGATTTTACGGAGCAGTTACCGGTATTTAGTTAGTAATCCGGGACGCTGGAAATACCCTGTGGTAAAACAACTGCAGGAACAGAATTTCCTTGCCGTATTGCCTGCTGCAGCCAGTGAAAGTCATAAGGCCATAAACTATTGGCATAAGCCAGAAACTATCCCGGTTGCTGGCTATAGCACTGTAAGTCCAATCCAGTTTGCCCGGGTCAAAAAAAGCAAACTTTTGATAGAACGCAAAGGGAATAAACGGGAAATTGATCTGGCACCGTTTTTTCAGACTCTTCAGCGGAACTATCCCTCCGGGGGTACCCTGAAAGAAACGGATATGACCTATCAAGTGGATGCAAAGACAAAGCTTCTTTTTACCCAGATCAGCGGACCCTTGGAGGCTTATCAGGGGGAAGAAGAAAAGGTGGTGCACTGTACCCTGTACCTGCTGGAGAAATAGAGGCGTGCAAAATGCCGGTGTAGCTTGCATTTTGCTGAAAACCATAGTATCGTTAAAACAAAGAGTACAAACGGGAAGGGGATTTCTATGAACAGAAAGTCATTTTTGCTCAGCCTGTCTCTGGTTCTTGGTCTCTTACTTTGTCAAACAGGAGGCGTGGCAATGGCAAGTGAAGCAACAAAAACTACAGCGCCGGCGGAAAGCAAGGTTTTAGCCGTTACGCCGGACCGGGTGAAAATTAATTTTATTCCGGATGTGGTATTTTCTCAGGTACCGTCACGGGGATACCAGAATGTTGCCCTGCAAATGGATATTTTGCAGCCCGCACATAAAGAAAAAATGCCTGCTATTTTGTATATCCCTGGGGGCGGCTTTATTAACGCCAACAGGGCCAATGCCATGCAGGAACGGATGGAACTTGCGGAAGCAGGGTATGTAGTGGCCAGTATGACCTACCGGGTGGCGCCTACCGCTCAATTTCCCCAGCCACTGGAAGATGTCAAGGCGGCGATCCGGTATTTAAAGGCTAACGGGGAAAAGTTCGACATTGATCCCAACCGGATTGGAGTCATGGGCGGCAGTGCCGGCGGATATTTGGCGGCTATGGCTGGTACTACAAATGGACTGAAAGATTTTGATAAAGGGGATAACCTGCAGGTGGACAGCACAATTCAATGTGCGGTGGATTTGTACGGCCTGTCCGACTTGACCAAAATCGGAGCTGATTATTCCAAAGGTGTCCAGGAAACCCATAAATCTGCTGGGGCTACAGAAGCCCTGTGGGTCAATGGCAGCCCTGTATTTGGCGGCAAGGATGGGGGCATTCTGAATAACCTGGAAGCAGCGGAAAAAGCCAATCCGATTCATTACATTCATAGTACGTCTGCTCCTATGCTGCTTATGCACGGTACGGCAGATGCAGTGGTTTCCCCCAGCCAGACCGATCTGCTTTATCAGGCACTGCGGCAAAAAGGCATCCCGGCAGAGCGGTATATTATTCCCAATGCGGGACATGGCGGAGTATACTGGGTACAGAATCCTGTAATGCAAGTGATTTTATCTTTCTTCAACACCTATCTAAAATAAATAGGAAGTCCTAAGAACGTGGCAGTTGCTGCGTTCTTTTTGTCATCTGTCTTTTTTGATGCTTCTATGCTAAAATTAAAAGTCATGAACTTTATGAATAGTGTACATTACCACAGCATAGCAGGGGAGAACTATGAAACGAGAAGAAATTGAACTATTGGCACCGGCGGGCACATGGGAAGCCTTGGAAGCCGCGGTAAACGCAGGGGCAGATGCAGTGTATCTGGGAGGCAGCCAATTTGGAGCCCGGGCGTATGCCGAAAATTTCGGACCGGACGAAATGACCCGGGCGGTTGTCTTTGCCCATTTGCACCGGGTACGGATTTATGTAACGGTGAATACCCTGGTGGACGATGCAGAGATGCCGGCACTGGGAAAATACCTGACGTTTTTGAGCAACATTGGCGTGGACGGCATCATCGTCCAGGATGTGGGCGTCGTACGTGTTGCCCGGCAGGTGGTACCGGAATTGCCGCTGCACGCCAGCACCCAGATGACCTGCACCAATTCTCAGGGAACGATATTTGCCTATCACCAGGGCATGGTACAGGCAGTCATTGCCCGGGAAACCAGTCTGCGGGATATTAAAAAAGTCTGCGAAGCGACGCCTGGGAAAATTGAAAGCTTTATGCACGGAGCTCTCTGTATCTGTTACAGCGGCCAGTGCCTTATGAGCAGCCTTATTGGGGGACGCAGCGGCAATAGAGGCCGATGTGCCCAGCCTTGCCGCCTGCCTTATACTTTGGTGGATAAGGAAGGACAGAATTTATTGGAACATGTAGACGCCGGGCATTACCTGTTGTCTCCTAAAGATCTGAATACCCTGGATATCCTGCCCCAGCTTTTGGAGACGGGTACGCGTTCCCTGAAAATTGAAGGCCGGATGAAGCGGCCGGAATATGTGGCTGTCGTAACGGATATTTACCGCCGGGCCATTGACAGCTACTTTGCCGGGCATTACGAAGTGTCACAAACTGATAAAGACAATATAGAACAGATTTTCAACCGGGATTTTACCACTGCCTATATGGTCAGCCGCCCTGGAAAAACCATGATGAGCGACCGCAAGCCTAATAACCGTGGCGTTCTCATCGGTCGGGTGCAGCGTTTTTCCAAGGACCGTACTACGGCCACGTTGAAACTGGAGCGGGAACTGCATAAAGGGGACGGACTGGAGTTTTGGGTGAGCGTGGGCGGCCGGGTAGGCACCAGCGTGGACCACTTACTGGTGGACGGAAAAGAAGTAGAAATTGCCCGGAAAGGAGCGTTGGCCACCATATCTGTTCCAAAAGGAATTCGGCTAAACGACCGGGTCTTCCGTACAAACGATGCCCCATTGATGGCCTATGCCCAGCAATTTTTTGGGCAGGATCATAAGAAGAGGATTCCTATGGATGTGCATGTCTGCGCCCATCTGGGGCAGCCTATGCAGATTACTGTAAGGGATGCAGAAGGCAATACTGGAATAGGCGCGACAGATTTCATTGTGGAAGCGGCACGAAAACATGCCCTGGATGAAGCGGGCATCCGTAAACAGGTGGACCGCTTAGGAAATACAGAATTTTCTCTGGGAAGTTTAACATTGGATGTAGATCCCAACGTTATGGTGCCCATGAGTGAAATCAATGAAGCACGGCGCAAAGCTGTGGAAACATTGAAAAAGCAGCGGCTGGATACATTCTTACCGCCCAGGAAAAAAGCGGTATGGCAGGATTCCATCCTGCAACAGCGGAGCAATCACGGCATGCGGAAGCACCAGGAATTAGCTGTCCATGTGGATACCCTGGAGAAAGCTAAGAATGCACTAGCTGCCGGGGCAGACGTGCTGCTAGTCGGAGGAGACAGCTTTAGTCCGCATCCGTTGACGCTGCAAGAAATGGCAACCATTGCACAGTGGGTACGGGAACGTGGGAAAAAATGGTTCCCGGCTACCAGCCGCATTGTCAGCGAAGGCCAACTGAAGGCATTTTCCCATGCTATGGAGCAGTGGGCCGCTATGGAGCCCGACGGGATTCTCATTGCCAATAACGGCCTTGTGGAAATGGGACAGCAGACCGGTCTGCCCCTGTGGCTGGATTATACGATGAATGCCTTTAACAGCCAGAGCATTTTATTCTGGCAGGAAGCGGGTATGCAGGGCATCACCCTGTCAGCGGAACTGACACTGGCACAAGTGGCAGCGCTGGCGCAAAAATCTCCGGTGCCGTTAGAATGTCTGGTGGAAGGCCGAATAGAAATGATGGTCAGCGAATACTGTGTGGAAGGTAGCTTCCTGGGGAATCTTGACAAGGGCAAGTGCACCTATCAGTGCAGAACACCGGGCTTTTTAGAAGACCGGAAAAAAGAACGCTTCCCACTGGTACAGGACCAGTTTGGCCGGATGCATGTGCTCAACGCCCATGCCCTTTCCATGCTGGCTAATGCAGCGGAAATAAAACACGCAGGAATTGCCCGTCTGCGGATTGATGGCCGCAGCTATACCCCGGAAGAAGTAGGGGAGATTACGGCGCTCTATCGGGGCGTCATGGACGGCACCATGGAGATTACGGAAAGCCGGCCCCATACGACCCGTGGGCATTATTTTAGAGGAGTTTTATAAGTATGGCAAAATTTGCAGTGAACACACTGGAATTTGATAAAGTAAAAGGGCTGTTAGCGCAGGAAGCGGGTACCAGTCTGGGGCAGAAAAAGGCCATGGAGCTTTCTGTGTCTTCCCGCTTTGAACAGGTAAAACTGGCCCAGGAAGAAACCGCAGAGGCTTTGCAACTGGTGGAGGAAGGCCGCAGGCTACCACTAGGGGGAATTACTGATGTGGGACCGCTGGTGAAACGAACAAAAGTCGGCAGCGTTCTGGAGCCGGAGCAGTTTAAACAGATTTATGACACCATTGACGGACTGCAGCATCTGAAAAAATTCCTGGCAGAAGAATTGGAACAACAGCCAGCGTTGAAAGAATATGCCCCGGAGCTGGGAGATTTTTCCCGTTTGGTCAAGCAGCTGAATTCCGCACTGGATGAAAAAGGGAATATTAAAGACAGTGCTTCTGTAAAATTGCAGGGACTGCGCACTGGGATCCTGGCGGCTCGGAACCGGGTAAAAGATAAGCTGTCCCAGCTTTTGCACGATCCCAATAACCAGAAATATTTTCAGGATGCCTTGGTGACCATGCGGGAAGACCGGTACGTGATCCCGGTAAAGCAGGAATACCGGCTGAATTTTCCTGGTGTGGTGCATGACCAAAGTGCCAGCGGAGCTACGCTTTTTGTAGAACCAATGGCAGTGGTAGAACTGAATAATGATATCAAAAAATATATACTCCAGGAAGAAGCGGAAGTGGAACGTATCCTGCAGGCCCTGACCAGCCATGTGGGGCAGGACGCAGAAAACATTCTGACGTCGCTGGATGTGGCAGCCCAAATTGATCTCATTAATGCCAAGGCTAATTTTGCCCGCAAGTTTCACTGCTGCCGTCCGATGATGATTTTAGGGCAGCGGGTAAAGATCACCAAAGGGCGGCATCCGTTGCTGAACCAGAAGCACGTGGTACCGCTGGATATTAACCTGGGAGACGGGTTTACTACCCTGTTAATTACCGGGCCGAATACAGGCGGTAAAACGGTGGCACTTAAAACGGTGGGGCTTTTTGCGCTGATGGCACAAGCTGGCCTGTTTGTTCCGGCGGCGGAGGCCGTACTGCCGGTATTTGGGGGCGTGTATGCGGATATCGGGGACGAACAAAGTATAGAACAAAGCCTCTCCACGTTTTCTGGCCATATGAAAAATATGATTTCTATCTTGCACGATGTGCGGCAAGGGGACCTGGTGCTTGTGGATGAAATCTGTGTGGGCACGGATCCTACGGAAGGGGCTGCACTTGCCATCGCCATGATTGAATATTTGTTTAAGAAGCAAGTTCTGACGATCATGACCACACATTACAGTGAGCTTAAGACCTTTGCCTATGAACATGAAGGTATGGAAAACGCCAGCGTGGAATTTGATACGGAAACGCTGCGCCCCACCTATAAATTGCTCATGGGAGTTCCTGGTTCTTCCAATGCCTTTTATATCAGCCGTCGGCTAGGGCTTCCAGAAGAAATTTTAAGCGAGGCCCAGACGCTCATCGGGGAAGGACACAGCAACATGGAGCGAGTCCTCCGCAACCTGGAGGGAGAGCGCCGGGAGTACGAAAGTCGCAAGGATGAAATTGAAAGCCTGCGGCGGGAGGCCGAAATCCTGCGTAACCAGCTGCAGCATCAAAAAGACGAACTGGATCGAAGCCGCAACGCCATTTTGCAAAAAGCCAGGGAAAAGGCAGATGAACTCTACCGGAATGCCAGAAGGGAAAGTTCCGCCATTTTAAAGGAGCTGCGTGCCAGCCAGGACATTGTAGAAACCCATCGGGTGGAGGAACTGGCGGCACTTAGCCGGAAAACCCTTAATAAGAGCTTTTCTATTGACGGACGTCCTGTTCCGGAAGGACAGGGCCTGACCAGCGGCAATGCCGCCGTAGGGAAAAGGGTTTATGTGAAAAAGCTGGGGCAGACCGGCGTTATCCATGCCATTAGTGGAAATACGGCTACAGTACGCATCGGAATGATGAAGATGAACGTGCACTTCAAGGACTGTCTGCTTCTTGCGGATGCTCCTAAAGAGCAGAAAGAACGGAGCACCCGTCGGACGCTGCCGAAAAAAGCGGGACAGCCTCATACCCTTTTTGTAAAAAAAGCCCAGGAAGCCACGGTACAAATCGACGTACGGGGTAAAACCGTGGACGAAGCAATCCCGGATGTGGATAAAGCCATTGACAATGCACTGCTGGCCGGGATGGATCGGTTCCGCCTGGTGCATGGCAAAGGAACCGGCGCTCTCCGGAAAGGCCTCTTGGAGTATTTGGAACGCCATCCCAATGTGGATCATACGGAAATGGCGCCCATGAATGAAGGCGGTTTCGGCGCTACCATTGTGTATGTAAAATAAAAACAAGAAGGACTCCTTTTCTGCTGGATTTTGCCTGGCAGAGGGGGGTCTTTTTTACGTGATCAAAAAATCAGGAAAAGGTGGGACAAAAACGTACCCCTTGATAAAAATCCTTTTTTCCCAAAACCTATCGGCAAGGAAATAATTTTATGGTATGGTTGCTGAGAGAGAAAGGAGGTGAATCGTGCAGGGATACCGTTATAAAGTGCGGCAATCCAATGGAGAACTGCTAAAGGGAATCCTCTGGGCCGAATCCAGACAAGCAGCAGGCATTCAGTTAACATCCCAGTATGGTCTTGTACTGACATTACAGGAGCTGGCGTTTTGGCAAAAACCGATAGGAACGCAGGGGGCCCTTACATTTACGGAGCGGGAGCTGTTTTTTAGGCAGTTGGGCGTACTTTTGGCAGGAGGTCTTCCTGTTTTAAAAGCGCTTCACGTCATGGGATTGGGCGCAGGTGCCAAGGTAACCGCCCTTTGCCGCAACTTGGAAGAAGCTTTGCAGCAAGGACATTCACTGTCCCAAAGCTTCAGCAGGCATAAAAAGCAAGTGGGGGAACTGGCAGAAAGTCTGGCAGAAGCAGGGGAAAAAAGCGGCAGGGTGCCGGATCTCATGAACCGCTTGGCCGGATATTATAAAATGCGGCAGAAAAATCGACGTCTCCTGCTGCAGGCGGCGATGTACCCTCTCTTGGTACTGGCACTGTCCGGTGGAATCGGAATTGTATTTCTGTGGAAAGTGCTGCCGGTTTTTCTGGATGTATATCAGACACTCCAGATTCAGCCCGATCCATTTTTGCAGGGATTGCTGAATGTAAGCCTCTGGCAGAGGAAGAACCAGCTCTTTTGTTAAGCAGCATCGCAACTGTTATCGGATTGGCTGTACTGTCTTTGCAGCATTGGCGGAAAATTGTGGTACGGATTCCCTTTGTCGAGCGGCTGCTGCGGCGCTTTTGGGAAATTCAATTGCTCCAGCTGCTGGTCCTGCTGCTCCAAGGAGGTGTAACGCTTCCTGACGCGCTCCGTGGGGCAGGGAAAATACTTCCGGATCCTGCGCTCCGCCGTCATATGGCAACGATGGAAAAACAGCTTCTTGCTGGCTTGCCTCTGCTGCAGGCTGTAGCAAGCTGTGGGGAACTTTTTTCTCCTCTTACCCGGGAATTTATGAGCTTGGGAGAAGAAAGCGGACAGCTTCCTTTGATGCTGCAAGAGGCGTCCGGCATGGCAGAAGAAAAGTTTCAACAGCAGATGAAGCTGGTGCGGACTCTGATGGAACCTGGCTTACTGCTTATTTTGGCGCTTACCAGCGGCGGCATTCTTTACCTGGTACTATCTCCCCTCCTATCAATGATGAATGAATTACCTATGTTATCGTGACAAAGAAAGGAAAATCTCATGGAACAAACTCTGATGCAAGAACAAAAAAAGCAAAAACATCCTCGTAAAAAATCCCCCGGCTTTACCCTGGTAGAAATTATTGCTGTAATGGCCATTATCGGTGTGCTGGCAGCCGCTCTGCTGCCCTCCATTAAAACTGCTATGAACAAATCCCAGGATACCCAGAAGATTTCTACGCTTTCCATCCTGGACAGTGGCGCAAAGGTCTATGAACTGGAACACGGGGCGAAACCGGGGAGTATCCAGCAACTGGTGGATGGCTCCTACGTTCCCAAAAAGGAATATACGGACTATACGTATAACCAGTCCGATGGAGATTTTACTGTAACGGTCAGCAACGGCAACACACTCCACAGCAAAGAATTGGGAGAAACCAAAAAGGATTTAAATTCATGACCAATAGCAGAAAGCGCCCGGGTTTTCTCCTGTTTGATGCTGTGCTGGAGATTGCGCTTCTGCTTACCACTATATTTTTGCTGGTGCCGTTTCTAACAGGACTGGGCCAATTGGCAGAGCATCATAAACTGAATTTGGCCACAATGACGGCGGCAGATTTTTTATCCCATACCCAGCAAAAAGCACTCTATATCCAAAATGGGCGGGTTGACTTCGGTGCTGCAGGGGTGGGGAACCAACTGGTCTACTGGCATCAGAACCGCATCTGGCGAGGACCGGAATTATCAACACTGGGTCTTGGAGAGTACGTATTTAAAACCGGGATCGGGAGTTTTACGGATACTGGGAACGAGACGACCCAGCAGAAGGTACGCATCCGCCATCGTAGGGAAGAAAAGGTAGCCAGGGTTCTGGAATTTCAGCCTGCTACAGGACGAATGATCTATGGGAAACCGTAAGAAAACCTCAGGTTTTGTGATGCTGGATGTGTTGTGGGGAGGTATCCTGCTGGCTCTTACCATGCTGCTTTTTGCAGAGTGCTTTACTGCCTCTTTTCAGCTCACTCGTAAGGAGCAGGAAAAAGAACAGGCAGAGCAGGCGGTGTTTGCCCAGGTGCAGGATATGCCTGTGCGCAATAAAACCTCTTGGAAGATAGAGGAGACCAGGCAGGCAGTACCAGGGCATGCAGGACTTTTTCTCCGCCAAGTCATTTTGTATGGCGATGGGAAAAACAGGGTAAGCGAGGCTGCAGTGTATGAAAAAAAGTAGAGGGTCCTTTCTCTTTTCCGGCCTTTTGGGGCTGATGGTCTTTCTGCTGTTGCTTACTGTTGCTATAGAAAGCAGCAGAGCAGCTCTGCATGCCATGGACGGATTGTATACGCAATGGGAATTAACCCGGGCAGCCGGTGACTTTCGGGCCAGGGTGGAAACCTATCTGCGCTATAGTGTGGACAGCGTTGTAGTGGGAGAAAACAGGGCGGGCGCCCAATTACTGTGCTATGGGCATAAAGGTTCTGTGCGCAGAAAATATTATCTTTCTCATTCGCCTACGGCAGATTGTGATTTACTGTTTATGGATTCCTGGCATTTTCACGCTAAAAAAGGCACCAATCCTTTAACACCGCCTCATTTGGCTGTTAAACAGTTGGAAATCAGGGAACTGGAACCGGGAAAAATTCTTTGGTCCATGATTCTGATTCACCGGCGAACGGGGAAGGAAAAACAAATCCGGGAGGTTTTTTCCTATGGGACGGGCTAAAGCACCTGGCGGTATTACGTTTTTCTTTCTCGTGGTAATGGTGCTGGCAGGAGGCTTAGGGACGACATTGCTAAAAATCCAGGCGCAGCGGGCAAAAAGCGAGGAAATCTCCCGCGCTGCCCGGCAGCAGGCCGCTTTATTTCATAGCGCCAGCAAGGCGTTACTGGAAGAACCGTTTTTAAAAAAGGGGGAAAAAAAGCAGTTACCGCCGGTATCCCTCTCTCCCAAAGGACCTGCCGCAGTGCTGAAACGACAGGGAATGGGACGCAGACGTTCCGGCTATCTGTGCGAGGAAGAGAGCTTGGAACTGTGGCAGGGTGAATATCAACCCATGGCTGCTGTCCGGATCCGGATGGAAATGCCGGGCGCAGTAAATGGTAAGGCAATTTCCGGCATCTGGGATGCGTCTGCGGATAACGTAAAGCCCAGAGTGGATTTTGGGGAATTTTCTCAACTGTCCTGGAGTCCCTTTCCCGATAAAGAGCGGCTGAAAGCGCCCCTTGCAGGATATCTTTTTCTTGAAACGGTTAAAAAGCCCATTCATTGGACAAACCAGGAACATATCCGAGGGCGGGGGATTTTGGTAATTCCCAGTTCCCTGCTTATTGGAGCTGGCTGCAAAATAGAAGGGGATTTTCGAATCTTTGTGGCAGGAACGGTAAAAATTGAGGAGCAGGCTGTATTGGATAAGGTCTATATTTACGCTGCCAAAGATATAAATATCTCCAAAAATTCACACCTGACGGGTATACTGACAGCCAAAGGACGTGTACAATTAGAAGAAGGTGCGGTATTTGTTCCCGATGCTTCCGTACTGGAACCGTATCAGACACCATTTATTTTCTAACTGTTACAGGAGGAATCATGAAGAAACTCTTAAGTCTTGTGGCGGCCTTAACCCTTTCCTTGCCGGTTGTTTCCTTTGCGTTTGGTCATACGACCATACTCACGGAAAACTATAGTACCGGAAAAGCTGCGGGGCAAGTGCCATATGTGGATGGTCTAAAGGAAATGTACCAGCAGAACAACCTGAATCATGTGATTAAAGAGCAGGCAGCAGCTTTAGCCAAAGAAGCCGGTGGCCAAGCTGCGCTCTCTTATGAAGTCACGGTAAACCGGCCCACCTTGTTTTCTGTGATTTTGAAAGCCCAGGGAAATCGCACCGTCTATGCGGGGCTGAACCTGGATACCAGGAACGGAGCGATCTTAGAAGCGAAAGACCTGCTGTATACCAATGTTCCGGAATACAAAGAGTACTTGGAAGGAAAATCCTTTGTCTTTGCAGAAAATGGTGTTCGCATTCCTTCCATGGCAGGAGGGCCACTGGATGTTACCATTCCCTATACAAAACTCTTAAAAGCGATTAACGTAGCCGAAGGGTCCCGGCTTTTAACCAGTTATAAGCTGACACCGGAAGCCGAAGAGAAAACCCTGTATTTAAAGCCTGGGGAACTGGTGGCTCTTTATCTGGAGGCAAACCCTACCAGTGGAAACAACTGGACCATGGTGGACCAAAGTGGACATACCGGCTTTGTGAATTTAGGCCATTCCTTTACCTTGCCGCTGATCAATCCTACAGGCGCCGCAGGCAGCCCGGGTACTACTATTTTATTTGCAGCCTTCGATGCCCAGGGAAGCTACCAGATTAAAGCCGCCTACGGTAAAAACCTGACGGCGCCCTTGCGGGAACGAGTCTTCCATTTTGTCGTGGAATAACTTGCCATAAGAAACCGATAACCTCTTACCCTCTACTATACCGGGGATGGGAGGTTGTCAGTTTTTCTCTGTTGACAAAAGGCTGCATTTTCGCTATGGTAGCAAGTAGGAAATTACAAATTTGACAGGCAATGATACAGCAGGCGGGACTGAGGTCAGTATGAAAACAGAAATTCGGACAACGGAGAAGAAAAAGCAATCTATGGATATGCTCCATGGATCTATTGCGGATAAGCTATTTTATTTTGCCATGCCCATTGGTCTCATGGGCTTATTTGAGCAGCTATTTAATACAGCGGATATTTTTTTCCTGGGTCATTTTGTTGGTACAAGCGCTATGGCTGCCGTCGGCAATAATATGCCGGTTATTGGTCTATTAACTACACTGCTTATCGGGGTGAGCCTGGGCGGGAATGTAGTCATTGCCCAGTATATTGGGGCCAGGCAATTTGACAAAATGGAAAAGACCGTGCAGACGGCGATTTTTATGTCTTTGGGTATGGGACTGCTATTGGCTGTCATCGGGCAATTAATTGCCTATCCCATGCTCCAGATGCTAGACGTGCCTCCGGATGTATATGACCAGGCTGCTACCTATATCCGGGTATTTTTGCTTGGACTGCCCTTTTTGTCCCTGTATGACTTTGAAGCAGCTATTTTCCGCAGCTGCGGAGATGGGAAAACACCTTTATACAGTTTGGTGGTTGCTAATATTTTAAATATTGTACTGGACTTTTTATCCGTGCGGGTTTTTCATTGGGATCTTACCGGGGTTGTATGGGGGACTGTCATCTCTTTTGCCGTTAATGCCGGAATGCTTTTATTTCTGCTTTGCCGCACGCCGGATCAGATTCGCCTGGAACGGCACCATATGTCCTTGGATATTTTTGAGATGAAACGCATCCTGCATATTGGTGTGCCAGCAGGTCTGCAGGGCATGGTGTTTGCCCTGTCCAATGTATTGATTCAGTCTTCTATCAATGGCCTAGGAACATCGGCTATGGCTGCCTCAGCGGCGGCAATTTTATTGGAATTTAATATTTACTGCTTCGTCAACGGGTTCAGTCAGGCTACTACTACTTTTGTAGGACAGAACTACGGGGCGCGCAACCTGCGGCGCTGCTTTGAGGTCACAAAAGTTGCCTTTTTCGTGGAAGCCGCATTCCTCTTGGTGGTGGAAACCCCGGTGATGTTCTTTTCCCATCAGTTGCTGGCTTTAATAAACAATGACCCGGAAGTCATTGCCTTTGCTGTGGTGCGGCTTTATATTGTATCGGGAACAGTGTATTTAAACGGGATGATTGATATTTTGTCTGGCGCCCTGCGGGGCTATGGGTATTCCTTGCCACCGGCTCTCGTGGTGATGGTGGGCATTTGCAGTGTCCGGATTATTTGGCTGTGCACCATATTTGCGCTGCGACCGGATTTTATGACACTTATGTTGTGCTATCCTCTTAGCTGGGCCCTGACGCTGTTGGTACTGGTTTTTGTGTACAGGGAATGCCGGAAATACGTGATCCGGGGCGCTTTGCACCTGCAAAAATGAGTCGTTCAATGCAGAAGTAAATGTAGCAAAAATGTGAAAAGTTAGGACTTCCTACGCTTTTTCACCACAATATATGGTAAGATAAAGTTGCTTCGTAGATGTAGTCTAGATGATTTTCAATGGACGGGCATATTTTGTTATACAATTTGTACGAGGGAGATGTGGACTTTTTATGAAAAAAACGGCAGCCGTTGTTCTTGTTACTTGCTGTGTAGCAGGTTCGGGGACGGGCTTTGCCGCCGGGATGAAGAGCCGGGCTGTGGCGATCCGGGCGGCGGTGCCCCGTACCCAGCTTTCTTATAAGGTGTCCTCAACACCCGTTACTGCACCCAGGCGGGCAGAAGTCTCCCGTCAGGAATCTTACAAAATAGAACCCCTGGAACGGATTACAAAGAAAAACTTTGCCCGGTTATCTATGGAAGCCTACCGACCCCGGCGGGATTTTGGCAAGAGCAATTTGATCAAGTGGAGCAGTAAAGAGGGATTGCACACGCCTTGGGGGCATAATCGCATTACGGATACGGCCCACTTTAAACCAACGACTATGGCCTTTCTGGATACCCTGAACCGGAATGCGCGGAAATACAACGTGAATTTTATCATTACCGGCGGCAGCGAAAAAGGATTCCACTCCTCCGGGACGTATTCCCATGAAAATGGGTACAAGGTGGATATTTCCAATAACGGTGTGGGCTGGGGCTCCCGTGCGTTTAAAGTATTGCGGCAGACACTAGCCTTGTACAAACACCAATTCCGTCCGGAACCGGAAAATGAGCATTATGATATTACCATCTATCCCCGTGATTATCGCGGGGGCTATTCTGGCTATTCTTATAAATTTATTTAAAAGGATACTATACAAAGAGCTTATGGAGAAGTACTCCATGGGCTCCTTTTTTGTACCAGCAAATGCATTTTGTATGGAATGCATTTACTGGCTATGTTTGTACGACAACGTAATTTTTTGTTAAGCTATGCTACACTGTAGGTGTAACTAAGAAGGTAGAGATTCTGTAAAGGCGGTGAATGCCATGAAACTTGCAGCGGGCGAAGTGCTAAATTTGCCACGAGCGTATGCGCCGGTACCGGGCTGTACGACCAGTGCTATCCTTACCGGCGGTAACAACCGGTTATGGATTTTTTCCCTGGCAGCACAGACCGATATCAGTGCCGAGATTTTCCCCTATCATAAATTGCTTGTGGCAGTCCAGGGAAAACTGGAAGTATATGGGAAAACAGGCTCCATGGCAACGCTTGGGAGCGGTGAAAGTTGTATCACGCCTACGGATATTCCTGTGGGCATGCGTTCGGATGTGGATACGGTATATCTGGAGTTAGAAGCAGGGAGGGATCTTACGATGAATAAAGTTGTAGAAGCAGGAAAAGTTTTTCGACTGGCCGACCTGGTGCCTTATCAGGATGGCAAAATCGTGAATATGGATGTGGCCCACAATGAAAAAATGAAATTTGTGGTCATGAGCTTTGGTGCCGGTACCGGCCTTAGCGAACATGCAGCACCGGGAGAAGCCCTGATCTTTGCCCTGGATGGGGAAGGCATCATTGGCTATGAAGGACAGGAACACGTCCTCAAAGCAGGGCAGCAGTTCCATTTTGCCAAAGGCGGACTCCACTACGTCAAAGCAGAGAAAACTTTCAAAATGGCATTACTGCTGACCTTGGAATAAGTAATAAACCACCCGCCAGACGGGTGGTTTTTCCTTGGTTAATTGAAAACCCCGCCATAGTGGCGGGGGTCCGGAAAGCTTATAGCTATGAGAAAAAATCCTAATGTAGTACAATGCAAATGAC
>USHN01000011.1 GCA_900554515.1 uncultured Acidaminococcus sp. | reverse complement strand
TTAGGGCTATGCCCGAAAATGAAAAACCACCCGCTAGGCGGGTGGATCATTATTGCCAGGGGAGGCTGTGGAAAACGCAGGGAAAGAACATAAAGAAATAACTCCTTTGCCAAAAAATGTAGCCAACACAGAAGCGGCTGTGCAGATTCCTGCGGCTGCAGCACAGGCAGAGCTATATGTAACAGCCCGCCTGGATAGCTTGGGAAGGGACTCAGTGCTGGTTCCTGCCCATACGGAGTGGCGCACTGCGGAAGTAGAGGATGGGTATTTTGACGAAAAGGGGCATTACCACTCCTGGTATCGCACGATCACCTACCCAGAATATGTTCCCTCGTATTATGTACCTTACGTTACGGTGGGGGCTGTCTTTAACACTTACGATACCAAAACGGGAAAATTGGTGCTGAGCAGTGAAGATATCCGCACCAGGGGTGACGAAACCCGTTCTATGGATATCTATAAACGGATTGTGGATCGCTTTTTCAAAAATTTTAAGAACACGTTAAAAGATAAAGGCAAAGCGGCTGAAATAAAGCAAAGTATAGACAACAGCAAGACAGGAAAGGAACAATATGGCAGTGACAATTCCTAAACGCATCGCCCGGATTCTCATCAGCTCCCTCAAAGGGGGCGTGGTGCCAAGAATCGGGCTTCCGTATATTACAGTGGAGCGGAAGAACGAAATTGATGCCCTGCTCCACGATGTGGATGTAATCGCTGACGGCGGGGCATCCTTCCGGTTTATCGTAGGTCGCTACGGCAGCGGCAAGAGCTTTTTGCTCCAAACTATCCGGAATTATGTTATGGAGAAAAATTTTGTGGTGGTGGACGGAGATCTTTCTCCGGAACGGCGTCTGCAAGGCACCAAAGGGCAGGGCCTTGCTACCTACCGGGAACTGGTGCGGAATATGGCGACCAAAACCCGGCCGGAAGAAGGTGCACTGCCTCTCATTCTGGACCGGTGGATTAATCAGGTACAGCAAAAAATTTTGGAAGAAAGCGGCCTTTCCCTGCAGGATCCACAGCTGGATAACTTGGTGCAGCGGGAAATCGCAAGGGTTATTAATACGCTTAATGAAATGGTTCACGGGTTTGACTTTGCCCGGCTGCTCACATTGTATTACCAGTCCTACCGCAACGGGGACGAGGCACTAAAAGCCAAGGTGATCAAATGGTTCCGGGGCGAATACCATTTAAAGACGGAAGCCCGGCAGGAGCTGGGGGTGAGTATTATCATCTCAGACGAAGATTGGTATGAGTACCTCAAAATCTTTGCCATGTTTTTGAAACAGGCAGGGTATGCCGGTCTTTTGGTTTGTATTGATGAACTGGTGAATATCTACAAAATTCCGCACGCTATTACCCGGCAATATAATTACGAAAAGATTCTTACCATGTACAATGATACCTTGCAAGGCAAAGCCCATTATTTTGGTATTATCATGGGCGGTACGCCCCAGTGCATGGAGGATCCCCGCCGGGGTGTTTATAGCTATGAGGCCCTGCGTTCCCGTTTGGCAGAAGGCCATTTCGGGGGCACGCACAAAGATCTTTTGGCACCGGTGATCCGCTTGCAACCGCTGACCAATGAGGAAATGCTGATCCTCATTGAAAAGCTGACGGAAATTCACGGTGTATTGTACGGCTATACGCCGCAGCTGACACAGCAGGACCGGGTGGACTTTATCAAAATCGAGTTTGGACGCATCGGGGCCGACAGCCATGTCACACCCCGGGAAGTGATTCGGGATTACATTGAAGTACTGGATATTATTTACCAGCATCCGGAGGTTAAAGTGGCGGAACTGCTGCAGTCGGATTCTTTTGCATATGCAAAAAATGCAGTAGAGGAAGAGACGCCATCGGAATTTGCGGAATTTACGGTATAAGAAAGGCTGCAGGATGAGTATTTTTGACCAGTATGCCCCTTTTGTACAGGATTTTATTTATGAACACAGCTGGGAGGAATTGCGCCCTATCCAGGTGGCAGCAGGGGACGTAATTTTTCATACGGATGAGAACCTGTTACTGACAGCCTCTACTGCATCAGGAAAAACAGAAGCGGCATTTTTTCCTATTTTATCCCTTTTTGCCCAAGATCCGCCCAAAAGTGTGGGATGTATCTATATTGGTCCATTAAAGGCTCTTATTAATGACCAATTTGAACGACTGCTGCCGCTTTGCGAAGCCGGAGGGATTCCTGTATGGCACTGGCATGGGGACGTAAGCCAAAGCCACAAAGCCAAACTCATGCGGCGCCCTTCCGGGATCCTGCAAATTACGCCGGAGTCCCTGGAAGCCATTTTGCTTCACAAGCATATGGCCGTGCCTAAATTATTTGGCGATCTGCGCTTTGTGGTGATTGACGAAGTGCATTCTTTGCTGAGAGGCGACAGGGGCGGTCAGACGCTCTGCCTGATTGAACGACTGGGAAGACTGGCAGGTGTAAATCCCCGGCGGATTGGACTATCTGCTACGCTGGGAGAACCGGAAAAAGTGGGAGCACTGCTATCCCAAGGTACAGGGCGTAAGACGCTAATCCCCCATGTTACTGCGCCGGGAAACCGCTGGCGCCTTTCCATGGAACATTTTTATGTGAAGGACACCCAGGCCGGGGATGGTAAAACGGTGGACGCACTGCCCGTTCTGGAAGAAAAAACAGATGAGGCACCGCTGCAGGCGGACCCAGGACTGGGCTATATTTTTGAGCATACCCGGGGCAAAAAGTGCCTGGTGTTTGTCAATTCCCGGGAGGAATGTGAAGGCGTGACCACCACGCTTCGGCAATATTGCAGCCTGCGGCATGAGCCGGATCGGTTTCTCATTCATCATGGCAATTTATCTCCGTCTTACCGGGAGACCGCCGAGATGCTGATGAAAGACGACAGCCAGAATCTGACCACCGTAACTACTTCTACACTGGAACTGGGAATTGACATTGGAAAACTGGAGCGGGCGTTTCAGATTGATGCGCCCTGGACAGTGTCGTCGTTTTTGCAGCGGATGGGTCGTACGGGACGCCGGGGGGATCCTCAGGAAATGTGGTTTGTGATCCGGGAGGATGAACCGGAAATCCGGGCCATGCTGCCCGCTACCATTCCGTGGAAACTTCTCCAGGGCATTGCCCTGATCCAATTATATCTGGAAGAAAAATGGGTGGAGCCGCCCCGTTTGGACAGGCTGCCCTTTAGCCTTTTGTATCACCAAACCATGAGCACATTGGCAGCAGGCGGTGAAATGAGTCCAGGAGCACTGGCTGAAAAGGTGCTGCGGCTTTCGTATTTCCAACGGATTACCCAGGATGACTACCGGGTGCTGCTGTCCTATCTGATTCAGACGGATCATATCCAAAAGACGGAGCGGGGTGGTCTCATCATAGGTCTTGCAGGGGAACGAGTGGTAAATTCCTTTAAGTTTTACGGCGTATTCCAGGAAAGCGAGGAATACACTGTGCGCTGCGAGTCCCAGGAATTGGGAACTGTGGTAGCGCCCCCGCCGCCAGGGGAAAAAATTGCACTGGCAGGCCACGTATGGCGGGTGCTGGATGTGGATCGAAAACGCAAGGTCATTTACTGCGAACTGGAAAAGGGCAAAGTGCCCGCTTATTTTGGGGAATGTCCTGGAGATTTGCATACCAAAGTATTGGAACGAATGCGGGAGGTGCTACGGGAAGAACGTAGCTACCCCTATTTGATGAAAAATGCAGTGAGCCGCTTGCAGCAGGCCCGTTTTACCGCACAAAAAAGTGGGGTTGCCGCATCTCCTCTCATCCATTTGGGTGGTAAGATGTGGTGCCTTTTGCCTTGGCTGGGGACTTATGGCTTTCTGGCTATGGAACGGTTTCTAAATCTTCACTGTGCGGGAGCTTTGGGCCTTAAAAAATTGGATCCCTTTCGGCCTTTTTTCATGCAGTTTATGATGGAAGCCGATGCGCCTACCTTTTTTAAGGTGCTGCAAAAAGAGATTCATAAGGAGATTGATCCTTTAAGCCTTGTCTATCCCCACGAAGTACCGGTGTTTGATAAGTATGATGAGTATCTGCCGGAAGCCTTGGTAAAAAAAGGCTTTGCCTGCGGCGTACTGAATCTGGACGACGTACGGCAGCGGATTGCAGAGTGGGGCGACGGGTCCCAATATACGATTGCCATGCAATAATATTTCCCCTCTGAAATGTGTTCAAAAAACCTACAGTTTCTGTTATAATAAACAGGAATTTAACAGTAAAGGGAGAGATTTCCATTTTAGAATTTAAACATATCAATCGGGCGGATAAACCGATTTTTGACGATTATTTCAGGGAGCGGGATTATCATGCCTCCGAGTGCTGTTTTGGAACGAACTTTATCTGGCGTCACGGGTTTGATACCTATTGGGCCATTTCCCACGGCAGCCTGATTATGATGGTTACTGTGCAGAATAAAACCTTTATCACGCCGCCCTTTGGGGGGGTCAACGAGGAGCTGCCTCAGGTGCTGGACGAATTGCGGGCTTTTTTTGGAGGCAAACCTTTTGAAATCCACGGGATTTATGAAGATACCATTGCTCGTTTTGAAAAATATCTGCCAGAAGTGACGGAATACGAGGAAGACCGGAACAACTGGGATTATGTTTACGAGCAGGAAAAATTAGCTACCCTGTCCGGTCGTAAGCTCCACCAGAAAAAGAACCATTATAATGCTTTTGTGAAAGATAACCCGGATTTTGTCTATGAACCTATGGGAGGGGAGAATCTGGCAGAGTGTTTTGAATTTGCCAGGAAATGGATTGACGTGCGGGAAGAGACGGATCCCTCTATCATCTATGAAGAAGACGCTATCAAGGAAGCTCTGGACAACTTTACCTTCCTGAAAATGCGGGGCGGACTCATTCGGCTGGATGGGGAAGTGAAGGCATTTTCCTTTGGGGAAATCACCGGAATGAACACGGCTATTATTCACGTGGAAAAAGCCGATCCTAATATTCGGGGACTTTATACTGCTATCAACAAGGAATTTGTGTCCCGGGCCTGGGGGGATGTGAAATACATCAACCGGGAAGAGGACATGGGCAAGGACGGCCTGCGCAAGGCCAAAGAATCCTACAAGCCCGCCTTCATGGTGAAAAAGTACAATACGGTGATTCGCTGAGAAAAGAGGTGCCGCATGGATTTTCGTCTGGTGAATGCCACGACCCTGCCTCAGGCCATGGACCTGTGGGATGAATGCTTTGAGAAAAAGGGGACACCTTTTTACGAGTGGTATCATAATAGCTACGCATTACAACAAAATCAGATCATCGGGGGATTTGAGAACGATCAGCTGATGACCATGCTCCACTTAAATCCCTATGTGTTGCACCTGCGGGAAAAGGACTGGAAGATTCCTTATATCGTGGGAGTCGCCACCGATCCTGTGGCCCGGGGCAGCCATGTGATGGGGCAGCTGCTGGAAACTACGTTTACCATGCTGCGGGCCATGAAGGTGCCCTTTGTGATTTTGATGCCTATCTACGCAGGGATTTATCAGCCCTACGGCTTTGCTTATACGCATTTCCGCAAGGAGTACAATTTGCCGCTGCGCACGTTGGATTTGGGCGGAGATACGCTGGAACGGTATACACTTCGCCGGGTGCCTGCTGAAAATGCGGCGTCTCTATTGGCACCTGTCTATGAGACGGCTATGGAGTCCTACCATGGCTGGGTCAAACGGGACCAGCGGGTGTGGGAAAATACCCTTTTGACTGCTGCAGCGGAAGGATATGAGACTGTGGTGGTGGAAAATCACGGTGCACCGATGGGCTACGGGGTGTATAATAAAGAGAATAGGGCCGTGAATGTGCAGGAAATAGTATTTGCTGATGCTCCTGCCAAAGTACGGCTGCTGCAATATATGAAAGGCTTTGCCGGAACCTGGCAGACCCTGCACTGGCTTGCAGCGGATGATGATTTGACGTATCTGCAGCTGCCGGACCAGCAGCTAGCGCCTAAGATAGCCCCCTTTATGATGGGGCGGGTAGTCAATGCTACCCAATGCCTGCAGCAGCTGGAGGTACCAGAGGCTTTACTAGGGGAGACGCTTGTGGTGGGACTTAAAGATGAGCAGATACCCCTTAACACCATGTTAGTAAAATTGCGCTTTACAAAAGAAGGCATACAAATCCTCAATACACTGGATGATCCGGATGTTTTGCTGGATATCCGTGCCTTCACCCAGTTGTTTTTCGGCGCCTTGAGTGTACAGTCACTTCTTCACAGCGGGATGGTGTATGCTGTCAACGCTGCTGCCGCCGAAAAACTGGAAACGTTATTCCCCAAAAAGAATAACTGGATCAACGAATACTTTTAAGGGAGGATGTCATGAGCGACAAAATCAAAAGAGTGTACGTGGAGAAGAAAAAAGAGTACGCTGTAGAGGCTGATGGACTCTGCGCGGACCTGCGGCAGACGCTGGGCATCAAGGGATTAGAACGGGTGCGTGTGATCAACCGTTATGATCTGGAAGGCCTGGATCAGGCAGACTACGAAGCTGCTAAAACGCTGGTCCTGAGTGAAGCCCCGGTAGATGCGGTGTGGGATGAAACCTTCACCGTGCCGGAAAAAGCTCGCTCTTTTGCCCAGGAACTGCTCCCCGGACAGTATGACCAGAGAGAAGATTTTGCCGCCCAGTGCATCCAATTGATTACCCAAGGCACTCGTCCTATCGTGGCGGCTGCCAAAGTGTACGTACTGGAAGGGGAACTTTCGGACGAAGAGTTTGAAAAGATCAAACACTATTGCATTAACCCGGTAGATGCCCAGGAAGCAGCAGTTGCTAAACCTGCTACACTGGAGGGCACCTATGCCGTGCCAAAACCGGTGAAAGTCCTAAGTGGATTCCGTGATCTTACCCGGGATGCGCTGCAAGGCTTTATGGAGGAACAGGGCCTTGCCATGAGCCTGGAAGACCTGGCCTTTATCCAGGAGTACTTCCGGAAAGAAAACCGGGATCCTTCCATCACGGAAATCAAGGTGCTGGATACCTACTGGTCCGACCACTGCCGGCATACCACCTTTGAAACCCGGCTGGAGAATGTGGAAATTACCGACGGCGTCTATACCAATCCTGTAAAAGATGCCTATGCGTTGTACAAAAAAGACAGGGATTTTGTGTATGGTGCAGATACCAAGCGCCCCATTACCCTCATGGATATGGCCTGCCTGGCCACTAAAAAACTGAAAAAAGAAGGAAAGATTCCCGATCTGGACCAGTCCGAAGAAATCAATGCCTGCAGTATTGTAGCGCCCATCACCATTGATGGCAAAAAAGAAGACTGGCTGGTGATGTTCAAAAACGAAACGCACAACCATCCTACGGAAATCGAACCTTTTGGCGGGGCAGCAACCTGTTTGGGCGGCGCTATCCGGGATCCGCTTTCTGGTCGCAGCTATGTGTACCAGGCCATGCGGGTAACTGGCAGTGCCGATCCCCGTACACCTTATGAAAAAACGCTGGAGGGCAAATTGCCGCAACGAAAAATCACCATCGGCGCAGCCCAGGGCTATAGTTCCTATGGCAACCAGATCGGTCTTGCCACAGGCAGCGTGGAGGAATATTACCATCCCCAGTTTGTAGCAAAACGTATGGAAGTAGGCGGCGTTATTGCCGCTGCTCCGAAAGACGCTGTCGTACGGGAACTCCCGGCAGCAGGGGATTTGATTATCCTTTTGGGTGGCCGTACAGGCCGTGATGGCATGGGCGGAGCTACCGGTGCCTCCAAGAGCCATAACACGCAGTCCCTCAGTGAGGACGGAGCCGAGGTTCAGAAAGGGAATGCTCCTAACGAACGGAAAATTCAGCGGTTGTTCCGTGATCCTTCTGTAACCCGTCTCATCAAACGGTGTAACGATTTCGGCGCCGGCGGCGTTTCCGTAGCTATCGGAGAACTGGCACCGGGGCTTGTGATTAACCTGGACAAAGTACCGAAAAAATACGAAGGCCTTGACGGGACGGAACTTGCTATCAGCGAATCCCAGGAACGGATGGCTGTATGCATTGCTCCTAAAGACCTGGATACCTTTATGGCTGCTGCTGCTAAAGAAAACTTGGAAGCAACGGTTGTTGCCGAAGTGGCAACCGATCCCCGGCTGGTGATGTACTGGCGGGGAGAAAAGATTGTAGATTTGTCCCGGGCATTTTTGGATACCAACGGGATTACCCAAAGCTCTGACGTAATTGTGGATCCGGTGGAAGCAGTTTCCCCGTTTAACAGTACGCCGGAAGAAGTAGAAGGCAAAGCCATCAAAGAAGCCTGGCTGGCTAATTTGGACCGCCTGAATGTGTGCAGCGAAGCAGGGCTGGGCGAACGGTTTGATGGCAGTATCGGGCGTGGCAGTGTGCTGATGCCCTACGGCGGCAAAAAACAGCTAACCCGTACAGAAGGCATGGCTGCACGGATTCCCGTGCTCCATGGTAAAACCAATGCTGCCACCGTGATGACTTGCGGCTATAATCCTAATGTAGCCTGCTGGAGTCCCTATCATGGTGCTATGTATGCTGTGGTAGAAGCGGTTTGCCGGGCTGCGGCTATGGGGGCTGATGCTTCCAAATTGCGCCTGTCCATGCAGGAATATTTCCCAAAACTGCGCACTGTGCACCATTGGGGCCGTCCGTTTGCGGCACTCATGGGAGCCTATAAGGCCTGTTGCGAACTGGAACTGCCTGCCATCGGCGGCAAGGACTCCATGAGCGGGACCTTTAATGATCTGGAAGTACCGCCGTCCCTGTTGTGTTTTGCCGTAGGGGTGATGGATGGACGGGATACCATCTCTAACGAATTTAAGAAGGCGGGGCATCGCGTAGTATTTGTCCCTGTTCCCTGTGATGAACAGGAAGTGGTGGACTTTGCAGCCTTAAAGACCATTTTGCAAAGCCTGCATAAAGGCATTCTGGGCAAGCGTATTGTTACTGCCGGTGTCGTAAAAGAAGGCGGCGTCTCTGCAGCGCTCTCCACTATGTGCCTGGGCAACGGGCTAGGCTTTACCTTTGTGAAGCCTTTCCTCCACGAGGAATGCCTGTTTACACTGCAGCCCGGTGGCTTTTTGGTGGAACTGGACGATAACGCCCAGGCTGACAAAGTCTTTGCAGGTATTGAGTATCTGGAATTAGGGCATCTTACCGATACGGGCAAGATTATTGTCAACGATACGGAAATTACTTTGAGTGAAGTGGAAAAGGCGTATACCCGGACGCTGGAAGGTGTATTCCCCTCTGTGGTGGCTGATTCCGGCAAGGAGCTCTGCCCCATGCCGTTGTTCCATCAGGACCTGCCGCTGACGGCACCGTACAATGTCGCCAAGCCAAAAGTGTTTATACCCGTCTTCCCAGGGCTTAACTGTGAGTATGATACTGCAGCCGCTTTTGAAGATGCCGGAGCCGAAGCAGATATCTTTGTGATCCGCAACTTGACGCCGGATGCCATCAAGGAATCTGTGGACGAAATGGCAAAACGCATTGAAAAAGCACAAATTCTTGCCATTCCCGGCGGGTTTTCTGCCAGCGATGAACCGGAAGGTTCCGGAAAATTCATTGCAACCATGTTCCGTAATCCCAAGCTGAAAGAAGCGGTGCTTGACCTGCTTTACAAGCGGGATGGCTTGGCCCTTGGCATCTGCAATGGGTTCCAGGCTTTGGTAAAACTAGGGCTGGTGCCTTACGGAGAAGTACGTCCGCTGGCAGAAACTTCACCGACCTTGACCTTTAACACCATTGGCCGGCATATTTCACGGATGGTACGGACCAAAGTGGTGTCTAACAAATCTCCATGGCTGTCCCTGACCGAACCGGGCGAGATTTTCACCGTGGCAATTTCTCATGGCGAAGGCCGCTTTGTAGCCACAGAAGAGGAAATCAAGCAGCTCTTTAAGAACGGTCAAGTAGGCACCCAGTACGTGAATGAACAAGGCGAACCTACCATGGAAAGCCCTTACAACCCCAATGGTTCCCTGTATGCCATCGAAAGTATTACCAGCCCTGATGGACGGGTGCTGGGTAAGATGGGGCATACCGAACGGTTTACCGACGGATTGATGAAAAATATTCCGGGGAATAAATTGCAACCCATTTTCCTGGCCGGAGTTCAGTATTTCAAGTAAAAAACGGGGAGGCTGTCGCGTAAGCGGCGGCCTTTCTTTGACACAACACAACTAGACCTAACAAAGGAGACCATATCATGGAATTACAAGCAGGTAATGTACTCCACGGCTTTACGGTGGACAAGGTGACGGCACTGCCGGATATTCAGGCTGTCGGCTATGAACTCACCCATACCCAAAGCGGCGCCAGGGTGTTTTATGTCAAAGCGGAAGACGACAACAAAGTCTTTACTATCGGGTTCCGCACCCCCAGTCAGGATGATACCGGGGTGGCTCATATTACGGAACATTCTGTGCTGTGCGGTAGCCGGAAGTACCGGCTCAAAGAGCCCTTTGTGGAGCTTGTAAAAGGTTCTTTGAATACGTTCCTCAACGCCATGACCTATCCGGACAAAACCGTGTATCCTGTAGCAAGCCGCAATGATAAGGATTTCAAAAACTTGGTAGACGTGTACCTGGATGCGGTGTTTTATCCCCTGATACCAGAAAATCCGTATACCTTGCGCCAGGAGGGCTGGCATTACGAACTAGGGGAGGGGAAGGATAAGCCCCTGGTGTATAATGGCGTAGTGTATAACGAGATGAAGGGTGTTTATTCTTCTCCCGATGCTATTGAGGAACACGAGACTTTTAAGGCCCTTTTCCCTGATTCTCCCTATCGGTTTGAGTCCGGCGGGCTGCCGGAAGCCATTCCCCAGCTGACACAGGAAGGATTTGTGGCTTTCCACACCAAATACTACAGCCCTGAAAATGCGTATATCTATCTCTACGGCAATATGAACATTGCGTCCTATCTGAAATACCTGGATGAAGCCTATTTGCAGCATTTTCATCGCACCCCGGGGTTTAAGGTAGAGATTCCCCTTCAGGCACCTTTTGAACGGACTAAGGAAGTACGTGCTACGTACCCAGTTGCAGCAGGCAGCACCATGGACCACAAAACCTATCTGTCCATGAACATTGTGGTGGGGTCTGCCCTGGATCAAAAAAGAATTATGGCCTTGAAAACGCTGACCCATGTGCTGCTGGACGGCAACAGCGCACCCTTGCGACTGGCACTCTTGCAGGCTGGTATCGGCAGTGACGTGTACGGCAGTCTGGAAGGATCTTTGCTGCAGCCGGTATTTTCCGTCCATGTGTCCGGAGCCGATCCGGAAAAAGAGGATCAGTTTGTAAAAGTCGTATATAGTACACTGCAAAAACTGAGCCGGGAGGGTATCCCAGAGCAGCTACTTACGGCGGCACTGAATGCGGAAGAGTTTAAAATGCGGGAAGCAGATTATAATGTGTATCCAAAGGGCTTGATCTATGGCTTGGGCATTATGGAAAGCTGGCTCTATGGCGGGGATCCCACCACAACCCTCCAGTTTACTGACAATCTGGATTTTCTTCGGAAAGCCATCGGCAAACGGTACTACGAGCAGCTCATTGAAACTGTACTGCTGGATAATACCCACAAAGTATTGCTTACTCTTACTCCGGAACCTGGTAAGGAAGAAAAAGATGCGGCCCATGCACGGGATGCTATGGCTGCCATCAAAGCCACTATGGATCAAAAAGCCTTGGACGAAGTGGAGCAAACAGCTGCTACCCTTCATGCCCGCCAGGCAGCACCGGATACATCGGAAGCTCTTCGCACCATTCCACTCTTGGAGCGTTCAGATATTGCTCCGAAAGCAGAAGTGGAGCAGCCAGAAATCTATAAAGACGGATCTCATACCAAGCTGTATCTGCCCGCCTTTACTAATAAAATTGCCTATTTCGATTGGAGCTTTGATCTGACAGGATTACCGGAAGAACAGTTGTGCTATGCGTATCTCTTAACAGACGTGCTGGGCAAAGTGGATACGGATGACTATACCTATCAGGAACTATCCACCCTCAGTGATTTATATCTGGGCGGACTGGATTTTGAAGTTCGGGCCTTCAGCCAATACACTGATCTCAACACGTATACGAATGTATTTAAGGTTTCTGCCAAAGTCCTGGAGCAGAATGAAGAACATCTATTTGATCTGCTTACAAGTATTGCCCTGCGCAGTCACCTGAATGATAAAAAGCGGCTGAAAGAAATTATCAGCGAAGTGAAAACAGGCTGGGATAATGCCTTCTTTGCCCGGGGGATGACCGTAGCCACAAGTCGCCTTATGTCCTACTTCAGCGCGTCTGCAAGGAGCCAGGAACATGATCAGTTCACCTATTACCAATTTTTGCAGGACTTGGATGCGCATTTTACGGAGCGTGCCGATGAAGTAGCAGCGCACCTGCAAGCGCTTTTACCGGCTTTCTTCCACCAGGATGCGCAAGTTATGGCACTTTCCTGCAGCAAGGACATGGAACCGGCCGCGGAAAAAGCTATGGATACTTTTACGGCGGCACTGCCGCATTCTCCCTATGCCGGGAAAGCAGCTCCTGCGCTGCAGGCACCTGGCCATAATGAAGGCATTACCACCAGCGGCAAGGTACAGTATGTTCTTGCCGGCGGCAACTATCGGGCCCATGGGTATGCCTATACCGGTGCCATGAAGGTACTGGAAACCATTCTTCGTTACGACTATCTGTGGACCCGTGTACGGGTGCAGGGCGGTGCCTATGGGGCCGGTGCCCGCTTTGATCCTAACGGAGTGATGTATTTTTCCTCCTACAGGGATCCCAATTTGGCAGAAACCCTGCAGGTTTACCGGGATCTTTCGGACTATCTGGAACACTTTACCGCTTCCGAACGGGAAATGACCAAGTACGTCATCGGGACCATCAGCCTGATGGATACGCCGCTTACCGCCTCCATGCATTTGCAAAAAGCTGTTACCGCATACCTGACAGGGCGTAAGCCAGAAGAAGCCCAGGAAAACCGAGATGCAGTGCTTCGTTGTTCACAGGATGATATCAAGGCCCTGGCACCTTTAGTGCGGGACGTATTGCAGGACGGCTACCTGTGTGTAGTGGGCGGCGAGGAAAAGATCAAGGAACATAACACCTTGTTTACCACGATCCTGAAAGCGCAAAATTGACAGTTACCCGCTTCCTAAAAGGTAAGTGCGGGGAAACAAAAATCCCTGCTGGATTGGGCAGGGGTTACCAGCCCCATGTTTTGAAGTAAAACTTTTCCTGTAAGTGCCGCTGCAAGGCATTTTCTTAGGACATTTGTTAGCCAGAGGAAACCGAAAAAAAGATTTGCGTTTCCACATATTTCCTGTTATAGTCTCTTCCAAGAAGGATGATCAGACAACCAAGTCCCCGCACGGGCGGGGCAGACTCCTCTCGCAGGAAAGGAGACTTTATCATGATGAAGATTCCGTACAAACGCACTTACAGCCTTTGGAAACCAGCCAGAAAAGACTATTGGTTCTCCCATGCCTATACCGTGGAACGCTGGAATGGCAAAGAGAACAAAGTAGAAACCTACGGCAATATGACCTATGGGACGTATGCCGGGGCGCAAAGCGCCGCTGATGTTCTGAATCAGGGCCGCAAAGAAGCGTAAAAAGAGCAGTTCATAGCGTTTCAAAACCATATACCTCACAGCAAGGAGTCCTTGCCCTATCAGTGGATGGGTAAGAAGATTTCTTACCGTGAGGTATTTTTTTGTTATAAATCTTTAGATAAAGTAGGAATTTAAAAGAAAACATTACATAATAAACAATATTAATTGATAAATAACCGAGAAATATTGACTTATCAAACAATTAAAGATATTATATATTAAAAATAACCTGAATTTATCCTCGAAGGTACTAAAATTATCAAAAAGTGAGGGACGTTACGAATGGGGGAGAAGTTTCTGAAAGTGGGAAAAAGGAAAAAGGCGTTACCGTGGACAAGTCTGGCCATTCTTACAGTTGCTACATTGTATACAAGTGCTATTGCTGACGCAGCGGCTGGAGTAACTACACAGGCGGAAGCAGATGCCAATTTAAATACACCGCTGAAACAGGGAAATGTGACTTATGGAGGAACCGGTATAGCAGGAGACACCTTTGGAAGTATTCATGCGACTGAAGCTTTGACTATAGGGGGCAATTCTGTTGGAAATCATTCTCTTACATTAAATGGTGAAATGCCATTGGATTGGTCTTATAAGACTGCTTATAATATTGATTCCAGCTCCGCTAATAATACAGTTACCTTGCAAAATCTGGATTCTCTCCAGCTTTCTCTATCCAGTCCGGAATTTCAAAACAAACGTTCTTCTCTAGGACGCACTTCCAATATCCGTGCTATATCCGGTGGCACGGTAACGGTTGATGAATCTGTTAAGAATCTTAGTGCAGAGAATTCTATCGCACTGTCGAATATGGGAGATCGTACCAGTCGATCCACTATTTATGCAGGGGAAGGCGGTACGGTAAAGATATATAGCCCTCAAATAACGCTCACTACAAAAGGGCAATACGAAAATGTAAGCGCAGGGACTCATGGCACTATCTATCTGGGAGATACGGACCATATAGTAAACAGCGTTTCCCTTACCGCAATTGATAATGGACAACAGAAGACCGGGTTAGCGGCTACTGCAGATACTTTAAGCAGTACATATTCCCATGTATATGTATTTTCTAAAAATTTGTCCATAACAAATATGATGGAAGCCATTTGTTCCAAGGGATACGCTAGCAATCCGAATGGAGACGCTTTGGTGCAGGTGGGGAGCAAGGATGCCCCGGCAGAAGTGGTAACCATAGAGAATCGAGAAAATGGGCATGGAGTAAATGCGATTGATAATGGAAAAATAAGGTTATATGGAAAGAAAATTGCCATAACCACACTGGGAACTGACGTTAACGTTAAAAACGGTGGGAAAATCACTGTGGGCGCCGGATCCGGAACAGATGAAGGATTAATATTACGTGGTGGTAAAGATCATGATGGTGAAGGTATCGCTGTGCGCGATAAAAATTCCAGAATGGATGTCCTCAGCGGTAATGTTGATATTAAAAACTTTCGGGATGCAACGTTCATTGGTTGGCGTTATCCGATCTCTCTTCCTTTTTCGCCTACCCCTGATGCTTCAAATTATGGCGGTACTTTGAATCTGGGCACACAAGACTCTCCCCTCAATAATGTAACAATTAGCAATTCAGAATCAGGATTGAGTACTTATCATAATGGAAGTATTCATGTTAATGCCAAAAATCTAACGATAGAAAATGTGGGGTATCCAATTAATTTGGATGCAGCCCGTTCTCCTGCGGGGGGACCTTACGGAACGATTACGGTACATACAAGCGGTACGGCCGCAATCCAGGGTACTGGTGATCATTTCGTGATTGCTAACCAGACGGGAACTGCGGAAATCAATACAGAACCCAATGATGGTACAACAAAGCTGGTGGGTACAGTTGTTACCCAAGATGGCGGAATTACAAACCTGGATTTCCATACGGACCAATCCTTTTTTTATGGGAACGTATTTGACTGTAGGGACGAACTTAGCGATATTGACGGGAAAACAACAGTCAGCCTGTCAGACGGGGCCATCTGGAATTTAAATGATAACGTGAATAATTATCGTGCAACGGAATCTAATACTGTACCACGGAGTGTAGTATATCCGGATGGAAGTACTTGGAACAGTGTTTTGGATACACTTCGACTGTCTACCGGTGGTACTTTTAATCTGGGCACGGCAGGGAATAAAGCTGTTGAAAACCATAATTATGCCAATGTGAAAGTCACGCATCTGTCAGGTGAGGGTGGAAACTTGCTGTTTCGCACAAACCTGCAGGAAAGTGCTTCTGATAAAACTGTAAACGGGCACGGCGACCAGCTCTTTATCACTGATAGTAGCTTGGGGTCTCATGATATCATGATCAATGACTATAGCAAAACATACAACCGTGAAGCCAATGATGGTTATGTCTTGCTGGTAAAGGACGAAAGCGTAAATCCAGAAGCTGTATTTACAGGAAATGCACAGCTGCAAAATGGCGGCTTATTTACTCATAAGGTGGAAGTCACGAATAAGAATCCAGATGAATCCTTAGGGTATACGGACGTTCCGTCTGAAGGAACGAACTGGTATGTGCGGATGACGGATGAGCCTGTGCCACAACCAGAGCCGGAGCCCCAACCAGAACCAGAACCACAACCAGAACCACAACCAGAACCACAACCTCAGCCTCAACCGAGACCAATGCCCAATCCCCATATGACAGAGAATGGGGAAAATAATACCTACCTGAACCGCAGCCGGTATGCAGCCTTGTGGCTGGAACAGGATACGTTGCAAAAAAGATTGGGCGAATTACGCAGTAGCGAGCAGGATGACGGCCTATGGGTACGTCTGCGCCGCGGCGAATACAGGGTAAAAGGCCTGGAAGGATTGTCTGGTTTTACTATGTACCAGATCGGCTATGATCGGGAATTAAAACGCCAGGGCAAGACCCGCCGTTTTGTGGGCGGTGCCTATCACCATACGGACGTGGACTTCGGTCATCCTCGTATGGAGGAAGATTCCGGGATGAACTTGGATGTTGCTAGTATCTATTACACTACGCTATGGGATAAAGGCGACTATCTAGACCTGGTAGGGCAATGGGGCAGTGCCAACGGCAAAATAAAAGCCTTTGGAGACTATCCGGAAAATGCTCGCTGGAGCGGCAATGTCTATACTCTCAGTGCTGAATACGGGCGCAGAGCCGAGCTATCAAAGGGATGGTACGCTGAACCGCAGGCGCAATTGACCTACAGCCATTTGAGCGGAGACACGTATACTTCCAGCCAGGGCACCTATGGTTACCTGGAAGGCATTAACAGCCTTATCTTCCGTACCGGGCTCACCGCTGGACGGAAATTAGGACGTACGGAATACTACGGTAAGCTGTTCTGGAACCATGAATTTTTAGGAGATGCCCGTGCCCGCTATCTGGATAAAAACGAGGATACCTTGCGGGATGATTATGACTTCGGCAGCAGCTGGCTGACATTGGGATTGGGAGCCCAGACGTCTATCGGCAAAGGAGCCTATCTTTACGGTGATGTAGAGAAAAACTTTAGCGGCGGCGTGCGCAGCAAATGGATGTGGAATATTGGGCTGCGGTATACGTTCTAAAGCGCATAAGAGGTGACTTTGTCCCAAAAAGTAAGAAAACGTTTCCTGGCAAATGTGATATGATAAAGACAATTATCATATCACAGGCGTAAAGGGAAGGGATTGCATGAAAAACTATGAAGCGGTATTGTTTGATCTGGATGGGACGCTACTGGACACGTTGGCTGACCTGACAGAAGCCGTCAATGCGGTGCTATCCAAATTCCATTATCCAAAGAAAACTGCCTTGCAGGTGCGCCGGGTACTGGGAAACGGGCTGGAGCAAACGCTCAGGCTCAGCCTGCCGCCCCATGTGACCAAGACGCAATTTCAGGAGATGTTTTTGTACTTCCGCAAGTATTATATTGCCCATTGCAACGTGGCTACTAAACCCTATGACGGGATTCCGGAACTTTTAGAAGGATTGCAGCGGCGGGGCATTAAAATGGCTATCGTCTCCAATAAAACCCAGCCGGCGGTCAAAGAATTGGCACGGCTGTATTTTCCGGATACCATTTCCACCGCCATCGGGGAAAGTCCTCTGGTCAAACGCAAACCTGCTCCGGATACAGTCCTGGCAGCACTGAAGGAGCTGAACGTGGATCCGCAGGAAGCGGTGTACGTAGGGGATTCGGAAGTGGATAAAGAAACGGCGGACCGGGCCGGCTTGGACTGTATCTTAGTCAGCTGGGGATTCCGGGATAGGGAAGACCTGGCGGCGCTAAACCCTGCGTTTTTGGTGGATCGTCCTGAAGAAATTGCAAAACTGGTATAAAAAAATTAGGATGCCTCGAGCATCCTAATTTTTTACTTCCGGTAAACGTCTCGCAATTCCGCACTGGTAAATTTGGTATCTTCCATCTGGCTGCGGGAGAGATCTGCATTTTCCAGATTGGCACCGGTTAAATTGGCCTTGGATAAATTGGCTTCTTCCAGTACAGCGTTCATCAAATTGGCGTTTTTAAAATTGACATCTACCAGGCTGGCTTTTTGCATCCGGGCGTCATAGAGATTGGCGCTGGTGAAATTGGCGCTGCGGAGCTGGGTAGAAAACAGCCAGCTTCTGGCCAGGTTGGCCGAATAAAAGTTGGACATGGCGCCGTTAGAATAATCGAAATTGCTTTCCCTTAGATCCGCCGTGTACAGGTTAGCAAATGTAAGCAGCGCATGAGAAAAACTGGTCCGGTATGCGGTGATGCCTACTAGAGAGGCGTGATTCAGTACTGTGTGGGCCAAAGATGCACTGGTTACATCGGCATGGTCCAGATTGGCGCCGGCCATGTAGGCATTACGCAGATTGGCTTTTAGAAGCGTGGCACCGGATAAATTGGCTTCTTCCAGTACGGCGCTTTGCAGATCGGCATAACTTAAGTCTGCGTTTGCCAAATTTGCATGGGTCAGGTCTGCATTGCGGAGATAGGCACCCCGCAGATCCCCGCCGGGACAGGAGCCGGTACTGCGCAGGGTATTCACGTCTTCCTGCCGAAATGCCAGGGCAGGCGCTGTATGCAGCACTGTCAGCAGTACGGTCAAACAAAACAAGATTTTTTTCATGGATGTTCTTCTTTCACAAGATAGAGCAATGCTTCTGGATTTTCCGGGAGTTCCGGGATGATTTTCCAGGGATGCTCCGCTTCCAGCTGCTCTTTTTTATAGACGCTGCCGGTCAGCACAATCAGGCTGCGGGCACCAATAGCGTGGGCACAGCGGATGTCATGGGGAGTATCCCCGATAATGATAAGGTCTTCCGGACGAACTGCAGGATCCTCCGCTTGCAATTTCTTCCACAAGGCGATGGACAGGTCATCTCGCAGTTCGCTGATCTCTCCAAAAGCGCTTAAGTCATAATCAAAATAATTTTCAATTCCGAAATGGGCCAGCTTAGCGTGGGCAGCGGGCTCACAATTGCCTGTAAGCAGTACGGATTTTACCTGGGGATTCGTCTTAGCCCAGGCAAGACACTCCTTTACATGGGGGAGCAGGTGCCCTTTTTTTCTGGCAAGGGAAGCGGGAAAGAGCGTAGCATAAAATTCCAGCATTCGTTCACTTTCTTCCGGCGTCCAGCTGCCTTTAATGCCTTCAATGGCTTTGCGGGCAATATACCGGTCCGTTCGGCCGCTCATGCCAAAGGTGAACTCAAAATCTTCCAGCCCGTAGATTTTTTGCAAGGC
Organism: uncultured Acidaminococcus sp.; assembly: GCA_900554515.1. Classification (GTDB taxonomy): domain Bacteria; phylum Bacillota; class Negativicutes; order Acidaminococcales; family Acidaminococcaceae; genus Acidaminococcus. Next base: position 10,429 of record USHN01000011.1, on the reverse strand, counting down.
TTCTTTCAGGGCTGCCACACCGGCATAATTGGTGAGCATCAATGTGCCGTCGATATCCCAAAGCAGATAGTTCATCATAGTTCCTATTGAGCCTCTTTTTTCTGATTGAGCACCAGCTTTTTCAGCTTGGCTCCCGCGTTTTTGGCTTTGCGGATGGTCTTGATGTTCTTTTTGCGACGGGGCTTCATATCCTTGATATCCGCATCGCCCCGGATGAGTGTCGTCACTTTGGCCTGATCCGGGTCAAATTCCTTGCGCAGGTAAGTAGCGGCGGCTTCCGGATTACAGCTACCATCTAAAATAAAGATATCCCCGCCCACGTAGCCATAGCTGGGGAAAATGTGGAGAAAGATGTGGCCGCAGGTGCAGAGCATGATGAAGCAGTAATCATCCCCGTCTTCATTTTCCGTGGAGTACAGGGCCAGTTCTTTTAGATTGAAGTACTCCGCTGCATTTTCCATAATGTCCTTGATACGTTCTTTGTCGCAGATAACGTCTTCCAGACAACGGTACATGTCCAGCGCCGCCTGGGTTCCTTTTCCGATCAATAGCATTCCCTCCTCTGGGATTTGTTTGCTGTTCGTTCCTATTATACGGTAGGATAACAGGCTGTGTCAAAGACTGGTTTTGGAAAGAAAATTGGCGGGTATCTAAGGGAATTAGAGCGTTATCCTGGTCGTAAGATTTCATTGCTACCCCTGCAAAAATATGTTATGCTGTAACTAATAAAACACAAAGGAGGGGCCGGCGTGCTGGGAAATCAATATGAGGACTGGCGCCCTGTTCTGGAACAAGTGCAGAACGATCTGCTGGGGGCCATTGAAGCCTATAACGAAGCAGTAAAACAAGCATGCGGAGAAAATGCCTACGAGCATTTGACAAGCCGGATTAAATCCACTGCCAGCATGGAAGATAAATGCAAGCGGAAAAACCTGCCATTTACGGTACATTCTGCCCTCAAGGAAATCCATGACGCCATCGGGGTGCGGATTGTGTGCCGGTTTTTGAATGATATTCCTCTTAATTTACAGTATTTACGGAAGATCCCGGGCTGTACCATTGTGGAAGAAAAAGACTATATCTACCACGTAAAACCCAATGGTTATCGTTCCTACCATGTTATTTTAGAAATGGAAAAACCATTTGCCGACGTGGAAGGAAAAACGCCGGGAATTTTTTATGCGGAAATTCAGCTGCGGACGCTGGCCATGGATTCCTGGGCCAGTCTGGAACACCAGATGAAATATAAACACCATATCCAGAATGCGGAGCTCATCGGGCAGGAACTCAAGCGCTGCGCAGATGAACTGGCAGCCTGTGATTTGTCCATGCAGACCATTCGGAATTTGATCAGGGAGGCGGACCAATGAAAATTTTGGTTGCAGAAGATGAACAAGCAATGTCCATGGCACTCAAGGCCGTTATGGAACATGCAGGCTATGAAGTAGACACTGCAGCAAATGGCGCCATCGCCCAGAGACTTGCACGAGAAAACGTATATGATGCCATGGTTTTTGATATTATGATGCCCGTCAAAGATGGAATTACGGCGATTAAGGAATTGCGGCAGGAAGGGGATCGTACTCCGGTTATTATGCTGACGGCCAAAGCCGAAGTGGATGACAGGATTCAGGGCCTGGACGCAGGCGCCGATGATTATCTTACCAAACCGTTTGCTATGGGGGAACTCTTGGCTCGCTTGCGCAGCCTATTGCGGCGGCAAAAAGAATTTGGACAGGATCGCCTGAAGCAGGGCAGCGTGACGCTGAACTGTGCAGAAGGGGAGCTTTCCAGCAAGTCGGCGGTGCGGCTGTCCAGCAAGGAAACCCAGCTGATGAAGTATTTTATGCTTCATCCTGGGAAAAAAGTGGATACCCAGGTTTTATTTGACCATGTATGGAAGGATGAAACTGGGGAAGACCAAGGCATTGTATGGATTTATGTATCCTATCTGCGGGAAAAACTCCAGGCCATCGGGGGCAGCCTGACCATTGACGGGCAGCGCAACGGCGCCTACCGCCTGGTAGAAATGGAAAGCTGAGGCATCCTATGGATATGATCCGGCGCCTGCGGCGTAAATTTATCCTGATGGCATTTATCGCAGTAGTGATTATCCTGGCTGGGGCACTGGGGCTCATTAATACCATCGGGTATATGAAAATGCGATCAGAAGTGGATCACCTGCTTACGGTCATCAGCCAGAACAACGGGATCATGCCCCAAACGCAGCCTGCCGTGACAGAAGGCTGGCTGACGGATTCGGATTGGTACAACGATACCCCGGAATTTGCCCACCAGATCCGGTATTTTAGCGTTATCATGGACCGCAAGGGGCAGTTTAAACGGCTGAATTTGTCCAATATTTCTGCCTTTACGGAAGTAGAGGCCTTGGAAACAGCAAAACATCTGGCAGAACAAGCGGCAGACTGGGGGATGTTCAAGCGGGACCGGGCCAGCTATGCCTATTCTATCCGCACGGCCAGCGATGACAGCAAAATCGTAGTGGTCCTGGATTGTACCCGGGATGTGGCAGCGGTAGAAGGCTTTATGCGGTATTCGCTCCGCTTTGGTCTTATCTGCGTACTGCTGTATATGGGGATTCTTTTGCTTTTGTGCAATTGGGTGATTCATCCCTTTGTGGAAAATATGGACAACCAAAAGCGCTTTATCACCAATGCAGGGCATGAACTAAAAACCCCTGTAGCCATTATTTCCGCCAATGCGGAAGCCATGGAGTTGATCAATGGCAAAAGCCAGTGGACGGACAATATTCTTTTTCAGGTGCAGCGGGTAACACGCTTAATTAACGAGCTGATCATGCTGGCGAAATTGGGGGAAAAAGCACAGCAGACACTGGAAAAGAGCCAGGTGGATATCAGCCGGGTTTTCCATGAAGCGGTGGAATCCTTTGCTCCTTTGGTCAAGGGCCAGCAGAAAACCCTGGTGCAGGAAATCCCGGCGGGGATTTTGGCACAGTCCAATGAAAAATACTTGTATGAAGTCTTTACTATTCTAATGGATAATGCGGCCAAATACTGCGATGAAAAGGGCACTATCACGGCCGTTTTAACAGGCAGCAACGGGCGCTTTTCCGCCAGCGTGTCCAATTCCTATGAAAATGGCGCCACTATGGACTATACGCATTTCTTTGAGCGGTTTTACCGGGGGGACGAGTCCCATAACAGCAACCAGCAAGGCTATGGCATTGGTCTGTCCATGGCACAGGAAGCCGTGCGGCTTCTGGGCGGGGAAATTATGGTGCATTTCAAAGATGGTATTATTACCTTTGGCGTGAAGTTTTGATTATTAGGGGTATGCTATCCTGCTTTTTGCTGAAATTCTTTGTTTCACATTAGCAGTACTTATCTGAAAAACCTCTTTTTCGAATTGCTCCGCTTCTTTTATAAGAGTACAATACAAACGTGATAAGAAAGGAGAAGCGGCAGAGGAGCGCCTTTGAAGAGGATGCGGCTAACGGTTAAAATGTCAATAAGAGAAAGAGGTACAGTATGTCTTTAGAAATATTGGAAAATAAGGATGCCATTTGCGATGTAATTAATCAATTCTCCAATCTGGAGTGTGATGTGCATAAACAGGCCGAGTTCTTTACGGAAGATACCCATATTATGGTGCACATGGGTGATACGCTTGCTATGGATATCCATGGGCGGGCAGAGATGGAAAAGCAGTTTTCTGCATTTACTAGTGCGGTGAAAGCCTCCCATCATATGAACGGACAGCAAGTGATTCGCTTCAGCAAGGATGGGCAAACGGCCGAAAATGTGCATTACTGTCGTGCTGTACTGGTGACGCATGAGGGAGATCGTGACGTTCTCAGCGATAACTACATTCGCTATATTGATACATTGGTGAAGGTAGATGGGCAATGGAAAATTAAAATCCGCGATCAGTATTTTGTCATTACAAGACAACAAAATCTATAATGGACAGGAGGATACAACGGAGATGAGAAAAAGCCTGAAAAAAAGATTGCTCACTGGGATCCTTGTAATGGCACTGACCATAGGCTCTTCCGTAGCAATGGCGTCTGCACCGCTTTCTATTGCGGAACAGGGATCTTTTACGGTAGGCGGTACGTACGTTACCCACGGCGGTACGTTTAAGCAGGAAAATTTTGTTTCTCCCGATGGGCAGCGTGCCTATGGGGATTATGACTATGTGGAATATCAAAAACCGGTTCATGCCAAAAAATTACCCTTAATTTTCCAGCATGGAGGCGCCCAGTCCAAAAGAACATGGGAAACGACAGTAGATGGACGGGAAGGCTTCAATACCTTGTTCCTACGAGAAGGGTATTCCGTGTATCTGGTGGATCAGGCTCGTACCGGCGAATCCAATTTTTCTACAAAAGCGATCACACCGGATACTCCTTGGTCGGGAAACCCTATGTATGCGGATAAGACCTTCTATATTTTGTCCCGCATAGGGCATTATGATGAAAACGGAAAAACGGTTCCCAATGAACAATTTCCTAAAGGCGAAAAAGCATACCAAGCCTTTCAGCAAAGCTGGACAGTGGGCTCTGGGCCTTTGGACAATGACCTTAACGCAGCACTGCTGACCCAACTGGTGAACCAACAGAAGGATGGTGCGGTATTAGTAACCCATTCCATGGGAGGAACGATTGGCTGGCGTACAGCACTGCGGACCAATAAAGTTAAAGGGATTATCGCCTACGAGCCGGGCGGGACCGAATTTATTTTCCCGGAAGACGACATGCCAGTGCTTACCCAGGCCCACTTTGCTCCTCTGTCTGCGTCCGCTATGGGCGTGCCCCGTGAGCAGTATATGGCTTTAACACGGATTCCCATTGTGCTGTATTATGGCGATCATATCAAAGTGGGATCAGAGAATGTAGGAGAAGATAAATGGGGAACAGAATTTTTGATGGCACAACAATTTGTCAATACCATCAATAAAAACGGCGGAGATGCTACGCTGGTTCATTTGCCAGATATCGGCATTAAAGGCAATTCCCATTTCTTGATGGGCGAGAAGAATAACAAGCAGATTATGCAGCTGGCGTTCAAATGGCTGCACGATAAAGGCTTGGATCGGTGAGTGTATAGGGACTTCCCCTTTTTCCAAAATGCCCCTTGAATTTTCTGCTTCACTATGCTATAATTTTTTTCGTTCGTAAGAACATACGCCTGTAGCTCAGTGGATAGAGCAACGGCCTCCGGAGCCGTGTGCGGTGGTTCGATTCCACTCAGGCGTACCATGTTTGTAAAGACAGCCTCATTTCACAGGATCTGTGGGATGAGGTTTTTTTCTTGCCTTGTCTGTGGTATAATAGGCAGGCTATGAAGAATGGAAAAAGGACGGAGAAAGAAGGATGCCGAGTGGTAACGATTGAAGACCGGGTGCGCTTTTCTGAGACGGACCTGATGGGCGTGGTGCACCACACTAACTACCTGCGCTGGTTTGAAATGGGACGAGTGGCGTATTTCCGTGCCTGTGGCATTGCCCTGACGGAGCTCCGGGAAAAAGGGTACCAAGTCCCTATTGTGGATGTTCATGCAAGGTTTCGCCAGTCCGCCCGATTTGATGATGTATACCAGGTAGTCACGAAGATGACCCACGTGGATCGTGTCAAGTTTTGCTTTTCCTATCAGATCGTGCGGAAAAGTGACGGAGCCCTTTTGGTAGAAGGAGAGTCCACCAATGCGTTTACGGATTTGACGGGCAAGCCCAAACGGCTGACCTTGGATGCCTACGAAACATTGCGGCAAGTGGCCGCTGAAGAAAGGAAGAACGAAGAATGATGAATGTAATCTTACTGCTTCTGGGGCTGTGCGTACTGGGCCTATTGGTGATGACCGTCTATGCGTTCCTAAAGCCGACAGATGGAGCCCAGGTCATGGTGGAAGAACGATCTCCTCTCACCTTGGAATCTTTGGATAAAAAACATGCAGTGCTGTCTTTTACGGTGCCGCTACGTAATAATGGCGGTGAAATTGCAGCAATCACAGATTGTTTCCTGCGCCCCTATCTGCCTCAGGAACAATTTCCTGATGCAGTGGCATGGGGGCGGGTGGAAAAAGACGACAGACGCCGCAGTGATAACTATTTTGAAGCGCTGGTGCTCCAACCCCATGAGGCATGGACCCTTGTTGTGACGCTGGTACTTTCTGCCAGAGATGGCAAGGATATGCGGGAAGTGCTCTCCCATCTGGTGGATATGGATGCAGCGGTCTATCTTTGCGGCGTGGGCCGGAAAGCGCACTATGTACGGAAATATTTCGTAACCATTTTGGGAGCAGAAGTAAGAAAACTGGCAGGGGGTGCATACAATGGATGACATGGCAAAGGGAATCAGCGAAAAAGAAGGGTATGAAATTATCCCCATCCCTACTCGTATCCTGACAGAACATGACAGCATTGTAGATGCGATACGGGAATATGGCGGCGACAAAATCGGTCCCCAGGATGTGGTGTGCACCGCAGAAAGCGTAGTGGCAATTACCCAGGGCGGAGCGGTTCGCCCGGAAAGTCTAAACATTTCCTTTGCAGCGAAAGTCCTGAGCCAGCTGTTCCCCGGATATGGCAGCATCGGAAACTGGGCTGCTATGCAGGTACTGCTCAATGAATCCGGGACGCTCCGGGTGCTCATGGCTGTAGTGGTGGGATTTTTCATGAAATTATTAGGCAAACCGGGATGGTTTTACCGGCTGGGAGGCTGGCAGGCGAAACTGATTGACGACTGTACCGGAACTATGCCACCGTATGATAAACATATCGTGCTGGGGCCAAAAGATCCGGTGAAGGTATGCAATGCCATCAAGGAAGCTACAGGCTGCTTTGGAGCTGCTATTGCTGATGTCAATGATCTGCATCGCTCTGCCTGTCTGGGGTGTACCCGGGGCGTAGATCCCCGTCTGGTGGAAAAAATCCTCATTGATAACCCCTTTGGCAACGCCAGCCAAAAAACGCCCATCTGCGTGATTAAAAACTATATTCGCTGAACCACGGCGATATACAAGCTGTTTCCTCTATACCGGGACTCCCGGCAAAATATAGGGGGACAGCTTGTTTTTGTACAGGAGATTTTCAATTGTGACTGGATTTCTGCTGAAAAAACAGGTAAAATGAATACTATTATAGGAAAGATGGTGTGACTATGCAGGAAATTGTCATTGCAACCCATAATCAAGGCAAAGTAGAAGAATTTAAGGTCTTGATGCAGGAATTAGGCCTTACGTTTACCTGCCTTAGCGATTATCCTCATGTGGAAGAACCGGAAGAAACAGGACGGACCTTTGCCCAGAATGCCCGGCTAAAGGCACGGTATTATGCCAATGCTCTGGGGAAACTCTGCCTAGCGGATGATTCAGGCTTGGAAGTGCTGAGCCTGAAAGGAGCGCCAGGCGTGCGGAGCGCCCGCTATGCCGGAGAAGAAGCAACCGATGAGGAAAATAACGAGCTGCTTTTGCGCAATATGCGCATGCAGTGCCGTCGCAATTGCCGTTATTTTTGTGCCCTTGCCATCGCCGATCCGGACGGAAAGATCCTTTTGGAAAGTTCCGGTATCTGTGAAGGAATTTTGCTACACGAGCCTCATGGTACCCATGGTTTTGGCTATGATCCGCTGTTTTGGTCCACGGAGCTCCATAAACCCATGGGAGAAGCCTCCATGGAAGAGAAAAATGGTGTCAGTCACAGGGCGAAAGCCATCCGGAAACTGGTCAACCAGTGGAAAAGGATGAAAAAATGAAGATCGGCATCGTCAGTGATACCCATGGAGATCTGAAAGCCCTGCAAAAAGTGCTAGATCAGGCCGGTCCTGTGGATCTGTGGCTGCATGCCGGAGATTACAGCCAGGATGCCCCTTATATTGAAGCGGAAACCAATCTTCCCGTTATGGCAGTGTGCGGCAACTGCGATTTGTACGAAGGCCGGGCAGCTGCGGAACTGGTTACCCGCCAGGAAGGCTTTACCATTGCTATGACCCATGGAAACCGCTATGTATGGGGGATGGATTTCAGCCGGCTGTATTACTGGGGTATGGAGAAACAGGCGGATATTGTAGTGTTCGGCCATATTCACGTTCCAGTGTGCGAAAAAAAGGATGGTATCCTTTGTATTAATCCGGGCAGCCCGTCCAGACCACGCAACGGGATTCCAACCTATGGGATTCTGACCTTGCAGGCAACATGTGAACCGAAATTTGAAGTAAAGGAAGTACAATAAACGAGGAGGGAACAAGATGGCTGATACAGAAGCACTGAATCAGGAAGCGCTGACGCTCCATGCAGAAAATCACGGAAAGTTGGAAGTGCGGTGTAAGGTCCCGCTGGAAGATGGGCATGATTTGTCCGTAGCCTATACGCCGGGAGTGGCAGAACCTTGTCGGAAAATCAAAGACAATCCGGAACTTTCTTTTGAATACACCTGCCGGGGCAATATGGTAGCTGTCATCAGTGATGGCACCAGAGTATTGGGTCTTGGAGATATTGGCCCGGAAGCAGCTATGCCCGTCATGGAAGGAAAAGCCGTTCTGTATAAAAAATTTGGAGACGTGGATGCGGTGCCTATTTGCATCGGGACCAAGGATCCTGAGGAATTTGTCCAGATCGTGGAAAAACTTCAGCCCTCTTTTGGCGGCATCAACCTGGAGGACATTGCTTCCCCTAAATGCTATGCAATTGAAGCAGAACTCATTAAACGGTGCCAGATTCCGGTATTTCATGACGACCAGCACGGGACGGCCATCATCGCCTGTGCGGCTGTTACTGGCGCCCTGCGCTACCTGAAAAAAGATGTCAGCCAGGTCAAAGTGGTAGTAAATGGCTGCGGAGCTGCTGGCAGTGCCATTGGGAAACTGTTGGTGAAATTGGGCGTCAAGGATTTGATTATGGTAGACGTAGATGGTGCTGTCTATGAAGGCCGTCCTGGCACGATGGATATGGCTACAGCGTATCTTGCCAGCGTCACCAACCCCGGGCACTATAAGGGCAATTTAGCGGGGGCTGTAAAAGGAGCCGATGTGCTTATCGGTGTATCTGCTCCTCGTCTTTTTACAAAAGAGATTATTCAAAGTATGGGGAAGGATCCCGTTGTGTTTGCGCTGGCTAATCCGGTCCCGGAAACGACCTATGAAGAAGCCAAGGCAGCAGGTGCCGCAGTAGCCGGAACGGGGCGCAGCGATGCTCCCAACCAGGTGAATAATGTATGCGTGTTCCCCGGTATGTTCCGTGGAGCATTGGACGTACGGGCCAAAGCCATCACCGAAGAAATGAAAGTGGCAGCGGTCCATGCCATTGCAGATTTGATTGATGAGAAAGATCTCCGGGCAGATTATGTGGTGCCAGGTGCCTTCGACAGGAGAATCGTTCCAGCTATCGCGGCTGCAGTGGCCCAAAAGGCTATGGAACAGGGGATTGCAAGAGTGCATCGGGACGTGGAAGAAATTCGCAAAGAAGCGGCAGAACGGGTAGAAAGAAACTGGAATAAATAATTGGGAGGCGGTAGTTATGAAATTACAAAAATTAGCACTGGTACTTTGTGGCGTATTGGCCCTTACCGGGGCTGTGGCCGGTTGTGGCGGCAGTGACAAGCCAGCGGCAGACAGCGGTAAAAAAGTGGTACTAAAAGTGGGCGCAACCCCTGTACCCCACGCAGAAATCTTAAACCATATTAAACCAGTTCTTGAAAAAGAGGGTATTGATTTACAAGTGGTGGAATTCACCGATTATGTAAAACCCAACCTGAGCCTTTCTGATAAGGAACTGGATGCCAACTTCTTCCAGCATAAACCTTATCTGGATAAATTCGCTTCCGAGCGGAAATTGGATCTGGTGTCTGCCGGTAACGTTCATATTGAACCCATGGGTGTTTACAGCAAGAAAATTAAGGATCTGAAAGAGCTGAAAGACGGCGCCAAGGTAGCTATCCCCAACGATCCTACGAATGGTGGCCGGGCACTGGTCATCCTGGAAAAAGCAGGTCTTTTGAAATTAAAAGACGGCGTGGGGATTTCTGCAACGGTGAGTGACATCACCAGCAATCCTAAAAATCTCCAGATTACCGAAGCAGAAGCGGCGATGCTGCCCCGGACTCTGGAAGATATGGATATCGCTGTTATCAACTCCAACTTTGCTATGGAAGCTAAGCTAAATCCTGCGAAAGACGCTCTCTTTATTGAGGCCAAGGATTCTCCTTATGCGAATATCATTGCTGTGCGGAAAGGGGACGAAAATCGTCCGGAAATCCAAAAGCTGATGAAAGCGCTGCAAAGCGACGATGTAAAGAACTTTATCAATACCCAGTATAAAGGTGCGATCCTGCCGGCTTTCTAGTCTTAAAACAAAAATACTGTGTACTGCCAATACAAAGTGGCAATACACAGTATTTTTATTGGTTAATTGAAAACCCCGCCATAGTGGCGGGGGTCCGGAAAGCTTATAGC
>USHN01000010.1 GCA_900554515.1 uncultured Acidaminococcus sp. | reverse complement strand
ACAATACAAATTCGGAAATCAGCCTTTTCGTGCGGCGATAATGAAATGGGATTTTGTGAGGGGATTTTTTACCCAGTTTGATGAATGCAAAATTGTTTCGGTTTTAACAGTATTTAATTTTCCACCCTCTTTGGGAGAAAAATTTCAAATGTTTCACGTGAAACATTACCCCATATGGGTATAACATTCTCTGTGGAATGCGGATTTTGGGGATTCCTCAACAGAATAAAAAGCGTTCTTTGGCTTTATTCTGAAAGTGTGGAATCATACCCTATCCGAAAATACTTTAGCACTTTCTAAAAATCATCCTGAGCCTTTACCCTTATAGAGGGTAAAGCATATCTATCCCAGCAGACTATGATAAATCTCCCGATCCACATCTTTGAACACCGTAAAGACAACTTTCATCTGGCTTTGGGTTTTCGTTAGCCAATCCAGAACGGTCTTAATAGCAATTTCCGCAGCTCGCTTGTTGGGGAACATAAAAACGCCGGTAGAAATGCAACAAAAGGCAATACTTGTTAAATTGGTGGCAGCTGCCAGATCAAGGCAGGAGCGATAACAGGAGGCAAGGAGCTCTTCTTCTCTTCCCGTAAGACTTCCTGATACAATGGGTCCTACGGTATGGAGCACGTACCGGGCAGGAAGATTATATCCGGGTGTGATTTTTGCTGTACCGGTTACTTCTTCGTGGCCCTGTCGCTCCATAATTTCCAGGCATTTTTCTCTAAGTTCCACGCCGGCCATGGTGTGGATACAGTTGTCAATGCAGTTGTGAAGCGGCCTGAAACAGCCTAAGAGCCCACTATTGGCGGCATTGACAATGGCATCCACTTTAAGCCTTGTAATATCTCCCTGCCATAGGAAAAGCCGGTTGTCCAGGGACGTAGGTGCAAGGACAGCAGCATCTACCACGCCTTTAGCTGCCGTGATGCGTTGCAGCACCTCTTTTTCTACGGCATAAAATGTGTCAGGGAGCAGGTAGCTTCCCTGTGGCATCCGCACATTGCACAGGGCACGAAAAAGAGTAAATGCTTTTTCCGGATCCTGGGACAGCTTCTCTCCGGCATACTCCGGCATCTCTTTTTGCAGGCAGGCAATCAAATACCCCAGCTGCTCCAAGTGCTCTTGTTTCTTCATAGCTTCTCCTTTTTGCCGGATTTTTGTACAGCAACCCGGCAAGGTTAACGGATCAAATCCTGCATAGTGGCAAAAACCGTAAGGCTCAGAATGCACGCAATCCCCACCCACTGGATGGCCAGCTTGGCCTTAGGCGGCAGGGCGTGTCCAATAATCCCTTCCAGAAGCAGCACCAAAAATTGGCCGCCATCCAGAGCTGGGATGGGCAATAGGTTCAGCACGGCTAAATTGAGGCTCAAAAAGGCCATAAAGCCTAAATACGGCACAGCCCCCTGACTGGCAACGTCGCCGGCCATTTGGGCCACGCCAATGGGCCCGGAGAGTTCTGCCGGAGCTTTGCGGGTGATGATGAGCTTCAGTCCCTGTAGCATTCCTGCCGTAATCCGCTCAATGGAAAGGGCGGCAGCTTTTACACTTTGCACCAGCGTAAGATCCTGATGTTCTACAGGCGGACGAATCCCCAGTAAAAGACGCTTGGTTTCTTTCTCCCGTTTAGGGACAATGGAAAACGTATAGGTTTTGCCGTCACGCTTTACAACAAGAGAAGACTGGGCTTCGCCCCGTTCCCTTATGGTATCCCCGATATCCGTCCATTTCACAATGGTCTTGCCATTGATGGATACAATCCGGTCACCAGGTTTAAGACCTGCCTGGGCCGCCGGATACTCCGCCATAAGAGAACCAGCCACCGGAGTATCCAAGGGGCGGTCCACTCCGCTGACAGCAAAAAGCAGGAAGAAAATCAAAAAAGGCAAAACAAAATTCATAAAGGGTCCGGCCAAAATTACCAGCATCCGGGAAAGCAGCGGCTTATTGTTAAAACCCCGGGGGCCGCACACCTCTCCGGGCTCCATGCCGGCAATCTTGTTGTATCCGCCCAGGGGAAAAAGGCGCAAAGAATATAAAGTATCCCCTATTTTTTTCTGCACAAGCAGAGGCCCGAAGCCAATAGCGAATTCGTCCACCTGCATCCCTGTGGCTTTTGCCATGAGAAAATGTCCCAATTCATGGACGGTAATCAAGACACCAAAAAGAACCAGCCCGGCAATCACAGTCAGCACAATGCATTCCTCCTGTTTATTACACTCCGGACAAGTTCCCGGGCCTTCCGGTCCGCTTCCACAATGGTTTCATACGAATCTGCTGCTTGGTAGGACGTTTGATCCAGTACACAGGCGAGCACATCTGCCATTTCCAGATAGGAAATTTTCCCAGCAAAAAAAGCAGCGTCCGCTTCCTCATTGGCCGCATTGAAGACGCAGGGCAAAACCCCCCCCGCTTTGCCAGCCTGGATAGCCAGTGCAAGGGCCGGAAATGTCCGGGTATCCGGTTCATAAAAGGTCAACGGTCCGGCCTTGACCAGATCCAGTTGATCAAACGCAGTATTCCACCGGTTCGGATAGCTCAAAGCATACTGGATGGAGAGCCGCATATCCGGCACGCCCATTTGAGCAATAACGGCTCCGTCCGTATATTCCACCAGGGAATGGACAATGCTCTGGGGATGAATGATCGGCGTAATTTTTTCATAGGGGACATCAAAGAGCCAATGGGCTTCAATAACCTCCAGGCCTTTATTGGCCAGCGTGGAAGAATCCAGCGTGACTTTTGCCCCCATGTGCCAGGTAGGATGCTTTAGGCAGCGTTCTACGGTGACTTGCGCCAATTCATTCCGCCGCATGCCAAAAAATGGGCCGCCGGACGCTGTTAACAAAATCCGTTTAATATTTTTGTGGGCATTGCCCTGTAAGCATTGAAAGATAGCACTGTGCTCACTATCTACAGGAGTAAGCTGCACGCCGTGCTCTTTTACGGCCTGCATTACAAGCCCTCCCGCTGCAACAAGAGATTCCTTATTGGCAAGGGCAATATGCTTTCCCGCCGCAATGGCCGAAAGTGTAGGTTTTAACCCGGCATAGCCTACCATGGCCCCCACCACAGTATCAGCTTCCGCACACGTAGCACAGGCCAGCGCTCCTTCAGTACCGGATACGATTTCTGTTTTGCCGGTTACCCTTTTGCGAAGTTCTTCTGCTGCCGCTGGATCTGAAAGTGACGCAACCAGCGGCTGGAATTTACGGATTTGCTTTTCCAACAGGTCCACATTTTTATGGGCGGCTAGTGCCACAACTTGAAGCGATTCTGGATTTTTTTCTACCACATCCAAGGTTTGGGTACCAATAGATCCGGTAGCCCCCAAAATGGCAATCTTTTTCATATGCGGCCTCCCTTACAGCAAAAATCCCGTGAGAAAATAATACGCAAAGGGAACCGAAAAGATCAGGCTGTCACACCGGTCCAATACGCCCCCGTGTCCCGGAAAGAAATTTCCGGAATCTTTAATATCACAGGAACGTTTCAAGATACTTTCCACCAGATCCCCCAAGGGAGCAAAAAGGCCGATGCCGATTCCTAAGAGCAGCATAGAAACCACACTGTAATCCAGCCACAAACACCCCATCAAAAGGACAGTAGCCACGCAGCCGATAAAGCCGCACAAAGCCCCCTCCCGGGTCTTCTTGGGGCTGACTTTAGGGAGGAGTTTAGTTTTCCCAAAAGCCCTGCCGCCAAAATAGGCAAAGGTATCGCTGGCCCAGGTAGCAAACATGGTCATCCACAGCAAGGCTTCCCCCAGGCTTACACTGCCCCACAGGGGAAGCGTATAAATCCTGCCGGTCAATTCCCGCAGCAGGATAAAATGGGCAAACGGAAGCCCAATATAGACCAAAGACAAGCAGGTGAGCCCGCAGTTTTGGGGAAAATTTCCTCGGGCATAGAGTGCCAGCCCTTCCAACAGCACCAATAGTGAAAATAGCGTAATCATGGGAAGCAGCCACTCATCAAAGCCTAAGCCGGATGCTAGTAGCATAAAGAAAATCCCCAAGGCGCCGCTGCCGATGTAAACCTGAATATTCAGCTTGCGCAGCATATCCTGCAATTCTTTAAAGCCCGCCATCGCAAGGACCATCACCCCCAGCATAAAGGGAAGTCCCCCCATTTTAATGAGAAAAAGGGCAATGGGAATGGCTACGATTGCTGTTTTGATTCTTTGACCCATTCTTACACCTCACTTATTGAGTCCGCCGAAACGACGGTCACGTTTCTGGTAGCTGAGCAGGGCGTCCACCAGCAGACTTTCGGAAAAGTCCGGCCAGTAAACCGGTGTCGTCCAAAATTCTGCATAGGCGATCTGCCACAGCATAAAATTACTGACCCGCAAATCCCCGCCGGTACGGATCAAAAGATCCGGTGCAGCAAGACCCCGGGTATATAGATGGTCTGCTACCATCTTTTCATCTATGTCATGGGGCGCCAGCTTCCCTTCCTGCACCAAAGAAGCAAGTTCCCTCGTTGCTTCCACGATTTCCCGCTGGCCGCCGTAATTGATTGCGATGTTTAAAATAATCCCCGTATTATTTCGGGTGGTTTCCAAGGCATACTCCATTTTTTTCAGTACAACATCCGGCATGCCTTCCCGGTCGCCCATAAACCGTACCTGCACGTTATATTTGTGAAATTCTTCCAGTTCACTGGTGAGGTATTGACCCAAAAGATTCATTATAAATTTGACTTCCGTGACCGGCCGCTTCCAATTTTCTGTAGAAAAAGCATAGACACTGATCACTTGAATTCCCAGTTTATCCGCAAATTTTACGATATTGCGCAGGATTTTGGCCCCCTGGGCATGGCCAAATGTGCGGGGCTTTCCCTGGGCACGGGCCCAGCGGCCATTGCCATCCATAATAATGGCCACGTGGTGCGGTATAGCTTCTGGATGGAGTCGGGCTATTTTTGCTTCCAGACTTTGTTCTTCTTGATTTGCAGTTTGTTTTTCAGGCTGGTTGCCGGCCCGTCCAAAAAATTGTCTCAGCATGGATAACCCCCGTTGTCTTTACGCATTGATTTACCACTAAAACAAAAGCAGCGCAGCCGGCAAATCGCAGGCTGCGCAAATGAGCTGTCGCTTATTCAACTTTGATAGCGCCGGTCGGGCAAGCGCCGGTGCAAGCATCGCAGTCAATGCAGCTAGCTTCGTCAACGACGTATTTGCCGTCGGATTCAGAAATAGCACCTACCGGGCAGGTTCCAGCGCAGGAACCACAGCCGATGCATTCGTCCTGATTAATCTTGTGTGCCATAATCAGTACACCTCCTTTCGAACTTACATCCAACGATTAATTGAATTATATTGTCAGCCGCTCTGCTTTGCTTCAACACATAAGCGTCCGCATCGCGCCAGACTTGCGTAGTAGAATGAAAGAATGGCTTGGCCCTTACAATCTGCGTTTCCCATCCCTGCGCATGCAGTAGTTTCAGGGCATAGGACAGCGGCCTTGCCAGCACATCGGGCATAGCAGTCTGCGTAGTCACACCGCCATAACTTCCTTTTCTTTCTTTGCCAGCACATCATCAATCTTTTTGGTATACTGGTCGGTGAGTTTTTGGGAATCGTCCTGGGCGCTCTTAGAGTCATCCTCAGTGATTTCCTTGGCTTTCAGCATTTTTTTCACTGCGTCGTTAAAGTCCCGGCGAATATTCCGGATCTCCACACGGCTGGCTTCGCCTTTTTTATTCACCAATTTCACCAGTTCTTTCCGGCGTTCTTCGGTGAGAAGAGGCAGGCTCAAACGGATGACCTTGCCATCGTTATTGGGGTTCAGGCCCAAGTCACTGGTCTGAATCGCCTTTTCGATAGTTTTAAGTAAGCTGCGGTCCCAGGGTTTGATTTCAATCATTCTAGGTTCCGGGATGGATACATTGGCTACTTGGGGTACCGGTGTAGGTGCTCCATAATAATCTACTTTTACCTGGTCCAGTAAAGAAGGTGTAGCCCGTCCCGTACGAATATTGGCCAATTCTGACCGCAAGGCCGTTACGGCGTTTTCCATTCTCTCTTTGGTTTTCGTCTGTAACTCTTCTAAGGTAGCCATTTAGGTTCCTCCTACCAAGGTTCCGATTTCTTCTCCGGCAGCAGCCCGCAGGATATTCCCTTCCTTTTCGATGTTGAATACCACAATAGGAATATGGTTATCCATACAGAGACTGATCGCCGTAGAATCCATCACTCCAAGATTCTTTTGAATGACTTCGATATAGTCCAGATGTTTAAACATAGTGGCTTCCGGATGAATGGCAGGATCCGCATCGTACACTCCATCCACGCCTTTTTTAGCCATCAGGATGGCATCTGCTTCAATTTCTGCAGCCCGCAAGGCAGCCGTAGTATCCGTAGAAAAATAGGGATTGCCTGTACCGGCGGCAAAGATAACTACCCGTCCTTTTTCCAGATGCCGTACCGCTTTCCGCCGGATATAGGGTTCTGCCACAGCCCGCATTTCAATAGCCGTTTGTACCCGGGTGGGAACACCCCGCTGCTCCAGTGCGTCCTGCAGTGCCAGAGAATTAATAACCGTAGCCAGCATGCCCATGTAATCGGCCGTGGCTCGGTCCATTCCCTTGGAAGCTCCTGCCAGTCCGCGCCAGATATTGCCTCCGCCGTTTACAACGGCCACATCCAGGCCACTGCTATGCACAGTTTGGATTTGGGCAGCAATATTGTCCACGGTTACGGGGTCAATGCCATACCCTCTTTCCCCTGCCAACGCTTCTCCGCTGAGTTTCAGAATGACACGCTTGAACGATCTTTTTCCAGCCAATCAGAGTCCCTCCCACAGAGTCCGATCTTTCTCTAACTGCTATTATAGGTGAATTTCCCTTTTCCTGCAAGGTGTTTCGCCTAAGAAATAGGGCTGTCCTGAGACAGCCCTATGGATTTGGTTTGCTTATTTTACGAAGCTGGCAACCTCAGCAGCAAAGTCTTCCTTTTTCTTTTCAATGCCTTCACCCAGCTGATAGCGGGCAAATTTCTTTGCCTTAGCGCTATGTTCTTTCAGCAGAGCGGTAATGGATTTATCAGGATCCTTGATGAATTCCTGATCCACCAGGCAGATTTCTTTGTAGAACTTCTGGATCCGGCCTTGCACCATCTTTTCAATGATTTTTTCCGGTTTACCTTCGTTCCTGGCTTGTTCGGACAGCACTTCTTTTTCGTGGTCCAGTTCAGCCTGAGGAACCTGGGTCCGATCCAAGTAGGACGGATTGGCAGCTGCAATATGCATTGCTACGTCTTTAGCGACTTCCGCATCGCCGCCTTCCAATTCTACCAAAGCACCAATTTTGCCGCCCATGTGAATGTACTGGCCAATGGTATCATCGCCATAGGCATAAACGGTAAAACGACGGATGTCAATTTTTTCACCGATTTTAGCAATGGCTTCGGTCACAATCTCGCCTACGTTTTTGCCGGTATCCCCAAAGGTTTGGTTCTTCAGGGCATCCAAATCAGCCGGTTTGTTTTCTGCAATGTGTTTGCTGATGGAACGAACCAGATTCCGGTATTCATCCGTATTGGCCACAAAGTCGGTTTCGCAGTTGACTTCTACCATAGCCGCAACTTTGCTGGCTTCATCCACGTAAATATCTACCAGACCTTCTGCAGCGACCCGGCTGGCTTTTTTAGCCGCCTTTGACAGGCCTTTTTCCCGCAGAAAATCAATGGCTGCATCCATATTGCCTTCGGTCGCCGTCAGGGCTTTCTTGCAGTCCATCATGCCGGCGCCAGTGCGTTCACGCAATTCCTTTACCATGCTCGCAGTAATTGCCATCTGTATTCCTCCTGTAGTAACGGGTCAGATTGCTTATTCAGCGTCTTTCTCTTCGACTTTTTCTGCTTCTTCTGCCACAACGGCTTCATCATCCACAGCGGCAGCCTTGCCTTCCAGCACGGCATCAGCCATCTTGCTGGTGAGCAGCCGTACGGCACGGATAGCGTCATCATTTGCAGGCATCAGGTAGTCCACTTCATCCGGATCGCAGTTGGTATCAACGGTAGCAACGATGGGGATGTGTAGTTTCCGGGCTTCCAAAACCGCATTGTGTTCTTTTCTCGGATCAATCACAAAGAGGGCTGCAGGCAGCTTCTTCATTTCTTTGATACCGCCCAGGTATTTTTCCAATTTTGCCATTTCATGACGCAGTACAATAACTTCTTTTTTGGGCAGTACGGCAAAAGTGCCTTCTTCTTCCATCTTTTCCAGGTCATGGAGCCGTTTGATACGGGTTTGGATGGTTTTGAAGTTGGTCAGCATGCCGCCCAGCCATCTTTCATTGACATAAAACATATTGCAGCGTTCGGCTTCTTCTTTAATTGCACCCTGGGCTTGTTTTTTGGTACCTACAAACAGCACCTGACCGCCTTTAGCAGCAACTTCCCGCAGGAAATTATAGCATTCTTCCACTTTCTTAACGGTCTTTTGCAGGTCAATGATATAGATTCCGTTCCGTTCCGTGAAGATGTACGGAGCCATCTTGGGGTTCCAGCGGCGGGTCTGATGCCCGAAGTGAACGCCTGCTTCCAAAAGTTGTTTCATCGATACAATAGCCATGTTACTTCCTCCTGTTTTTTCCTCCGCAGCGTATTTTCCGCATCCCCTCAGTTTTGAGGACAGGTACGTCCAAACACTGCGTGTGTAATAGTAAGCTGCAAGTTTTACAGCTATGGGACATTATACCATACTTGTAACAAACGTTGCAAGTTAAACTTTACGGTTCTTATACAAGAATCGAGTAAGAGAAATTCCCAAAAGGGGTGTCCTCTTACTCGATTGATTGAACGGACTTATTTTTTTGTATTGTTCTGCCCTTTGTTGAGCATGTTTTGGATCTCCTGCATAAAACTGTTCACATCGGCAAATTGACGGTACACGGAAGCAAAGCGTACATAGGCGATCTGGTCAATCTTTTCCAGATGGGCCATTACAGCTTCTCCAATTTCTGTGGATTTGACTTCGTTCTCCCCTTTGGCCCGGATCTCTGTCTCAATCTGGTTGGTGAGATTTTGGATCTGCTCATAGGTGAAGGGACGCTTTTCAAAAGCACGCAACAGTCCTGCCAGGATTTTCTTGCTGTCGAACAGTTCCCGCCGTCCGTCCCGTTTCACAACGAGAAGGGGCACCTGTTCATATTTTTCATAGGTAGTGAAGCGCCGCCCGCACTGGGGACATTCCCTGCGACGCCGAATGGATCCGCCGCCATCTACGGAACGGGAGTCCACTACGCGGCTGTCTTCATACCCGCAGAAAGGACATTTCATACTACCACTTCCTGCCGTTAATTATTTGTTACGGATCCAGGGCGGAATCTCCGAAGTCGGTTCCGTGAAGCTTTTCACCTTGGAGCTGGCAGCTGTTTCAGCAGCCTGGGTGAACCGGCTGGTAGGAGTTTCCGGTTTGGTGAAAGGTTTTGGTTTCAGTGTGCTGGAGACCGTATTGCTTTTGCCTTCTTCAATCCCGGTAGCAATCACGGTAACCCGGATTTCATCTTCAATACTTTCGTCAATGTTGGCACCAAAGATGATAATGGCATCCTGATCCACCACATCGGTGATAATCTTGCTGGCTTCGTTCACGTCCATCAAGGACAGGTTGGGACCGCCGGTAATGTTCAGCAATACGCCTTTGGCACCTTCAATGGTGCTGTCTAAGAGCGGGCTCTTAATGGCAGCTTCTGCAGCTGCGGCAGCGCCTTCATCGCCCTTTGCGGTACCAATACCCATCATAGCGGAACCTGCGTTTGTCATAACGGCTTTTACATCGTTAAAGTCTACGTTAATCAAGCCAGGCACTGCAATCAGGTCGCTGATGCCTTGTACGCCCTGGCGCAGGACATCGTCAGCCAGTTTAAATGCATCCCGCATGCTGGTCCGTTTATCCACAACCTGGAGCAGACGGTCATTGGGGATAGTAATCAGGGCATCCACTTTGGATTTCAAATTAGCAATACCTTGTTCTGCCACATTGTAACGGCGACGACCTTCAAAAGCAAAAGGTTTAGTCACAACACCCACAGTCAGGGCCCCCGCCTGTTTGGCCAGCTCAGCTACCACATGGGCCGCACCCGTACCGGTACCACCGCCCATACCAGCGGTAATGAAGACCATGTCAGCGCCTTTAACAGCTTCTGCCAGGGCATCTTTGGATTCTTCTGCGGATTTTTCTCCGATTTCCGGATTGGCACCTGCACCCAGTCCCCGGGTCTCATCTTCCCCGATCTGAATTTTCGTAGGCGCAGAAGATTTTTTGAGTGCCTGGGCATCGCAGTTAACGGCAATAAATTCCACACCTTCCAGCCCGGCCTCAATCATCCGATCTACGGCATTATTGCCGCCGCCGCCCACACCGATGACCTTAATTTTCTCCAGGGGCTGATCTACAGTGTCTTTATCTGCCTCGTACATCATACATGGTCCTCCTCATCATTTTCTATACTAAAACTCATCGTTTTTAAAGTACACTAGATATAGTATATCATTTCACGCTGTATATTTCATCTTTTTTTACAAAAATTCTTCGATTTTTCTAGCTTGTTTTCATTAATAGGCGGCGAATGATGGCAATATTGTTAAAAATCCGCAGCCCGAACGCAATCATCGCCACATAATACAAGTCCATGCCCAGACGCATCCCAAAATAACATAAAAATACAGCAAACAAAGCATTGGCAAAAAAGCCGCTTAAAAATATCTTGCTTTGAAAATGCCCTTCCCGGGAAGAACGGTAACCGCCAAATGCGGCGTCCAAACAGGACATAAACGCTACTGCCACATACCGGCTATAGCTGGGCGGAATCACGGGCAAAAATGCCCCCAGCGCAAGGCCTGCACAAAGGCCTGCCCCTGCATACAGCAAAATCATGGGTGTTCGGCCCCCTTTACTTTGGAATATTCCATATGCCTGGTTCCCTTAAAGGCAGGTATTTCCACATTGTTTTTTTGCTTAACATCCACCTCAATACCCCAGAATTTCAGGGTTTCCATAACACCGCCCCTAAGACGCAAGGCACTTTCCAGGGACTTAGGATCTCCAATCGCCCGGATTTCGTACGGCGGGGTAAAGCGGGTATTATTGACACTTACGGTGGGTCCTGCACAGCGGACTTCAGATACATCCAGCAGCCGCTGCTGGTTAAAAGAAAGGGCTTCGGCACCGGCGGCACGCAGTTCATTTAAAATCCGCAGCAGGTCATCATCATGAATCACATATAAATTCGGATTTTCCCCTTGCTTTGGTTTTACGTGACTGTCGTCCACGGTGACCACAACGCCAGGACCAGTAAGGGCCGTTTCCCCTGCTTTGGCCTTGAGTGTTTCCAAAGCGGCTCCGCCGGCACCGCCGATTTTCTGCAATTCCTCCAGCTGCGCATTCAGGCGCTTGTTTTCGGTTTCTGCATCCTTAAGCTTAGCAACTAAGTCTTCTGCCCGCTGTTGGTTCAAGGATGTCCTGGCTTTTTCCGCACTGCGAAACTGGGTAGAAACCATAACGCCTACCAGGAGGCACACCAGGAAAGTAAAAAATTTTTCGCGTTTGCTATGATACACCATGGCGTTCTCCTCAGTTTTTTTATTTTCCCAGTACTTTTACATAGGGTTTTTCATAGGTTACGTCAATATATTCCGCCTTGATTTTTTTCGTTTCCAGTTCCCGGCAGATAGCTGCAATGGTATCCAGCTTTTTGTTGGCATTTTCATACGTCCCCACAATCAGTGGTACGCCGCCAGACAGATAGAATTTCAGATTTTTATTACTGTCCATAGCAATGCCCGTGATCCGGTCACGGAGCGGCGCGCTCAGCTTGCCTAAAAAGCCCAGAACACCCAGAATTTCCGTGTCATCTGTTATCTCTCCCAAAGAAAGGTCCTTGCCCAGGCTGTAGCCTGTGAGTACCGGTGCAGAGCCATCGGCAATCCCCTGACCTACTCCGATCACATGGCCGGTTGCATCCAATTTGCCATACGTCTTCCCTGTAAAATTCACATAGAGAACGGGCTGGCGGTCATTGATATACACTTTCAAGGTGAGCGGCCAGCCATATCCTAACGTGGCTTTTTCCACCCTGTAGTCACTGCGTACCGCCTGCAATAATCCATGCCAGTTCAAACGAAAGAGGTTCATGGGCTTAGGAGCGCCTGCCATTTGTTCCACTTCTGCCTGTGTCAGCGCATTGGAACCTTCTACCTGGAGGCGCCCAAAAGCTACCCACGGCTGATGCACAAATACTGCAGCTCCCAGTAGAATAGAGAGCCCCAGCACCAGGCGGAAAAGACGCCCTTTCCGCAGCCCCTTGGGAGATTTTTTTTTGCTGCGTTTTCGCTGCTGCGCGGACAGCTCTTCTTCCAGGTGATGCTGTACAGCACTTTCTTCCCTGTACTTATTTTCCTGGCGCAGGCGAGCCCGTTGCAGTTCTTCCCGAAAGGTCGGGCGGTGCCGCTCTTCCTGTTTGGAGGGCTCTGCTTGCGCTTTATTTGTTTGCAGCTTCCGGCTCTGTCGTACCCGGGGCTGCATCCATTTGGGTCTATCCATGTTACCGGGCCGACTGCAGAATCTTTTCACACAGATCCGGGAAAGACAGCCCCATTGCTGCCGCAGCCTTTGGAATCAGACTGGTGGCCGTCATGCCAGGGACGGTATTGACTTCCAGTGCAATGGCTGTACCATCTTCCGCCAGCATCAGATCCGTCCGTGCTACTCCGCTGCATCCCAGTGCGTTATAGGCTGCCACAGCAATTTTCTGCAGCCGTTTTGTGGTGGCTTCATCAAAAGGAGCCGGACAGGTATAGGTCGTAGCGCCTTTGGTATATTTATTATGGAAATCATAAAAATTTACATGGGGTTCAATGAGTACCAGCGGCATACCTATGGCCTTGCCATCTGCTCCCGGCATCACACCGGCAGCCACTTCCTTCCCCTTAAAGAAGGCTTCTGCCAGAACACGGTCGCCATAGCGGAATGCCTCTTCCAAAGCTGCTTCCAACTGCTGTTCGTCCTTTACAATGGTGACACCAATGCTGGAACCCTGGGCTGCAGGTTTAACCACACAAGGAATCCCCAGTTCCTGAATAATCCGTTCCTTGGGAGGCGTTTTGTCCTCTTTAGTAATATACAGGCATTTGGCCGTAGGCACATGATTGTTTACAAATAAGTGCTTGGTAAAGAATTTATCCATAGCTACAGCGCTGGCTAAGACGCGGCTGCCCGTATAAGGAATTCCCAGCATTTCCAATACACCTTGGAGCCGGCCATCTTCCCCATACAGCCCATGCACCGCATTAAAAACGACGGCTACGCCACTTTCTTTCAGCTGCTCTACAATATGCTGAGGATCCAAATCAATACCCACAGCATCGTAGCCTTTTTCCTGCAGGGCACTTAGAATCGCATTGCCGGTGTTTAGAGATACTTCCCGCTCTTTGGAAGGGCCTCCCATAACAACGGCTACTTTTATATTCTTATCCATTATTCTGCCTCCGTTCCAAAGCTTTTACCAGTGCTTCTCCAAGCTTGAAAATATCCCCGGCACCTACGGTCATCACCAAATCCCCCGGTTCTACAATGGCTTCCAGCTTTTCCAAGATACTAGCCTGATCCGGCAGGTACAGCACATGCTGCCCCGTAGTGCGGTGGATTTCTTCGGCTAGTTTTTCCCCGGTTACTCCCGGGATCGGATCTTCACTGGCGGCGTAGATATTGGTGATAATAAGTTCGTCCGCCGCTTTAAACGCTACCGCAAATTCCTCATGAAGCAATTGTGTCCGGGTATAGCGATGGGGTTGAAAAACGACCAGGAGCCGTTTCGGCTGGGTTTGGCGGGCTGCCGCAAGGGTCGCTTCCACTTCTGTAGGATGATGGGCATAATCGTCTACCACCCAGATGCCATCCACTTTGCCCTTGGTTTCAAACCGGCGTTTTGCGCCGGAAAATTTCTCCAAAGAGGATAAAACTGTGGGAAGAGGAATCCCCAATAGTTCTGCGGTGGCAATCGCCCCCAGAGCGTTTTGCACGTTATGCCGCCCCGGGACAATCAAATGACACTGCCCCAGCACTGTACCGTGATGCACCACATCAAATGTACTGCCGCCGGCCCCATAGTGGATATTTTGTGCGGTATACTCCGCATCGGGAGCTGTCAGCCCGTAGCTAATCACCTTTTTATCGGTATGAGTTCCGATCTCATGCACCCGGGCATTGTCATAGCAAAGTACGGCAGTGCCATCCGGCTTAATCTGGCTGACGAACTGGGTAAAGGCCTTGGTAATATTTTCCTGGCTACCGTAATGGTCCAGGTGGTCATCTTCAATATTGGTGACAACAGCAATATAGGGATGAAATTTCAGGAAAGAACCGTCACTTTCGTCGGCTTCTGCCACAACATAGCCGCTTTTTCCGCTGCGGGCATTGGAGCCAAGATTATTCACCACGCCACCCACCACAATGGTGGGGTCCAATCCGGCATCCACAGTAATGCAACTTAACATACTGCTGGTGGTGGTTTTGCCATGGGCACCGGCCACAGCGATACCGCTGTGTTTATTCATCAGATAGGCCAGTACATCACTGCGGTGAATCACCGGGACCTGCCGGCGTTTGGCTTCTACCAGTTCCGGGTTATCGGGATGAATGGCGGTGGAAATAACCACCACTTCAGCCCGCTCAATCTGGCAAGTCGCATGACCAATAAAGACCAACGCGCCTTCTTTAGCCAATTTGGTCGCCATAAACCCAGGCTTCACGTCGCTGCCGGAAACGCAGTAGCCCCGTTTGATTAATACATAGGCCAGTGCGCTCATGCCGGCGCCTCCAATGCCTATAAAATGTATGTTTTTTACGGTATCCAAGTCAACCACGATGGATGTCCTCCTCATTTTGTTTTGCCAGGGCAAGCGCCGCTTGGGCAATCGTCATAGCGGCATCCGGACGGGCAGCGGCTAAAGCAGCCTGGTGCATTTTTTGCAGCAAGTCCGGATCCTTAAAAAGCTGCTGCATTTTATCCAAAAGCCAGGTGCCTGTCAATTCTTTGTCCAAAACAACTTCTGCTGCCCCCTGAGCTGCCAGCGCCCGGGCATTGTATTCCTGATGATTGGCTGTGGCATAGGGATAGGGAACCAGTATGGAAGGAATCCCACGAGCCATAAGTTCAGCCAGCCCGATAGCACCCGCCCGGCTTACTGCCAGATCTGCTGCAGCCAGTGCCTTAGGCATCGCATGGAGATAGGGCAGCACATGGATATTTTCTGCTTCCATAACTTCTTTGCCCAGCATGGCAATATGCTTTTCATAGTCTGCTGTTCCTGTAGCGTGCAAAATTTGGATATGCGGATTGTGTGCCAGTGCCCGTTCCACTTCTACCATAGCAGTATTAATGGCTCTTGCGCCCCGGCTGCCGCCAAAAACCAGCAGGGTCTTTTTTTTCGGGTCCAGATGAAATTCCTGCACGCCATCTTCCCGTTTTGCCTCCAGAATTTCCTGGCGTACAGGATTTCCTGTAAATAGTTTCTCCCCGTGAGAAGAAAAGAATTTTCCAGCCTCTTGATAGCCTAAAAACACTTTATCCACAAAGCGGGATAAAATTTTATTGGTCACCCCGGGCATAGCATTTTGCTCCTGAATACAGGTGGGAATCTTCTTCCAGGCCGCCCAAAAGAGAATGGGCCCGCATACATAGCCACCGGTACCGATCACCAGATCCGGCTGTATTTTTCCCAAAAGGCTGTAAGCTTCCTGCATGCCCACAAGCAGTTTGCCCGCACTTTTTAAGGTAGAAAGGCCTAAATGCCGCTCAAACCCAGCGACTTCAATAAATTCCAAAGGATAGCCATAGCGGGGAATAATGTCCTTTTCCAGGCCTTTTTTCGTCCCCACAAACGTGATTTCACATTGGGGATCCAGCCGCTGCAAGGTGCCGGCAATGGTCAGGGCCGGGTAAATATGCCCCCCTGTTCCGCCGCCGGATAAAATCACTTTCACGCTTGCGCCTCCTTTGCCAGCTGCTTAACGATTTTTTTAAAAGCACGTCCCCGTTCCGGGTAGTTGTTAAACATATCATAGGAAGAACAGGCCGGGGACAGCAGCACTACTTCCGGTGCCTTGGCTATGCTGCTGGCTTTGCGTACCGCTTCCTCAAAATTTCCATCAACCAGGATAATGTTTTTCACGCCGTGCTTTTCGGCTGCCTGGGCAAACCGTTGACGGGCCTCCCCCAAGAGAATCAAGGCATCGGTCTGTTTTTTGACCATTTCCATAAAGTCATCCAGACCAGTCATTTTATCATGACCACCGGCCAAGAGAATTACATGGCCGTCTTTGAAAGCTTCCAGGGCTTTCACTGCAGAATCCGTATTGGTTGCCTTGGAATCATTATAGTATTTGACGCCAGCAATGGTTTCCACATATTCCAGCCGGTGTTCTACGCCCTTAAAATTTTTAAGCACCTGCGCCATAGCTTCTGGTTTTACTCCGGCAAAGAAGGCACACAGGCAGGCTGCTAATACATCCTGTTCATTGTGGGCGCCAAAAATCTGCAGATCGGACACCTGGCATATTTTTTCCTTCGTACCTTTCCATTGAATGGTAAACCATCCATTTTCAATAAAGGCGCCTTCTGACAGACACTGCTTAGTGCTAAAATAAACGACCTGACTTTTCGCTTTCGTTCCCAGTCCGCTGGAAACTGGATCATCGGCATTTAAAATCAGGATATCCTCAGGCTTTTGAAACGCAAAAATTTTGGATTTTGCTGCTACATATCCAGCCATATCCCCGTGTCGTTCAAAATGATCCGGCGTAATATTCACGATACAGGCAATGTCCGGAGCAAGGCTGGTAGTGCCTTCCAGTTGGAAGCTGGACAATTCTGCTGCCACATAGGAGTTTTCGTCTAAATGCTGCAATTCTTTACTGAGGGCAAACCCGATATTTCCTGCCACAGCTGTTTTCACCGGCAAGGATTCCAGCATCTTGCCTAAAAGGGTCGTGGTCGTTGTTTTACCGTTGCTCCCGGTAATAGCACACCAGTGCCCTTTATACAGGCGACTGGCTTCTTCAGCTTCTGCAATAATCTCCATGCCGAGTGCCTTGGCTTTTTTTACCGTTTCTGTGGTAAAGGGAATCCCAGGAGAGATAATGAATAAATAGCATTCTTTCAGGTAAGGTTCCGGATCCACCTGGCATACATATTCCCCTCCCTTGGCAGAGAATTTTTCCAGCCAGCGAGGATCCAATGCTTTTTCGCTGTCGTTATATAAAATGACCTGTTCTCCCCGGTCACTCAGCACTTCTGAAACGCCGATACCGCTGATACCGGCACCATAGACAAAAATTTTCTTGGATTCACCCATCGGAACGATCCTCCCTACCCTTTATTTACTGTACATATATAAGGCAACCCCACACAGGGAAAATATGCAGCTCATGAGAAAAAACCATTTGACCACAGTCGTTTCTTCCATGCCGCCCAGCTCAAAATGATGGTGTAAGGGCGCCATGCGAAAGATGCGCTTGCCATGCGTCAGTTTAAAATAGCCCACTTGTAAAATCACGGATAGCGCCTCTAAAACATAGACACCACCGATTACGACTAACAGTAATTCCTGCCCAGTGCCGATAGCTGCAGCAGCTACCGCACCGCCCAGTGCCAAAGAGCCCGTATCTCCCATAAAGCAGCGGGCGGGATGACGATTATAAATCAAAAAGGCCAGACAAGCCCCTACAATGGCCAGGGAAAACCACGCCTCCTGCAGATGCTGGCTGTCATAGGCAATATACGTATACGCCAGCATCACGGGAACCGTCACACTGGCAGCAAGTCCATCCAGTCCATCGGTCAAGTTTACCGCATTGGTAGTTCCTACCAGAAGAATCAGGAAAAACACAAAATAACCCGCCCCCAGATAGAGGCCCTCACCCAATACAGGAATCCACAGCTCTGTCCTGGAAAGTGCAGCTTCCCCCGGAAGAATGAGATAAAGACTTGCCAGCAGCAGCTGCAGCAAGATCTTTTGCAGGGCCGTCAGGCCAAGATTTCTTTTATGACCGATTTTCAAACCGTCATCAATAAAACCAATGATGCCATACCCTCCAAACAATAGTAGCGCCATCATTGTACGCATATTATCTGGAACCCAGATGAAAGAAGCAAAAATCACCCCGGAGAACATCATCAGGCCACCCATGGTAGGTGTCCCGCTTTTTTTTAAATGCTCCTTGGGGCCACATTCCCGGATACTCTGTCCAAAATGCAGCTGATGCAAGGCAGGCAGCAGTATGTGCCCAGTGCCTGCTGTAATCACAAAAGAGGTCAGCAGCACAGCGATCCCTATTATAGAACTCTCTGTCATTTTGCTGCCTCCTTATCGGTAAATACCATGGTTACCAGCTGATCCACACCCATGGCATGAGAACCTTTCAACAACACCGTATCCCCCGGCTGCAGGCATTTAGCAAGCGTCCGGGCTGCCTCCATTTGATCTGTACAATAATGAACGGCAACGCCCGCTTTTTCTGCAGCTTGGGCCATATAAACAGATTCCGGTCCATAACAAATTAGTTCCGCTACCCCATATTGACTGGTCCATTGTCCTACGGCTTCATGCCCGCTCCGGGACTTCGCTCCCAGTTCCAGCATATCTGCCAGAACGGCTATGGCGCGGCCTTTATTTTTGTTTTGCACCACATTGTGCAGGGCTTCCAACCCTGCTTTCATGGAGGAAGGACTAGCATTGTAGGCATCGTTAATCACCGTGATATCCCCAAATTGCAGGATTTCCTGCCGCATGCCCGTCATATGAAGATGTTCCAGGCCATGAGCAATAGCCTCATCCGGAACGCCATATACCTCTCCCACAGCGATAGCGGCCAGGGCATCCATCACATTATGCCGTCCCAAAAGGGGCAGCTGCACGGTCTGCATTTTCCCGGTAATCCGGCTTACATAGGCAAATTCCGTTTGCAGGCCTTGTCCTTCCATGGAAACCGCTTTTATATCACTGGCGCTGTCAATGCCATAGGTATGCACGGTGGCACCCGTTTGCATATGGCATACCCGAGGATCATCCCCATTTAAGAAGGCATGGTTTACGGAAGTAAAATTCTCCAGTATTTCGCTTTTTGCCTTGGCAATATTTTCTATGGAACCTAGTAGTTCCAGATGGGATTCGCCCACATTGGTGATAACTGCTGCGTCCGGCAAGGCAATGGCTTTCATGGCACGGATCTGCCCCATCCCCCGCATGCCCATTTCTACCACGGCAATTTCCGTATCCGGGCGAATGGCCAAAAGGGTTTTCGGCAGACCAATTTCATTGTTAAAGTTGGCCTGGGTTTTCACCACCCGATAGCGTTCGCCCAGCACCGCACTGATCATATCTTTTGTAGTGGTCTTTCCGTTGCTGCCAGTAATGGCGATTACCTTCAGTTTGGGAAAATTCAAGCGATAGGCCCGGGCAATTTGCTGGTATGCCAAAAGTGTATCCGGCACCACAAAGCACTGCGCTGCAGATACCCCTTCCGGCACATGGTCTACCACCGCTGCTGCCGCTTTTTCCGATAAGGCCTTCTTTACAAAGGCGTGACCGTCAAATTTTTCTCCTTTTAACGCAACAAACAAATTGCCTGCTGCAATGGTCCGGGAATCTGTGGTCACATCCGTAAATTCTGTGACGCCAGGTATATCATTGGAACATTGCAGCGCTTTTTTTACCAGTTCAACAGTCAGCATGGTCCGTCCCCTTTTGAAAATACTTCCGGACCACTTCTCCGTCATCAAAATGAATGGTTCGGTCTTTCAAGATCTGATAATTTTCATGACCTTTTCCAGCAATCATCACCACGTCCTCCGGCGCGGCATGACTGATGGCATATTCGATAGCCGCTTTGCGGTCAGTGATGCTATGGATTTCCTTTTCCGGGGGAGGATTTACCAAGCCCGCCTGGATATCCTGGATAATCGCTTCCGGGTTCTCGCTCCGGGGGTTGTCACTGGTTACTACCAGGACATCTGCCAAATCAAGAGCAATTTTTCCCATAATAGGCCGTTTTTTCCTGTCCCGGTCCCCGCCGCAGCCGAATACGACCCAAAGTTTTCCACGAGTAATTTCCCTACTTGTATGGAGCACATTTTCCAACCCATCAGGGGTATGGGCATAGTCCACAATGACGGTAAAGGGCTGCCCGGCATGGATCAGCTGGAAACGTCCTGGTACGCCTTGAAATGCATTTAACCCTTTTTCAATTTCTTCCTTGGAGAGTCCTTCTGCAATGGCCGCACAAATCGTTCCCATCACATTATACACATTGAACTCTCCAGTAATATGGAGCTTTAGCTGCATGTCCCCCAGTGGGGTATGCAGATGTAATTCCATATGGGTCGCTGCCACATGGAAGGTATACGGGTACACGTCATAGGTATCTTTCATTCCAAAGGTCATAACTTTGGTTTGTACCCGCTGCATGATGATGGCAGCACTGGGATCGTCCGCATTAAAAATTGCTGTTTTATTGGATTTTTTCCCCTCATGGAGATGCAGAAACAATTGTGCCTTGGCTTCCCGGTAATTCTCCATTGTTTTATGAAAATCCAAATGATCCTGTGTCAGATTGGTAAAAACGGCGGTATCGTATTCAATGCCTGCAACCCGGTTGAGCGCAAGGGCATGGGAAGAAACTTCCATAACAACTATGTCGCATCCTGCCTGCTGCATATCATAGAGCATCCGCTGCAGGTCCACCACATCCGGGGTAGTATTGTGGGAGGGAATCACTGTGTCGCCAATGCAGTTATGAATAGTTCCGATGAGACCTACCTTGTGCCCATTTTCCGTGAACAAGTCCCGCAGGATTGTTGTCGTTGTGGTTTTTCCATTGGTTCCGGTTACCCCGATCATCCGCATTTTGGATGCGGGATACTCATAAAACCAAGGTGCCAGCCGCATCATGGCTTTCTGCGTGCTGGGTACACGGATCACCGCGCAACCAGTAGATTCTGGGACGCCAACATCTTCTTCTGCCAGGATGGCACTGGCACCTTGGGCCGCCGCTTTATCGGCATAGGCATGTCCGTTGGTGTGTTCCCCTTTTAAGCAGATAAAGAGGCTACCAGGTCCCGCAGTTCGGGAATCAATTGTCAATTGCGTAACGGATTTGTCTCCATGACCGCCTGTAATTTTGGCATTGGGCAGCTGCGTCAGAATTTCCTCTATCGTTTTTTTCATGTCCATCCCCCTAGTTTTCCTCTTTAGACAAAACAAAAGGCCTGCCACAGCCTGCGGCAGGCACCATATATGTTGGAGGAGACAGCCGCAGGCAGCATGTTACGGATTACGCACGTAAATATTGCTTCTGGCCGTACTCATACCCAATTTCTTTTCTGCAATTTCTGCAATGCGCTGCGGATTGTGCAGCCGCTCCACATCAATTTGAAGCGTCTCCGATTCATCCAGACACTGGGCTTCCATCCCTTTCAGCTGGACCAAAGCACTGCATTTTGCAAAGTACAGTTCACTTAAAGCCACATTCACGAATATTAATGATAATACCAAACCAGCTAACAATGCAACCTGTCGAGCTCTTTTATTTACTTTTTTTCTGACTGTATCTGTTTTCCGAGTGGGATATACCCGTCTAAGGGGAATGGATTCCGCTTCCTTATAGGCTGTGGAGCCATACGTATAGCTATTCCTGCCATTCCATGCTACCTGTCCCGTCCTTTTTCTGGTAACCATTGCGGCAGCTCCTTTATCTTAGTATTTCTGCATTCATCAGCACGCTTTGTTATATTTTCTCCGCTCCCCTAAGCCTTGCGCTGCGTGCCCTGGGGTTTGCCTGCAATTCTGCATCCGTGGGAGCAAATTTTTTTAAGGTTTTAAGTTCCGGTTTTCGTCCGCATACGCACACCGGCAATTCCGGCGGACATATGCAGCCTTTTTGTAATCGTTGAAAAGCCCTTTTCACGATTCTGTCTTCCAGAGAATGAAAGCTGATAACACCAATCCGACCGCCGCTTTTCAGGTGATGTACGGCTTCTTCCACGGCTTCATCCAGGATTTTTAGTTCCCCATTCACCTCAATGCGAATGGCCTGAAATGTCCGTTTCGCAGGATGCGGTCCATCCTGTCTAGCACCTTTGGGTATAGCAGCCTTGATAATTCGCACCAGTTCGCCCGTTGTACGGATGGGCTGCTTTTTCCTTGCTGCTACGATGAACTGGGCGATGCGTTTTGCCCATTGTTCTTCTCCGTATTTATAAATCACGCCGGACAGTTCATCTTCTTTGTAGTGATTGATTACGTCTGCTGCCGTCAGCGTTTCGCCTTCCTGATCCATTCGCATGTCCAGTGGCCCGTCATGCATATAGGAAAATCCACGTTCCGGTGTGTCCAGCTGGTAGGAGGATACTCCCAGATCAAATAAAATACCGTCTACCTGGGGAATTCCCAAGGAATCCAATACGTCACCCAGATGACGAAAATTATCATGGATAATTTTCACTTTACAGGGAAGGTCTTGCAAGCGTTCCGTCGCTGCACGGATGGCGTCCTCATCCTGGTCCAGGCCAATTAATAGCCCATCTGGCCTAAGCCGGGAACCAATGGCATGGGAATGCCCTCCGCCGCCTAACGTGCAGTCCACATAAATACCGGACGGATTCTGCACCACCCAGTCCACGGATTCTTCCAGCAACACACTTTTATGCACGAATTCCACAGTGCATCCTCATTTCTCTATCTATATCTATTCAAATTCCAGTTCTTCCACCATTTGGGCTACGTCATCTTCCACACTGCTGGTATAGGATTCATACTGCTCTTTGTCCCAAATTTCCGCTTTATTTCCCACACCTACAATGACTGCCGTATCTCCGATCTTTGCATAGGAGCGCAAATTAGCCGGCAAGAGTACCCGTCCTTGTTTATCCGGTTCTGCTTCACAGGCGCCGCCAAAAATAAAACGGGAAACATCTCTTTCCTTATGTTTGGGCATCATTTTTTGTGCAAAGCTGTTTTTTAGTTTTTCCCATGCTTCCATGGGATACACATCCAGGCAGCCATCCAGTCCCTTCGTGATAACAAAGGTTTTGCCCAAGGTTTCCCGTAATTTAGCCGGCACAAACAGACGCCCTTTGGGATCTAAGGCGTGCTCAAATTCCCCCATCAGCATCTGTCTCACCTGCTTTCCGTCTACTTTTTACTCCACTTCACACCACTTTTCCCCATTATAAACCGTTTTTAGTTAAAAAGCAATGTAATCCTGTGTTTTGATTGGGCTTTTCCAAGATTTTTCTCCGTCTTATAGTTACCCCTGTAATTAGCTCGTAATGGACAAAAATCCCATTCCGTTCTTTGTTCAATGGACAGAATGTGGTATAATAACGAATAAACCTATGTTCCCAATTCATTCTGATTGCAATAGGAGCTGACGTGATGACAAATAAGGATAAAAATTGGAGAAATTTTATGGACTCCTCCGGTCATAGACACAAGAAACTTGGCGGCACGATTTTATCCGCCGTGCTGGCATTGATTCTGGTGGGATTTCTCTCCGTGGCAGCGTTTTTTGCCTTGGCAAAATTTACGACTGCTAAAATTTTGAGCAAGGATATGGTCCCTATGGCTTCTTCTCAATTTTTTGATGCCAAGGGAAACTTAATTACCACTGTGGATTCTGAAGAATCCCGGATCCCTGTAACCATTGACAAAGTACCAAAGAATTTGCAAAATGCCTTTTTTGCAGCAGAGGATATTCGTTTCTACGAACATGGAGGCATTGATTTCCGTGGTATTGGCCGCGCCATCTATACCTACATCCGTTGGGGAGAGGTCCAGGGCGGCAGCACGATTACCCAGCAATTAGCCAAGAACTATTTCCTGACACAGGAACAGACCCTGTCCCGTAAAATTCACGAGGCGTTTATCGCCTTGCAAATTGAGCAGAAATATACCAAAAAAGAAATTCTGGAAATGTATATGAACCAGATCTATTTTGGGCAGGGGGCTTATGGTGTGGAAACTGCTTCCAACATCTATTTTGGGAAGCACGTGGAAGATCTGGACTTAGCACAGTGCGCTATGCTGGCAGGTCTTCCCAAGAGCCCCAACTACTATTCTCCTTTAACCAATCCCAAGGCCGGCAAAGCACGGCAGCGGGTCGTCCTGGATCAGATGACCAAATATGGGTTTATCACCAAAGATCAGGCGGATAAGGCCTATGCAGAACCGCTGAACTATAAATCCTTAAACACTGCCCCTGGCTCTAAAAAATACTTCATTGATTATGTCATCCAGATGTTAGTAGAGAAATTTGGTCCGGACGCCGTGTATAAGCAAGGCTTGAAAGTCTACACCACACTGGATCCGGATATGCAAAAAGCCGCCGAAGAAGCGGCGGCACTGACCCCGACGTACTACACAGATGACAATAAATTAAAGCAGCCTCAATCCGCCATTGTAGCCGTAGATCCTAAAACGGGATATATCAAAGCCATGATCGGCGGCCGGGGTACGGACCAATTCAACCGTGCCGTTATGGCGGAGCGGCAGCCTGGTTCTTCCTTTAAGCCATTTGTTTACATGAATGCCTTTGAACAAGGTGCTACGCCCAATGATACGGTGGAAGACTCCGCCATTCCTGGCAAATGGAATCCACAGAACTTTGACCGTCGCTTCCATGGCGATGTCACCTATCGGACAGCCCTCACCTATTCCTACAACGTTCCTGCCGTTAAAATTGCCATGAAATATGGTGTAGGAAAAATGATAGCCCTGGCTAAACGCTTTGGTATTACCACCCTGGTAGACAGCGACGAAAACGGGGCTGCTGCATTGGGCGGACTGACCCACGGCGTAACCCCGCTGGAACTGGCAGGGGCCTATGGTGGTATTGCCAATATGGGCAGTTTCAATAAACCTACACCCATCATAAAAATTGTGGACCGCAACGGAAAAGTCATCTATGAGCACAAGACCAACCCTACCCAGGTAGTAAAACCGGGTACCGCTTACATGATGATTTCTATGATGGAAGATGTTATGACACGGGGTACTGGTCGGGGCGCAGCAATTTCTCGTCCCTGCGCCGGTAAATCCGGGACCACCAGCGATTACCATGACGCCTGGTTCGTAGGCTTTACACCGGATCTTGCCTGTGCCGTGTGGATTGGGGATGACAACAACGAATCCCTCGGCGGTATGACCGGCGGCGGCGAACCAGCCACATTATGGCGTACATTCATGAGCAACGCCTTAGATGGCAAGCCCAGAACGGATTTCGAAGTACCGGAAGGCTTTAAGATGCCGGCACCCAAATACGAAGCCCCGAAAGAAACACCTAAGAAAGACGATAAAAAAGACGACGACAAAAAGAAGGACGACAGCAAAAAAGAAGACAGTGGAGATGCCACACTTCCTGGCGGAGGCAATCCGCCCCGGCCCTCTTCCAGCAATCGGTCCGGACAGCGCCGCACCACGACGCCTCCCCCTGTTCGTCCTCCCAAGAATTAACGTAGACTGGCACCCATGCAGGGCAGCCTTGACAAGACTGGCCTGATCTGCTATACTACACCAGTCTTTCATAACGAGGAGGGGTGGCCGAGCGGTTTAAGGCACCAGTCTTGAAAACTGGCGATTCCGTAAGGAACCGTGGGTTCGAATCCCACCCCCTCCGCCATATTAAAAAAAACGCTATGCATAGGAAAAGCGACTTGGTTATTACGTCCAAGTCGCTTTTTTGTACAAAAAAGATCTCCCAGTTAAAAAGGAGATCTCACCCTATTATATGATTTTTTCCGCAGCAAGAATGGCCAAAAGGCCACAGGTAAAGCTGAGCACGGCATAGCAAACAGCGGTGGTAACGCTTCCTTTGCTTAAAAGGCTATGGGTCTCCAGGGCAAAGGAGGAAAACGTGGTGAAGCCGCCGCAGATTCCTACCCGGAGAAAGAGTACCAGCCTGGAATCCAGCCCATTTTTCTCCGACCAGGCTGCCACAATCCCAATAAGGAATGAACCTATAATATTGATGAGGAAGGTTTTCACGGGAAATCCGCTTTCCATCTGCAGTGGTAAAAGTGAAATCAGATGCCGCAGCACCGCTCCCAAAGCACCGCCCAGCCCGGCAATCAAAAAATCTAGCACAATTCCAGCCCCAATCTATGAGAAGTAATATTCCCTATTATACCAAAAAAGACGCTGCATGAAGCAACGTCTTTCTATATAGCATGAATTATTTTTTATCTGCATCAATGGCATCGCTGGCACAAACAGCCACTACGTCTACCACGTCCTGGGTGGAGCAGCCACGGGACAGATCCAGAACCGGTTTAGCCAGGCCCTGTACCAGAGGTCCTAAGCAGGTAGCACCGCTGAAGCGTTCTACCAGTTTGTACCCGATATTGGCAGAGCACAGGTTCGGGAATACCAGAACGTTCGCATGACCAGCCACCTTGGAGCCCGGAGCCTTGCGTTCTCCCACTTCCGGAACCAGGGAAGCATCCAGCTGAAGTTCGCCGTCAAAAGCAAAGTCCACATTACGGGATTTCAGGATTTCCACAGCTTCTTTTACCTTATCCACTTCAGGCCCGGTCCCAGATCCTTTGGTGGAATAGCACAGCATAGCAACTTTCGGTTCTTTGATGCCTACCGTATTCTTAGCCCGTTCCGCACAGCTTACTGCAATATCTGCCAGTTGTTCTGCCGTCGGGTCAATGATAACACCGCAGTCGCCGAATACAAATTTGCCGTTGTCACCCAGCTCTTTTTTATCAGAGAGGATAATAAATCCGCTGCATACGGTCTTGTTGCCAGGTTTTACGCCCACAACCTGCAGACCAGCTTTAATCGTATCCGCACTGGTACGGGTAGAACCAGAAACCACACCGTCAGCATCCCCCAGCGCCAACAGACCGGCGCCAAAGAACGTAGTATCGTGCAGCATAATGTCCCGTGCTTTTTCTACGGTCATGCCTTTCTTCGCTCTGCGTTTAGCAAAGTATTCGCACAGTTCATCCATTCTTTCATAAGTGGCAGGGTTTACAATCTTGACCCCATCAAAGCTGATTCCCAGACGGTCAGCACTCTTTTGCAGTTCGGCAGGATCCCCCACCAGCACGATTTTAGCAAAACCTTCCTTGGCTACAATGCTCGCAGCCTCCAGTGCTCTGTCGCTGTTATTTTCCGGCAGTACAATCACCTTTTGAGCAGGTTTTACCCGCGCTTTCAGTTCGTCCATAAATGCCATACCCTATCACTCCTAGCGAATAATTAAAGAAGGCGCATCATGCTCCCCTTTTATAGATTTATTATAACACTTCCCTAAAGACTTTTCTATTGATATTTACAGTTTGTAAAATACCCTCTATGAGCAACGTAGGATTTTTTCTTTGACTATTCTCAGTGTTTTATATATACTTTAAGTGGGAGCCGTCCTAGGAGAAGACGCTTCGCCAGCTTGGCGACTAGTGGTCTTCCTAGGGGTTCCTTTTATTTTATAAGCAAATAATCAATATTTCCCTTTTCCCTCTTTAGCGCTGATTCCTGCTTTTCAGGGCCCGGTCCATGTCCCGTTTGGCAGAACGCTCCGCCATATCACGGCGCTTGTCGTAGAGCTTTTTTCCGGTAGCGAGTGCCAGTTTGCATTTTACCAGCCCGTGAGCAAAATATAAGGACAAGGGTACCAGGGTAAACCCCTTTTCCCGTGTTTTCCCGATAAGCTTTTGAATCTCCTTTTTGTGCATCAGGAGTTTCCGGTCCCGCAGGGGATCTTTGTTGAAAATATTTCCGTGCTCGTAGGGACTGATGTGGAGATTGTACAGGTACAACTCTCCGGTTTTCGTCACGGCGGCATAGGAATCTTTTAGATTGGCTTTGCCCTGGCGCAGGCTTTTGACTTCTGTGCCGGAAAGGACGATGCCGGTTTCATAGGTTTCGTGGATGGTATAGTCATGCCTTGCCTTACGGTTTTCTGCGATGACTTTCACTGCCTTTTCCATAATTTTTCTTCCTTCTTCTCTTTTTATGAAGATGATTGGTATGTTTCTTTTTACTGTCGCTGCGCCCGGTAGTCTTATGTCTCAAGGTGCCGGTTGCAATGCCCGTTTTGGTCCGTTTCTGCCGGGACAAATCCTGCCGCATGGTCTCCATCGCTTCCGGGGATAGTCCTGCCAGCACAAAATCAATCTTGCGTTCGCTGATATCCACCTGGAGAACCTGAATCCGCACTTCATCCCCCAGCCGGTACTGCTTGCCAAGATGCTGCCCCACCAGGGCATATTGCCCTTCCAGATAATCATAGTAATCATCGGTGAGGCTGGAAATATGGACCAATCCTTCCACACCGTTTTCCAGCTCCACAAAAAAGCCGAAAGAGGATACGCCGGAAATAGTCCCTGTAAACTCCTGCCCTACAAACCGGAGCATATATTCCGCCATTTTTAAATCTACCGTTTTCCGTTCGGCGTCAATAGCGGCCCGCTCCCGCTGGGAACAGTGCTGGGCAGCCTGCTCCAGCTGGCGCGTTCTGTCTTCTGCTTTTTGCCGGGTAAGCCGCTCCCCATCCAGCTGCCTGCGCAAGAGCCGGTGCACCAATAGATCAGGGTACCGGCGGATCGGCGAAGTAAAATGGGTATAGTACCGAGCAGCCAGGCCAAAGTGCCCAATATTTTCCACCTGGTACACGGCCTGTTTCATGCTTCGCAGTGCCACTGTGGAAACCAGTTTTTCTTCCGGGCGCCCTGTTATCTTATCCAAGGCACGCTGAAGATCCTTAGGCTTAACTTGCTCCTGTGTTTTTAAATTTACATCAAAAAGAGACATCAATTTGCCAAGATCCCGGATTTTCTCCGCATCCGGTACATCGTGGACCCGATAGATAAAGGGTCTTTTCTTTTTGGTCATATAGCCCGCCACAGTTTCATTGGCGGCCAGCATAAATTCTTCAATAAGCATCTCTGCCACGGAACGTTCCCGCCGTACAATCGCCGTAGGGCGGTTGGTTTCATCCAGGATGACCTTCTGTTCCGGCAGTTCAAAGTTAATTGCCCCCCGCAGCGTGCGTTTTTTCTTTAATACGCCCTGGAGCTGTGCCATCTCCTCCAGCATGGGTACGATATCCTTGTATTTTTCCCGGAGCAAGGGGTCCTTGTCCACCAATATGGCCTTCACATCCGGATAATTCATCCGGTGATGGCTGCGAATTACACTGGGGGCAATCTCGAAGGAAATCGTTCGCCCGTTTTTCCCATCAATCAACATTTCGCAGCTCATGGTCAGACGGTCTTCCCCTTCGTTCAGGCTGCATATCCCGTTGCTGAGTTCCACCGGCAGCATGGGCAGGACCCTATCAACCAGGTACACACTGGTACCCCGCTCATAGGCCTCATTATCTAGCGCCGTATGGGGCCGCACATAATAGCTCACATCGGCTATGTAAACACCCAGGAAATAATTGTCCCCCTGTTTTTCCACATAGACTGCATCATCCAGATCTTTGGAATCAATCCCATCAATGGTAATGATGTTCCAGTCTCTTCGGTCTTTGCGACTCTGCAGTTCCTTAGGCTTGATAGTTTGTGCCACCTTTTCTGCGGCTGCCTGAACCTCTGGTGGAAATACAGTGGGCAGATCGTTATCTTTAATAATAGATAAAATTTCCCGCCCTATATCTCCCGGTTTCCCCAGTACTTCCACAATGCGCCCTTCCGCATTGCGCCG
This sequence comes from uncultured Acidaminococcus sp., assembly GCA_900554515.1. Lineage (GTDB taxonomy): Bacteria > Bacillota > Negativicutes > Acidaminococcales > Acidaminococcaceae > Acidaminococcus. The sequence goes on along the minus strand of USHN01000010.1, from coordinate 5,935 downwards.
TTCATCCGGCCAGGTGGTGATTTCTACTACCACTTTGTCCTTATTGTGCGCTCCGTGAAAGTCCCGGCGGCGGACATAGATATCCCGGCCTACCCGTTTATTATCTGGTATAACAAAGGCAAATTCTCCGCTTTTGCTGAATGTCCCCACCAGTTTTGTATGGGCGCGCTGCAAGATCCGGATAATCTTTCCTTCCCGCCGGTCATCATAGGCGCCCTGCATTACCCGGGCCACCACAGTATCTCCATCCATGGCGCCGGACAAAGACCCTGCAGGGATAAAAAGATCCCCTTCTACTGTTTTTTCAGTGGAGATCACAAACGCAAATCCTTTGCTGGTTACCTGGCAGCGACCTGTAACAAGCCCCATGGCTTCCGGCAGTCCGTAGGTATGATACCGGGTTTGAATCAGCGCTCCGGTATCTTCCAGCTCCTGGAGTGCCCTCCAGAAGTCTTTCATTTCTTCACCAGAAACTTGCAGCGCCTCCAGCATGGTCTCTGGTGCCAAAGGAGCTGCCGGATGGGCTTTTACATACTCCAGAATCCGGTCTTGCAATTCATTTTGTTTCATGCTTATCCTCATACATCATTTTACTTTCGGCTTCTGCCGCTATGGTTCCATCCTCCAAAATCACCTGTCCGGTAAGCTCCAGCAGCGGCCCTTTTCTTCGCTTGACTTTAGCAACGATATGGACAGTTTCCCCGATTTGCACAGGCTTTCGATACCTTATTTCCATTTTAGCGGTATACGCTACCCGGTGCTCCACCATATAGGGATAGTTCCCCATGGTTTCATCCAGCAGTGTGCAAATCAGTCCCCCGTGCATCCGCCCATCATAGCTCTGGTGCACAGGCTGGGGTACAAAGGTGGCTGTCACGCTGTCAGCGTCGGTTTTAAAATGCATATGCAGGCCGATAGGGTTATCCGCTCCACACCCAAAACACATGGTATCTCTTTCCCGCCTGGTATCCATCAAGATTCCTCCACAAAGGCCAAAATAGCCTGATAAACTTTGATACGCCCCCGGTATAATGTCATCACATGCCGTGCGCCAGGTACCCAGCAAAGCGTTTTTTTCTTGGAACTGGTCTTGTCGTAAATATACTCCGCACTTTCTGGCCGTACCGTATGTTCTGTTTTGGACTGCAGAATAAGCAGCGGAGCAGTAACATGGGGCAGGAGGCGTTTAACCTTCCGTAAAAGCGCTGCCAATTGGTGCACGCCGTAGATGGGCATACAGTGGTAGCTTACGTCAAAACGCTGCGCTGCGTCAATATGCCGTCTCCGCTTAGGAATTGCCCAGTGGGGCAGCCGGTCCGCCAGCCACAAAAAATGAATCCGCCAGTCGTAAATATAGATGGGTGTAGAAATAGACACGATTCCATCCACAGCAGTTTTTGCCCCGGCATAAAGTGCCAAAAGGCCGCCCATGCTAAGGCCGATCACAACAACCTTATGACAGCAGCGCCGCAAGCCTTTTACAGCCTCCACGACCTGTGTTTCCCATTGGCTAAAAGGAACCTTGCACAACTCCTTGGGTGCAGTGCCATGCCCGGAAAGCAATAGGCCTTGTACCGTGTGGCCCCGTTTGCGGAGGATTTCCCCCAGTTCCCGCAGCTCTGCCGGCGTGCCAGTAAACCCGTGAACCAGGAGAACACCCGTGCCGCTGGTGCCCGGCCAAAAATATCCTTCTCCCCCGCTCAGCATAGGACTCCTCCTTTTCCTACAGCAAAAGTGGCATCACCTGAAAAGGCAATGCCACCACTGCTTCCTATTTTTGTTCTTTTGCTATTACTGCAGGCGGGCAATGACCACATTGATCACGGCAAAGGCAATGCCCAGCACCGTAGTAAACCGGGACAGCGCTTCATCCATGTCCGTCGGTTTCCCGCCAAACAAGGATTCTCCACCGCCCAGTCCCGCAAAGCCTGAGCTCTTACCGGACTGCAGCAAAATAGAACCCATCAGCAGCACGCTTACAATTACATCCAAAATCATTAACACGCTCAGTGCCACGAAAATTCCCTCCACCTTTCAGATTTTATTATTATACTCCTAAATCCTCTCGTTTGTCCACTGCTTATAGGGAATTGGAGCGCGATTACTCCCGCAAGGCGGCCTGGAATTTTTTCTGAACATGTTTGACCATCTGGCGTACCGTATCATCCACTTCTTTATCCTTCAGTGTCCTGGTCAGGTCCTGGAAGGACAGGGTAAAGGCTACGGATTTATATCCGCTCTGGATTTGGCGGCCAGTATACACGTCAAACAAATGGACTTCTTTCAGTAGCTCTCCTCCCTGCTGCCGGATTTCTTCCATGAGGTCAGAGGCTGGTACACTTTCCGGCACCACCACAGCAATATCCCGGCTGGAGCTGGGGAACTGAGGAATGTGGGTAAACTGCACAACCTTTTCTGCCTCGTCCACAAAGCTACTGACATCCATTTCCAGTATAAAGGTTTCATTAGTAAGGCCAAACCGATCCTGTACCTGGGGATGCAGGGCCCCCATAAAGCCTACGCCCCGGCCTTGGTGCACCAAGGTGCAGCTCTTGCCCGGATGCAGGAATTTTTCCTGGCACGCTTTATACTCCATACCGGTAACATGCAACCGATCCAAAAGCCCTTCCAGCATCCCTTTTAAATCATAAAAATCAAAGAGATCTTTGGCTTCTGTCCAGTTCGGTGCATTCCGTTTGCCACTGAGCACGATACCCAAACGAGTAACTTCTGCCGGCTGGGCTGTCAGCGGCAGCGCTTTTGGCAAAAAGACCCGTCCTACTTCAAAGACTGCTACGCGGTCGCTTTGCCGTGCCAGGTTGTAGGCGGCTGTATGCAGCAGGCTGGGCACCAGTGTTGTGCGCAGGGTTTTGAAATCATCGCTGATGGGGTTAATAATCTGGATAGATTGCCGGCGGGAATCTGCTGCATCCAAAGACAATTGGTCATAATCCCCCGCATTGATAAACGTATAGGTGATGGCTTCATCCAGCCCTGTATCTGCCAGGTAATCCCGGATGCTGTCTTTCACATCTTCCAACGGATTCTGTCCACCCCGTGCCATATCCAGCTGGGGCAACGAAGAAGGAATCTTATCATAGCCGTAGATTCTGGCCACTTCTTCTGCCAGGTCCGCATCGCAGGTACAGTCATTGCGCCAGGTAGGAACCGTAACCAGCCAGGAACCATCGGGCTGTACCTGTACAGTAAAATGCAGGTCTTCCAGAATATTTCGCATGGTAGCATCGGAAATTTCTTCCGTTCCAATCCGCCGCCGCAAATTATCCGGCAGGGCCTGAATCTCTACCGGTTTTTGTTCCACCGGATAATCTTCCACCACGCCAGGAACCGCCTCACAAGAGCCGATTTCCTGCAGCAGATGAATGGCCCGGTCCAGCGCATCCTGGGTGCGGATGGTATCCACGCCCCGTTCAAACCGCTGGCTGGCTTCGCTGCACAGCCCCAAATCTTTAGAAGTATGCCGAATGCTGGGGCCATAGAACGTAGCACTTTCCAGCATAACATTTACCGTTTGCTCCGTCACTTCCGTGGCAAGGCCTCCCATCACGCCCGCAAGGCCAATGGGTTTTTCCGGATCCGCTATCACAATCATATCCTGGGTCAGGTCCCGTTTCTGGTTATCCAGCGTCACCAGCCGCTCTCCCGCTGCCGCCCGGCGTACAATCCAGGTATGAGCCTGCACCTTGTCATAATCATAGGCATGCATGGGCTGCCCCAGTTCCATCATCACATAGTTGGTTACATCCACCACATTGTTGATAGGACGAATGTTCACAGCCCTCAGTACTCGCTGCATCCATTCCGGGGAAGCTGTAATCTTTACATTTTTAACAAGACGCAGGGCAAACCGGCTGCATAGATCCGGGCACTGAATCTCTACCTTGGCCATAGCGGAAACGGAGCTGCCATCGGTATCCTGGGTAGAAAGCTTGGGCAGCCGCACATCCTGATGGAGTACTGCCCCGATTTCCCGGGCCAGGCCCAGCATATTAAAGCAGTCACTGCGGTTGGCAGTAAGGTCAATATCCAGCACCACATCATCCAGTCCCAGATAGGCTTTTACATCCACTCCAAGCGGCGTAGTGTCCGGCAAAATATAAAGACCATTTCTCTGTTCCGATAAAAGCAGTTTGGCATCAATTCCCAGTTCTTCCGCACTGCAGCACATGCCGGCAGAGTCGTAGCCGGCCATTTTTACGTCCTGGATTACTTTGCCGCCAGGCAGATGCGCCCCTGCAAGTGCCACCGGAACAATATCATTTTCATGCACATTGGGGGCACCGGTCAAAATCTGCAGTGGTTTTTCTTCGCCCACGTCTACCTGGCAAATCAAGAGGTGATCCGACTGCGGATGTTTTTCCACCTTCACCAGTTTCCCAGTAACCACGCCATCCAGGCCTTCCTCCAAATGAAGCACCTGTTCCACTTCCAAACCCACACTGGTCAATCTGTCCGCCAGTTCTTCCGGCGTCATCGGTATTTCTACATATTGTTGTAACCAACGCATTGAAGCTAACATAGTCCCTTGCCTCCCAATCAGAATTGACGGATGAACCGCAGATCATTTTCAAAGAACAGCCGCAGATCGTCGATGCCATAGCGCAGCATGGCAATCCGTTCCACACCCATCCCGAAGGCAAAGCCTTTCATTTTGTCAGGATCATATCCGCTCATACGCAGTACATTGGGATGCACCATGCCTGCTCCCAAAATTTCCAGCCAGCCGGAATTTTTGCATACCCGGCAGCCCTTGCCGCCGCAGATAACGCAGCTGATATCCACCTCGCAGGAAGGTTCCGTAAAGGGGAAGAAACTGGGGCGCAGACGGATCCGCACCGTATCTCCAAACATCTCTTTGCAGAATAGTTCCAATGTCCCTTTCAAATCCGCCAAAGACACGTCTTTATCCACCACCAGCCCTTCCACCTGGTGGAACATAGGAGAGTGGGTGGCATCGTAATCGTTACGGTACACAGCACCGGGGCAGATCATACGGATCGGAGTATTGGGCTCCCGGTTCTGCATAGTACGAGCTTGTACGCCGCTGGTTTGGGTCCGCAGCAGCAAATTTTCTGTAAGGTAAAAACTGTCCTGCATATCCCGGGCCGGGTGGTCTTTCGGCAAATTCAGTGCCTCAAAGTTGAAATAATCCGTTTCTACTTCCGGGCCGCCTTCTACTTCAAAGCCCATCCGCATAAAAATTTTCTTGATATCCCGCAGTGTCTGGGTTAAGGGATGAAGATGCCCCACGGCAGGTTTCCGCCCCGGCAGTGTGACGTCCAGCGTCTCATTCTGGATTTTCTCCTCCATCTGCCGTTTTTCCAAAAGCTTCATCTGCTCATTGATTTTAGCTTCGGCCCGGGCACGCACCTCATTCACCATTTTTCCGATACGAGGACGTTCCTCTGCTGCCACGTTTCCCAGTTCCCGCAAAATGGCAGTCAGGGCTCCTTTCTTGCCCAGATACTGGACCCGGATATTTTTCAGGTCTTCCACGCTTTTGACGTCGCTGAGATCCTTTTGGATTTTTTCCCTGAGTTCCTGCAGTTTGTCACTCATGTTCATGCCTCCCAATAAAATAAACCTCCGTCCCACAAGGGGCGAAGGTTCGCGGTACCACCCTATTTTTTTCTCATGCGGCCGATAACGCAGCCAGCGCCGGGCCTACTTGGTTTCAGTCCGGCTGCTCCCAGGTGAACTTCCTCCCGCCCTTGCCATCCGGTTTCCACCTGCCCGGACTCTCTGTGCGCTCCTGCGAAAGTACTCTCCTGTTCGTCGCAGCTATAAAATTGTTGGCGTTATTATACCACAGATGCCCGCCCTTCGTCAAAAATGATTGAAAACGAAAGAATCCGCACATAAATAATGATCCACCCGCCTAGCGGGTGGTTTTTCATTTTCGGGCATAGCCCTA
>USHN01000009.1 GCA_900554515.1 uncultured Acidaminococcus sp. | reverse complement strand
GCTGGATGTGGATGCGTATAATCCGGAAACAGATCCTTTCATTAAGGCCAAGTATACGGAGAAAAATGCCCGTGCTGCCAAACGCATCAATAAAGATGCCCTGCGACAGGAACTGGGGCTCCGGGTCAAACGGGGCGTACCGCTTTTGGCTATGGTGACAAGACTCACAGAAAGCAAGGGCTTGGATCTGGTCACCCGAATTATGGATGAACTGATGGATGACGATGTGCAACTGGTGATTGTAGGCACCGGGGATGCTGCTTATGAAGATGCCTTCCGAGGCTTGCAAGAGCGTAAACCTACCAAAGTGTCTGCCCAGATTACCTTTAACGAGGCACTGGCACATAAAGTCTATGCAGCCTCTGACATGTTCCTCATGCCAAGCCGCTACGAACCGTGTGGCTTGGCCCAGATGATAGCCCTGCGCTATGGGAGTATTCCCATTGTACGGGAAACGGGTGGATTGAAGGATTCCGTTATTCCTTATGACAAATATACCTGTAAGGGAAATGGACTCACCTTTGCCAATTTCAACGCCCACGAGCTGCTTTTTACGGCCAAACGGGGTATGGGATATTATGAGGACGATGTAATCTGGAACCAGCTGACGAAAAACGCAATGGAAAGTGATTTCAGCTGGGATCGTTCCGCCCGGGAATATGTAAAATTATATGGAAAAGTGATGGGGTGAGACAATGCCTTTGCATCTGGAACACGATTCCCATCAAACAGGGGACCGTCTCCCTTTTGGAGCTGCCGCAACCGGCAGCTCTGTATTTTTAAGACTGCGCGTTTTGGAAGGAATGAATGCTGACCTTACGGTCAAGGTGCGCCTTTGGAATAGCGGTAAAGGCGAATCCTATGTACCTATGGAAATTGAAAAAAGCAGCTTTGTCGCAAAATTGTCCATGCCCCAAGAGGCAACGTTGCTCTGGTACTATTTTGTAATCACGGATGGAGAAAAAGTCTGGTATTATGGCAATAATGAAGCACACTTAGGTGGTGTGGGGTATCTTTATGAAAAAGAACCACCGGCTTATCAGATTACGGTCTACAACAAAAATACCCACACCCCGGATTGGTTCAAAAATGCTATTGTCTACCAGATCTTTCCGGATCGTTTCCGAAAAGGAGCAAAGACCACGGCCATTGCCGAGGGGAAAAAACATGCGGTGTTGCATACTGCCTGGAATGATAAACCGTACTACTGCAAAGACCAAGAAACCGGAGAGATTGTGTACTATGATTTTTTCGGGGGCAACCTGGCAGGAATTCAAGAAAAGTTTGCGTATCTGAAAGAACTTGGCGCTACGGTTATTTATTTAAACCCTATTTTTTTAGCCCGCAGTAACCACCGGTATGATACTGCAGATTACCTCCAGGTAGATCCTCTGCTAGGGACTAACCAGGAATTTGAAGAATTTTGTGCTGCTGCCCAAAAGCAGGGGATCCGAATTATTTTGGACGGGGTATTCAGTCATACTGGGGCGGACAGCCGCTATTTTAACCAGTTTGGGACTTATCCCGATGTGGGGGCCTACCAGTCTAAGGATTCGCCGTATTATGCCTGGTATCAATTCAACCACTATCCGGATGATTTTACCGCCTGGTGGGGCGTTAAAGATTTACCCGATGTGAAGGAAATGACACCTAGTTATCTGGATTTTATCATCCGCAGGTACGACAGCGTGCTGAAAACATGGCTGCGGCGAGGTATCAGCGGCTGGCGGCTGGACGTAATTGATGAATTGCCAGAGAGGTTTCTTCAGCTCTTTTACCGCACGCTGAAAAAGGAAAATCCAGAGGCTGTTCTCATTGGGGAAGTCTGGGAAGATGCCAGCAACAAAGAAGCGTATGGAGAGCAGCGGACGTATCTCAGCGGCTATGATATGGATAGTGCCATGAACTATCCCCAGCGGAAAATCCAGTTGGATTTTATGCTGGACCATATTGATGCAGCAAGGGCGGAAGCGGAATTGTGGAATCTGCGGGAACATTACCCGAAAGAAAATCATTATGCCATGTTAAACCTCATTGGCAGTCATGATGTAGAGCGAGTGCGTACACTTTTGGAGCAAAAAGGCCCTGAGATAGACATGACGGCAGAAGAAGCAGGAAAACGACGCCTGTATCTTCTTATAGCGTGGCAAATGACCTTGCCGGGAGCACCTTGTATTTACTATGGGGATGAAGCAGGACTCCGGGGCGGCAAGGATCCGGACAACCGGCGTACCTATCCCTGGGGACAGGAAGATGCGGACATTCTGGCGTGGACGAAACAACTTACCCATCTGCGTACAGAAAACCCTGTACTGCGTACAGGTCGCCTGCTCCCTTTATATGCTAAGGGGGACGTACTGGTTTACGCTCGGAGTATTGAGGGAGGCAAGGACGTTTTTGGAAATGATGCTCCAGACGGCTTTTTTGTCATTGCCTTAAATCGCAGCGATAACTCTCAGTGTGTGACAGTGAATACGGACGGTCTGGCTTATGGCAAGCTGGAAAATGTGCTGCAAAAAGGAACTACTATACAGGTGGTAAATGGGCATTTTGCCTTGGATTTGCCGCCACTTAGCGTGCAGATCTTGCGCGGCGAGGAGTCTAAGAAAAAGCGAGCCGGTATTTTGCTTCATCCTACCAGCTTTCCTAACCCCTATGGATGTGGTGAATTGGATCAGCACGCCTTCCGGTTTATAGATTTTTTACAGGATGCAGGGCAGAAAGTATGGCAGATTCTTCCGCTTGTTGCAAGTTCATCAGGAATTAGCCGGCACAGTGGATCATATTAAATTCGTTCAATACCTGCTGGATAGACAATGGCAGGCCGTGCATCGCTATGCTGCGCAGCATGAGATTACCATACTGGGAGACATTCCCATGTATGTAGCGCTGGATAGTGCGGATTGCTGGGCGCATCAGGAACTGTTTGATCTTGATACCGCAGGGCAGCCCAACCACGTGGCCGGTGTACCACCGGATTATTTTAGTGCAGATGGTCAGCTGTGGGGCAATCCGCTGTATCGCTATGACGTCATGGAAAAAGATGGGTATACCTGGTGGAAACAACGCCTGCAGCGCGTGAGCCGCCAGGTTGATGCAGTGCGCATTGACCATTTTCGTGGGTTTTCTGCCTACTGGGCAGTTCCTTTTGGCGCCAAAACGGCCAAAGAAGGCCAGTGGATGAAAGGTCCAGGGAGTAACTTCCTAAAAACCATACAAAAAGCAGTAAAACTACCTCTAGTGGCCGAGGACCTGGGGGTGATTACCGATGATGTGTCACTGCTGCGCCAAAGTTTTCAATTGCCAGGAATGAAAATTCTTCAATTTCACTGGAAGAGCCGTACCGATGGCGAAGTTTCTTTTGATACAGAGCCCCAGTGCGTTGCCTATACCGGCACCCATGATAACAACACGCTCCGGGGCTGGTATGAAGAGGAACTCACGGCATGGCAGCAAAAGCAGATTCGCTCTCTTCTGGACCTGCCAGAAAATGCCTCGTTACAAGATATTCTTCAAGGGCTTATACAGCTCCTGTACACACGGAGAGCAGAGACCGTGATTCTTCCCATGCAGGATCTTCTCGCACTTTCTTCCGGATGCAGAATGAATGTTCCTGGTACCAGCCACGGGAACTGGCACTGGCAAATGCAGGAAAACCAGATCCCGCCCACGTTGGCATGCTGGCTAAACGAGCTGGCGCACAAAACCAAAAGAGCATAAGTATATAGAGTAAAACCGCAGTCTGCCTAAAGATTGCGGTTTTACCTTTTTCGTGTTTTTTGGTATAATTTGGCATGTAGATTTATGAGATAAAGGAGCATCACTGTGGCTTGCAGGGGTATTATTTTTGACTTTGACGGTACATTGGCCAATACTACACCGTTGATTCTGGCGACATTCCATCAGACGTTGGATCATTTTTACCCAACGCTTCCCGTAACCGATCAGGATATTATCAATACGTTTGGAATGCCGTTACGGGAAGGCTTGGGGCAATTGGCAGGACTCCCTGCTGCCGGACCGGAAATAGAGACAATTGTTGCCTATTACCGGCAGTACAATAACGCTTGGCATGACAAAATGATTCGCTCTTTCCCAGGCGTGAAAAAGGGGCTGCAGCAGCTAAAGGCACTCCATATTCCTATGATTGTCGTCACCAGCAAGCTGCATGATACCTGTTTGCGGGGACTGCGCTGTCTGGAGCTGGATCCGTATATAGAAGAAATCGTTGGCTATGAGCAGTGTTCGGATCATAAACCGGCGCCCACGCCCATGCTGGTAGGATGCGAAAAGCTGCACCTTTTACCGAAAGAGGTTCTCACCGTAGGAGACAGCCCCTTTGATATGGTAAGCGGTACCCGCGCGGGATGTAAAACGGTAAAAGTGGCTTGGTCATCCTTTACCAAGGAATTTTTTGACCAGTTTGGCAAACCGGATTACGTAATTCAGAATATTGGGGAATTGGCAGGACTTGTACAAAAAAATAACATGAAGAGGTGATTGGGTTGCGGAGTATTGGCATTATTGGGGGAACCGGAGTAGAGAATGCAGCGGCATTTGGTAAGCTGGATACGCTAACGGTGGAAACACCGTTTGGCACGGCAACATGTCTAAAGGGCAGCAGAAATGGCAACGAGGTTTATTTTCTGGCACGCCATGGGGAAAAACACAGCGTACCGCCTCATAAAATCAATTATCGGGCCAACATATTTGCCTTGAAACAAGTAGGCGTCACAGAAATTCTTTCCTTTACTGCTGTTGGCTCCCTGAATCCAGGGCTGCCGCCCGGAACTTTTGTAGTGACCAATCAACTCCTGGACTTTACGAAAAATCGCATCACTACTTTTTTTGATGGAAAAAATGGGAAAGTGGTGCATGTCCCTTTTGCCGAGACTTATTGTCCCGCTCTGCGGAAAAAGCTTATCCAAGTTCTGCTCAATTTGCGGCTGCGCCACAGCAAACAGGGAACCTATGTTGCCTTAGAAGGCCCACGGTACGAAACGGCGGCAGAAGTCAAAGTCTATGCGTTTTTAGGCGGAGATGTGGTAGGCATGACCAATATGCCGGAGGCTGTGCTGGCAAGGGAAGCGGAGATCTGTTATGTGAATTGTTCGGTAGTCACTAATATGGGTTCCGGTCTTTCCATTCGGGAATTATCCCACGAAGAAGTTACAGAGGCGATGCAGAAACGAAGTTCCCAAATTACAGAGATTATACAAGCATTTATTGACGACAATACACCGCCAGAATGCCAATGCCACTGCCGGGAAGCACTAAAAGAATACGGGGGATTCCAGCTTAACGATTTCACAGGCATATAGGAGGCGTAAGGCATGAACTATGATATTGTGATTGCCGGTGCGGAACTTGTGAAAAAAAATGATGGTAAACCGTATTATATAGGGATCCAAGGTTCCCGCATTGCCTATATAGGTACTCATGCGGTCACAGGCAAGCGTGTCATTAATGCACACAATCATCTTGCTGTGCCGGGATGGATCAACGCCCATACCCATGTTGCCATGACGCTGTTTCGCAGTTATGCGGACGATATGGCGCTCATGGACTGGCTGCAGCAAAAAATTTGGCCCATGGAAAAAACGCTGGATGAGAATGCTGTGTACTGGGGCAGCCTATTGGGACAGGCAGAAATGATCCGCACAGGGACAACGGCCTTTGCAGATATGTATATTTTTGAGGAAAAAGTAGCGGAAGCTGTGCGGGATAGCGGCCTTAGGGCTGTACTTTCCCGCGGTCTTACGGGCCAAACCAAGCAAGATGGACAAACGTCCCTCCAGGAGAACTTACAGCTTTTTAAAAATTGGCAGGGAGCCTGTGATGGGCGGATTCATGTTATGCTGGGGCCCCATGCTCCCTATACTTGTTCCAATGATTTCCTGGCGAGCGTGATTGATAAAGCCCAGGAACTGGGTGCCGAGATCCATATGCACCTTTCGGAAACGGTCACAGAGGTCGCAGAATGTAAAGAAAAATATGGGCTTTCGCCTATTGCTCTGATGGAATCTTTGGGGTTATTTGCTACCGGCTGTTTGGCAGCCCACTGCGTGTATGTGGACGAGGCGGATATAAGGATCCTGGCCCAAAATCATGTCCGGGTGGCACACAATCCCCAAAGCAATTTGAAACTCGCTAGTGGCATAGCGCCAGTGGCGGATATGCTGTCACAGTCCATTCCTGTTGGCTTGGGGACGGATGGGGCCAGCAGCAATAACAATCTGGACATGTTGGAAGAAGTGCGGCTGGCAGCGCTGCTGGCTAAAACAGAGGCGAATAACCCCAAAGCAGTGCCAGCAGAACAAGCCTTGCAAATGGGGACACGGTTAGGCGCCATTGCTATCGGAGTACCGGAAACGGGATACCTCGCTATAGGGAAAAAGGCTGATATTGTTCTGTACAATATGGATTCCCCGGCCTGGTATCCTCGTTATGACCGGGTTTCCCTTTTGGTGTACGCAGCCAGCTCCTACGATGTGGATACGGTACTGGTAGACGGTAAGATTCTTCTGGACAAGGGTGAATTTACTACCATCGATCTGGAAAAAACAGTGGCCGAAGTTCAGCAGGTCACGCATAGATTCTCCGTGAAAAGCTAACGGGGTTTGCAGTAAAGGTAAGAAAGCAGGGGTAGTATTGAAAAGTTGGAAGGTGTGGAGCCTCACAGTTTTTGCGTTTTGTTTTATGATTTTTCGTTTATCGACGGTACAAGCAGCCGAGACGAAAAAGAATACCTATAAACCGGCAAGCGGCGGGTATACCATACCCCTACCACCGGGGAGTAAGGAAATTTATCATACTTCTACTGGTATCCGATTTACGGTTGGCGGGGATTTTCTCGTCAGTGCGGATTTGTATACGCTTCCCATCTCTGTTTCTGTTCCTATGAAGCAGTATTCGGAAGAACAGCAGAAAGAATTTAAGGAATTCCTCCAGAAGGTGCAGGACATCCCGGATTCAGAGATTTCTGCAGCCGATACAGCGGGGAACGTGGTCGAATCAGGGATATCTTCTACCGGTACTGACCGGCTGCGGAATGTATTGCGTAAAAGAAGAGCGGAAAGAGAGCAGGAAGAAGTCAGTCCCGCAAGCAGTCAACAAATAACCCGGTTAGGAGATACTTTCCGTTATGTTGCTATTCCGAAAGACAAACAGAAAACCCATCGGCCATATGTTATTGGGCAGGCCTACCAGCCCCAGAAAAATATCCTTCTGGTTGTAAATGTGAGTGCGCCGGAAGAGCAGCAGCAGGCAGCAGCCATGGCGCTTGAGTCCATCTGTGCTAGTCTGCCGCTTTCGAAAGTGAAATACACGGATATCAATCTGCTCACAGTGCCCGGGATGGGGTATGAGATGGAGATCCCCAGTGGATGGCGAATGTATACGGTACGGGCGGATAATGTGCTGTTTGGACGGACGCTGAGCAGCGTGCATACGGATAGTTTAATGATCCGCGAATTTTCTGATCACACCTTTGCGGAATTGGGTAATTCCACGCCCCAAAGATTAAAAGAAGTGGAGAATACCTTTATTCAAAAAGTTACCAGGTATACTCCCAATGTAACCATTTTGCATCATGAACCCATTACGGTGGGAACGCTTAATGGCAGTCTGGCGGAAAGTACGGATAATGACGGGGATTTGAAAAAACTCTTTATTGTAAATACATACCTGATGAATGCACAGGGCAACGGCTATCAGATTCGGTACCAAACGGATGATACCATTAATTATGATTTAAAGTTGCGGGCTTTCAGACAGTCCATAGAAAGCTTTACTTTATTAAAAAATAATACTGGCAGCAATCTGCGACCCGATACCGATCTATGAGATAAAATCCAGCTTACCGACTTTACTTCCGACAGTATAAAAAAATATTGTATACTTTCCTAAATTCTATTGATTAAAAATGCATATGCTTATATAATAGCACCAATATCATTTCTAGGTTACAAAAGCTAAAATGAACGGGGGAAAGTAGATGAAAAAAGTAATAAACTGGATATGCGCATTACTTATGCTCGTTACCGTAGCTGGCTGCGGTTCTTCTTCCCAGCAAAGTGCAGCACCAACCAAAAAAGAACTTGTCGTAGGTACAGAATCCGGGTTTGCGCCGTTTGAATTTCCTGATGAGAAAAACGGGGATTATATTGGCTTTGATATGGATTTGATCAAGGCTATGGGCAAACAAGCCGGGTATGACAAGGTCACCGTCAAAAGCATGGGCTTTGATGCCCTGATTCCTGCCCTGAACGCCGGAAATATTGATGCAGCCATTGCAGGTATGAGCATTACCGACGAGCGGAAAAAGCAGGTAGATTTTACAGACGCCTACTACGAATCCGGGCTGGCTGTGCTTACCATGAAAGATAACACCACAATTCATGGAGTCAATGATTTGAAAGGCAAGACTATTGCGGTACAACTGGGAACTACGGGTGCCCAAGAAGCGGAAAAAATCCAGGGTGCCAAAGTAAAAACCTTTGATACGTCCGATGCGGCCTGTCTGGAAATGAAAAACGGCAATGCAGATGCAGTAATCAGCGACCTGCCAGTATTGCAGTACTTTTTGAAACAGGGCGGCAATGCCTATGCGAAAATCGTAGGGGATCCCAAGAAAGGGGATTTCTATGGAATTGCAGTCTCCAAGAAAAACGCAGCCCTGACACAGGAGCTGAACAAAGCCCTTGGGGAGCTCAAGAAGAATGGGGAATACCAGAAAATCTATGATAAATGGTTCTCCGAAAAAAAATAAAAATCATTTTTGGCTGCCTTGTGGCAGCCCTTTTTTTATGCTAATATACAATCATGATGTGTTCGAAGATGTCCCTAAGGGATTCTTTGAGATTGAGGTGAACTATGGCAACACAGGAGTCCCTGGAAGTTACAATCAAATCCATCGTTTTTCAAGCAGCAAGTGGGGGATTTAGTGTATTTAAAGCCCAAAATCCAGAGGTAGGGACAATCTCTGTTGTTTACAAAGGACAGCCTCCTTTTGCCGGTGAAGCCGTCCGCCTCGTAGGGCAGTGGGGAGAACATCCCAAGTTCGGGCGGCAATTTAGTGCCCAAAGCTGGGAAACAATCTCGCCAAAAGGAACTGAAGGCCTTGTAAAAATGCTGGGCAGCGGTGTCTTAAAAGGAGTAGGCCTTGCTATGGCACAGCGGCTGGTGGATGCCTTTGGCGAAGATACGCTGCACGTGATTGAAACGACACCGGAGCGTCTCCGGGAAGTCAGTGGTATTGGCAAGAAAAAAGCGGAAGCCATTGTAGCGTCCTACAGTGAACTCAAGGATACCCGAGACCTGGTGTTCTTTTTGGAAAGTAATGGGATCAGCGGAAATTATGCTCCAAGGATTAAGGCTTTGTATGGCAGTACTGCGGTGACACGAATCAGTAATAACCCCTATTGCCTGGCAGAAGACGTGGACGGCATTGGCTTTCGTACCGCAGATACGTTGGCACAGCATCTGGGATTCGCTGCACAAAGCGATGAACGGATTAAGGCCGGGATTCATTACACCTTGCTGCAATGTGCCAATCAGGGACATACTTGCGTCCCGGATCGTTACCTGGTCAAGATGGCTGCGCAAATTTTGCAGCTGGATCCCATGGATGTCGAAAATGTTTTCCAAAAGTTGCTGGCTGATAATATGCTCCGCATAGAAGATCGTGGGGACTGCGTTTGTGTGTACCCGGACTATTTGTACCGGGCAGAAAGTGGCGTGGCGCATCGGCTGATTGCGCTCCGGGATAATGTCAATGCCCTGTGGAAAGTGGATTATAAAAAAATCATTGAGGAATGGGAACGGGATGAACGTATCCGCCTGGCGCCAGAACAAGCAGAGGCCGTGAAAGCTTCTGTGGATCATGGTGTGTTTGTGCTCACCGGGGGTCCTGGTACAGGGAAAACCACAGTGGTCAAAGGTATTTTGTCCGTAATGGAACAGGCCGGCTGCAAAATTTTACTTGCAGCTCCTACCGGTCGTGCTGCGAAACGCTTGGCAGAAAGCGCAGGACGCCCTGCTTTGACGGTACATCGGATGCTGGAATACACACCCCAGGAAGGAGGAACTTCTTTTTGGGGAAGGGATGAAGACAATCCCCTGGAAGCCGATGCGGTGATCGTGGACGAAGCTTCTATGCTGGATATTGTCCTCATGTACAATTTGCTAAGGGCTTTGCCGTTAGGATGCCGCCTGATTTTGGTGGGGGATGCAGACCAATTGCCCAGCGTAGGGCCGGGGAATGTACTGCAGGATATTATCCAAAGTGGTACTATGCCCATTGTGCGGCTGGAAAATGTATTCCGGCAGGCAGAATTATCCCCCATTGTCCGTAATGCACACCGTATTAACCAAGGAATGCTGCCGGAATGGAAGGGAGAAAAAGATTTTACCTTTCGGAAATTTGCTACGGAAGCAGAAACTATGCAGTATGTAGTTTCCTTGTATGCCAAACTGGCAGCTAATGCACCCTGGCAAAGTGTCCAAGTGCTGAGCCCCATGCATAAAAATCTCTGCGGGGTAGAGAACTTAAATACCCTGATTCAGGAACGCATGAACCCTCCTTCTCCTCAAAAAGCGGAGTTGCGCAGCGGCTTTCTCCTCCTGCGGGAGGGGGATAAGGTCATGCAGATCCGCAACAATTATGAAAAGAACGTATTCAACGGGGATATCGGGCGTATTCTCGCTATCCAAAATGGAATTGTCACAGTGGAATACCCGGATCGGACGGAAGAAGGCAATGTGGTGTATGAGGGAGCAGAAGCTGGAGATTTGCGTCTGGCTTATGCCATGAGTGTTCATAAAAGCCAAGGCAGTGAATATGCCACGGTTATCATGCCGCTGGTAGCCGGGCACTATATTATGCTGCAGCGGAACCTGTTTTATACAGCGATTACCCGTGCTAAAAAAAGTGTTCATCTGGCTGGCAGTGAAAAGGCCCTGCGTACAGCGGTAGAAAATGACCGTACCCGAAAACGCTACAGTCTTTTGGCGTACCGGCTGAAACAAGAAGATAGCTAGGCGATGAATAGATACCCAAAACAGTCATTATAAGGAGGTAAGTGTATGAAAGAAAACACGCAGGGACTTCTGGATTTTATTGATAGCAGCACGTCCCCGTATCACACAGTGCTGACAGCGGAGAAACTTTTGGAAACCTATGGCTTTCAAGAGTTAAAGCAGGAGGAAGCATGGGCACTTGAACCAGAGGGACGATACTATGTCAACGTTTTTGGCTCGGCGCTTGTGGCGTTTCGTACCGGACAGATGGGACAACACGGACTAAAAATCGCGGCGGCACATACGGATTTTCCTTGTTTTCGGATTAAGCCTGTTGCTGAAATCAGAAAAGAAGGCTACGGCCAGCTGAACGTAGAAGGCTACGGCGGTATGCTTGTAAGCACCTGGTTAGATCGTCCGTTATCTCTGGCCGGTAAAGTAGTGACAAAAGGGGACGACCCTTTCCATCCTATTATTTACCTTGTAGATTTCAGGCGTCCGCTTCTTACCATGGCAAACCTTGCCATTCATATGAACCGGGAAGTTAATGACGGATACAAATGGAATAAACAAAAAGATATGTTGCCATTGTTTACCCTGCTAGGGAACAGTGATGCCAAAGAACCCTTTTTCCAGGAGTTTTTAGCGAAAGAGCTGAGCGTGGAAGCAAAGAATATTCTTTCCTTTGAACTTTCTGCCTACCCGGTGGAACAAGGTTGCCTCTTGGGGCTCAATAACGAATTTCTTTCTTGTGGCCGCCTGGATAACCTGACCAGCGTCAAAGGCTGTCTGGATGGATTGGTAAAGAGCGAAGGAGAAAATGGTTTGCGCATAGCTGCCCTTTTCGATAATGAAGAAGTGGGGAGTAATACCAAGCAAGGGGCAGACTCTCTGGTACTGCTTAATCTTTTGCGGCGGATTTACCCTGCCCTGGGTTTTGAGGAAGAAACCCTGTATCAGGATCTAAGTACTGGGTTTATGCTGAGCGTGGATGTGGCTCATGCAATCCACCCCAACTATACCGACAAATGCGATCCTACTAATAAACCATTACTGGGAGGAGGCGTCGTATTAAAACAAGCTGCTTCCCAAAGCTATGCCGGAGATGCGGAAGCCGTAGCAGTAGTGAAAAATCTTTGCCAGCAAAACGGAATTTCCCATCAAAGCTTTGTTAACCGCAACGATATCCGCGGCGGTTCCACGCTGGGATCCATGCTAAGTGCACTTGTGCCGATACGCACCATGGATATCGGAGTGCCGCTCCTGGCTATGCACAGCGCACGGGAAACTATGGCAGCTTCCGATCAGGATGCTTTGACAGATTGCCTCACCGCTTTCTTCGCAGGGTAATCCTCAGTCATACCATACAAGAAAACCGCTACCTCTTATAGTGGGGAAGCGGTTCTTCTTTTGTAAAAATTATTTTTGTTCATCCTTGGGGATCATATCCTCGGCCCGCAAGGTGCCATCTTTTGCCCGCTGGGCAAATTCAGCGGTTGCTGTAAAGAGCACGTCGCTGCTGGAATTTAAGGCAGTTTCACAAGCATCTTCCAGGACGCTGATAATAAAGCCTACGCCCACAACCTGCATGGCAATGTCGTTACTGATACCAAAAGAGGCACAAGCCACCGGGATAAGCAGCAGGGATCCTCCGGCTACACCGGATGCCCCGCAAGCACCTACAGTGGAGATAATGCACAAAAGCAGGGCCGTTAAAAGATCTACCTGAATCCCCAGCGTATGGGCTGCAGCCAAAGAAAGTACGGATATTGTAATGGATGCACCCGCCATATTGATGGTGGCGCCCAGAGGAATGGAAATAGTATAGGTATCCGGATTAAGGCCCAAGCGCTTGCATAAAGACAAGTTGACCGGGATATTAGCAGCAGAAGAACGGGTAAAGAAGGCATAGAGACCACTTTCTTTTAACGTAGTCCATACCAAAGGATACGGATTTTTATGTACTTTGAGGTAGACAATAAACGGGTTCATGATCAGGGCGACCAAGAAGTAGGAAGTAATCAAAACCCCAAGGAGTTTTACATATCCGAGCAGCGCTCCCAGACCGCTGGCACTGATGGACTGAGCTACCAGCCCCATAATCCCCAGCGGTGCAAAATGAATAACCCAGGTGACTACAATAGTAATTCCTTGCGCTACGTCTTCCAGCAGCTTCTTTGAAGTATCTCCCATCGTACGATGCAGCGCCAGCCCAATGATGATAGCCCAAGCCAAAATCCCGATATAGTTGGCATTCAGCAACGCATTGACTGGAGAATCCACGATATTTAAAATCAAGGAATGGAGCACTTCTGTAATGCCGCTGGGAGGATTCAGCTTGCTGGATCCCAGCTGCAGTGTAAGATTTACCGGGAAGAAAAAAGATAAAGCCACACCCACCAAGGAAGCAGCAAAGGTACCGATGATATAGAGCGTAACAATGGGCTTCATATGGGTGTTCCCATCATCTTTTTTCTGTACCATGGCATTCATTACCAGGATAAAAACAAGAATTGGTGCGATGCCCTTCAAGGCTTTCACAAATAAATCCCCGAAGATACTGATTAAAGGCACTGCACCAGGAGCCAGGACAGCCAGTAAAATGCCGGCGATAAGACCGACGGCGATCTGTTTAATGAGAGCCGTCTTCCGAATAAAAGCTGCGATAACGTTCATGTTAAACTTCCTTTCTATTATTCGCAGAATACTGCTTCAAAGCAGCCTTGAATAGTATACAAAATTTTTATTAAAAGTACAACTGTATTTTTAGAGTGGACTTCCTGATAAGGACTCCATCCGCTGGAAGAAAGGTAGAAATCATAGTATAATAATTGAGACTGCAAAATACATTGATATAAAATAGATGAAGGCGAGGAAGAGTTGATGAAGAAAATTATTTTGACAGGGGATCGTCCTACCGGACATCTGCATGTAGGACATTATGTAGGGAGTCTGCAAGAACGCGTTTATTTGCAAAATACAGGTACATTTGATGAAGTGTACTTTATGATTGCCGATGCCCAGGCCTTGACGGACAATGCGGAAAACCCGGAAAAAGTACGGCAGAACGTATTGCAGGTGGCATTAGATTACTTGGCTGCAGGCATTGATCCGGCAAAATCCACGATTTTTATTCAAAGCCTGATCCCGCAGTTGTTTGAACTGACTACTTACTATATGGATCTCGTTACAGTATCCCGGGTGCAGCGAAACCCCACTGTAAAAAATGAAATCCAGCAAAAAGGCTTTGGATCCAGTGTGCCGCTGGGATTTTTCTGTTACCCAGTAAGCCAGGCAGCCGATATCACGGCTTTTCAGGCTACCCATGTACCTGTTGGTGAAGATCAGGAACCTATGCTGGAACAGTGCCGGGAAATCGTGAGGAAGTTTAACAGTGTCTACGGGGAGACGTTGGTGGAACCGGACATTGTATTGCCAGAGAACAAAGCCTGCCTGCGTTTGCCTGGGCTGGATGGAAAAGCGAAAATGAGCAAATCCCTGGGCAATTGTATTTATTTGTCTGATGATGAGGAAACCATAAAGACTAAAGTCATGGGCATGTATACCGATCCTACTCACATCAAAGTGACGGATCCCGGGCATGTGGAGGGAAACCCGGTCTTTACCTATCTGGAAGCTTTTAGCAAGCCAGAGCATTTTGCAGAATTTTTGCCGGACTATGCCAACCTAGATGAATTAAAAGAGCACTACCAAAAGGGCGGCTTGGGGGATATGAAAATAAAGAAATTCCTCAACGCAGTGCTACAGTCCGTACTAGGACCGATCCGTGCCCGTCGCCAGTATTGGGAAGAACGTAAGCTGGAGGTAGTGGATATTCTCCGTGCTGGCACAGAAAAAGCTCGTGGCAAAGCAGACCAGACGCTCATGGATGTACGCAAAGCTATGCGGATAGACTACTTTGACAACAATAATCTGCTGAAATAATGGTCTGCTATAAAGAGGTCACTACACTGTAGCGGCCTTTTTTGCTAGAGAAAATGGAGGTCATATCATGGAATGGATTACATTGCATAATGCTGTAAAGGTGCCTGTGCTGGGACTAGGAACATTTATGATCAGCCCGAAAGATACGGAAGCCTCTGTCTATGCGGCACTGAAAGATGGTTACCGTATGATTGATACGGCTAATGCCTATATGAATGAAGAAGCAGTTGGGAAAGGGCTATCTAGAGCCATTGCAGAAGGCATTGTGAAACGAGAAGATGTTTTTTTGTCCACGAAAATTTGGGCGACGCTATACGAAGTAGAAGATGCTGTAGAGCAAACCCTGAAGCGTCTGGGTGTGGACTACGTAGATCTGCTGTTTATCCACCAGCCTGCAGGTAATTTTATAGCTGGTTACCATCTGATTGAAAAGGCGTACAAAGAAGGACAGGCCAGAAGTTTGGGTATCTCCAATTTTCATGACGAAAAGCTGGAGCGCCTTTTGGCGGCAGCAGAAATCAAACCCCATGTCATTCAATTGGAAACCCATCCTTACTGCATCCAGCATCGCATCATAGATCGCCTGGCTGAATATGGTACAAAACTTATGGGCTGGTACCCTCTGGGACATGGGGATCCGGAACTTCTGCAAGAACCAGTCTTTGATAAACTGGCTACGAAATACCATAAGAGCCCGGCACAGATTGTGCTCCGCTGGGCGACACAGAAAGGTTTTATCACCATCCCGGGATCTAAGAATCCGGACCATATCCGGGATAATGCCAATATCTTTGATTTCACGTTAACGGACGCAGAAATGACAGAGATTGGAAAATTGGATGGGAAGAAAAAGTATTACCAGGCGGACAATGCCACCGAGGAAAAATATGCCTCTATGCACTTGCCGTTCGAAGATAAGGTATAAAAGAAGGGAAAGATAATGGATTTTCTTGAAGCAAGTAATGAAATTTTTAACCGGTTTGATAAAGCGTGGGGGCTTGCAGCGGCTGGCTCCCTTGAAGATTTTGACGGCTGTACCATTGGCTGGGGCAGTATAGGGTCCTTATGGGGATTTGTCCGTCAGGCAAAGAAAATAGCGACGATTTATGTAAATCCTTTACGATACACCAGTAAGTACCTGCTGGATAACGATACCTTTTCTATTTCGTTTTTTAGCAAGGCTTTTGAGAAAGATCTGCTGACCTTAGGGAGTAAGTCAAAACGAGATGTAGATAAGTTTTCTCTTGTGGGCTTAACACCAGAACAGCATGGAGACACGGTCATCTTTAAAGAAGCAGAACTGACGCTGATTTGCCGGAAACTCTACTGGGAACAGTTTAATCCCAGCCATGTTGATCCGGCTATTATGAAAGGGCTTTATGAAAAAACGAAACAGCCAACCCATTATCAATTCATTGGGGAGATTATCGAAGAAATTAAAGCCTGAAATCACAGGGGAATACAAAAGCAAGCTTTAACTTTTGCAAGGAATTAGTATGCAGGAGGACAAGAAATAATGAAAAAGAGGAAATTGGGGACGATTGAAGTCTCCGAGATTGGCATGGGGTGCATGGGATTCTCCCATGGCTATGGGCAGATTCCTGATGAAACCTATAGTATAGAAGCTATTCGGGATGGCTATGACTATGGCTGCACTTTCTTTGATACTGCAGAAGCCTATGGGCCCAATCTGCTGCCGGAAAACAGGGGACACAATGAAAGACTACTGGGAACTGCGCTAAAAGACGTACGGGAGAATGTTGTCCTTGCCACAAAGCTGCATCTTAGTGTAGAAGAGGTTAAGAAGGAAGGCATTTACAGTGCCATGCAGAGGCATTTGGCCGCCTCCATAAAACGACTGCAAACAGACTATGTGGACTTGTACTACCTGCACCGAGTAAATCCAGAAATTCCTGTGGAAATAGTTGCGGAGGCTATGGGTAAACTTATCTCCGATAAAATGATCCGGGGGTGGGGGTTATCCCAGGTACCCGTTGAAACCATCGATAAGGCCCATACTATAACCCCGTTAGCTGCGGTACAAAACATCTATTCTATGGTAGAACGCGGTATGGAAAACGATGTAGAGCCGTATCTATTGCAACATAATATTGGTTTAGTACCTTTTTCGCCCATTGCCAGCGGCTTCTTGTCCGGGAAAGTGACGACGCAAACAGATTTTTCCAATAGCGACGATGTACGGAAATTCGTCCCTCAGCTGCGGCAGGAAAATATCAAAGCCAATCAGCCCATATTGGATTTATTGGGCAAGTATGCTGAAGAAAAACAGGCAACCAAAGCCCAGATTTCTCTAGCCTGGATGCTGCACAAATATCCTAATGTAGTGCCAATTCCTGGTTCTAAGAATAAAGAGCGGATTTTGGAAAACTTAGGCGCTTGTAATGTGGAGCTGACCAATACCGAATTTGATGCCCTGGAAACGGCCCTAGACCAATTAAAAGTATACGGGCATCGCGGTTATAATGAACAAGAGGGCAGCAAGATGAGCGATTAGAACAGGAAATAAACAATTGAAAGGATGCGCTAAATCTTTGCATAAAGCAGGAAAAGAAAAATGAAAGCAGATAGCAACCCTTTGACATAAATTTTTAGGGTTCAAAAAAACGTCTGTACACTTAATCCTAAATAGCTCTTTTACAGTCCCCGTTTACCAGATCAAAAAGATCTGAGAAATGGGGACTGTTATATTTTCATCAAATATAAAAAAGCACCTCATCTGTATTTCTTCATAAGCAAACAAATGTTTAAAAACTGTTGTAAAATAAATGGTAAGATGCTAAAATAATTTTAACGAACAAAAGTTTATTAATCGAGGCAGCTATGATAGAAAAGAGTCTATGCAGCAATTGATTTGAAATCCTTTTATGCTTCTGTGGAATGTGTGGATCGGGGACTGGACCCTTTGGACACCTGTTTAGTGATTGCCGATACCAGCCGCAGTGACCGGACTATTTGTCTGGCAGTTTCGCCTGCTTTAAAGGCATGGGGTGTGCCAGGACGGCCTCGTTTATTTGAAGTCGTACAAAAAGTTGAAGAGATCAATGCCTTGCGACGAACGGGTAATTGCGGCAGAGAATTCTCTGGCTCTTCTTTTTTGGCTAGTGCACTTTCTAGGCATCCCGATTGGTCCTTGAAGTATATCGCCGCAACACCGCACATGCGCCACTATATGGAAACCAGCGCCAGGATTGTGTCACTCTATCGCAAGTATATAGCACCGGAAGACTTGCATGTGTATTCTGTAGATGAAGTGATGATGGATCTGACGCCCTATTTACAGCTTTACGGAATGACGCCGCATACACTGGTGAGAAACATGGTAGGAGAAGTCCTGGCAAAGACAGGCATTACGGCAACAGCTGGGATCGGGAGTAACCTGTATTTGTGCAAGATCGCCATGGATATAATTGCAAAACATCTGCCGCCTGATCCGGACGGGGTACGGATCGCCGCATTGACAGAAGAGGCTTACCGAAAAAGATTATGGGACCATCAACCCCTGACAGATTTTTGGCGGATCGGTAGCGGTATTACCTGCTCCTTGCAGCGTCATGGGATGTATACAATGGGGGATGTGGCCCGTATGTCCCTAGTGAATCCGGATCTATTATATTCTTTGTTCGGGATCAATGCAGAACTATTGATTGACCATGCCTGGGGCTGGGAACCTTGCCTGATGCGGGATATTAAAGCCTATCGCTCCAAGGAAAACGGCTTGAGTACCGGGCAGGTATTGGCGCAGCCTTGTGATGCACTAAGAACGAGACTTTTGGTGTGGGAAATGGCGGATTTATTAGTTCTGGATTTAGTAAAAAAAAGGCTTGTCACCAAACAGTTGACTTTGGAACTAGGGTATGATCGCTGTAACCTGGAAGATCCTGACAGAAGACAGTCCTATTCTGGTCCGGTAGAAAAAGACCTTCATGGCCGCGTATTTCCCCGTGCCGCTCACGGATCCTGGCGGTGTGAGGGTGAAGGCACTGCATCACGACAGCTTTTGCTAAGAAAAACTATGCAGCTGTATGACCGGATTGTCAATCCTCATCTACTGGTGCGCCGCATTACGCTGTCAGCCCAGCATGTGTCTAGGCGCAGCAAAGGAGTACAGAGCCTTGCAGAACAAAGTCTTTTTGGGGAAGCAACGGAAAACCCTATGGTGCTTTCGGCGCAGGAGCGGGAACAAATATTACAAGAAACCATTTTATGGATTCAGGAGAAATATGGTAAGAATGCACTGCTAAAAGGCAGTAATTTTTTAAAGGGGGCTATGACATGGCAACGCAATCAGCAGGTAGGAGGACACAAAGCGTAAGCCGCTATCAAGACATGTTTTTTTGCCTCATCCAGAACCTAAAAAACATCCTCGCATGCAGCGAATCCAGCGAGCTGCGCAATTTGCACCATTTGCTGCTTTGTCTGGATACGGGGAAATGCTGGAACAACTATTATAGCCAGCTAACAAACAAGTAGGGTCATCATAGCATAACCTGAAAAAGTAAACGCCACCAGATTTCGAATAAGCTGCATTTACTTTTTCATTTAACGGACGCCGTCACGCTGTCATAAAACCCTCCCAATCTTGAAACAAATATGCTAAAATAATCTTAATAATGACATGTTGAGCGGGACACAACCATAAGGTGACTCTATGAAATGACACACTAAGTCTTTGCATAAAGCCGGAAAAGAAAAATAAAACAAAAAACTGAGAATGGAGTGTGATACTATGAAATTAGCAGAAGCACTGCAGGAAAGAGCGGATTTAAATAAGAAAATCCAGGATTTGAGCGATCGGCTGAATCAAAATTGTATGGTCCAAGAAGGAGAGATTCCCAACGAAAAACCAGAAAAATTACTCACGGAATTGAATGCCTCCATTAAACAACTACAGAAACTCATCACAGATATTAACTTGACAAATTGTAAAACAATAGTGGATGGAAAGTCTTTGACAGAGATTATTGCGGAAAAAGATTGTGAAGCTATTCGTCTTGCTGCATATAGGAAAGTAGCGGATAGAGCAAGTACGACAACTTATCGGGCAAGAGGGACAGAAATTAAAATTGTTACAACCATCAGTGTAGCGCAATTACAGAAAACTGCTGATAGTATTGCAAAGAGAATTCGCCTGCTAGATAATACACTGCAAGCTACCAATTGGTCAGTGGAATTGATTGATAGTTAAAAAGATGGTAATCTAGAACAGAGTGGACGCCAGGCATCGATTGCCAAAGTCGAGTTCAGGGAAATTCCCTAATAATATTCTACGAGGCGGAATAGAAATAAACTGTGCAGGCCTTCATGAATTACAAATGCATCGTAATGGCTTACTACGTACTACCAGGCGTCAACTGCTTTAGATGAGGGTGGGATCGGGGATTAATAAAAACAAACGAGAAGTCAGATATCTATATGACTTTTTAAAGTAGATAGCAATCCTTTGACGTAAATTTTTAAGACCAAAATAAAAGAGAGCATCCTTATTTCTTGGATGGCAATAGTCGTTAGCAAATAACGAAAAGCCAAGAAAGGAGGATGCTCTTACATATTATAGGAGTAAGCGAATGGTTCAATTCATGCCGTCAACGAAATCACTTGCTACTATTCGTTTACCGTCATCTGTGGTACAATAAGAGAGTAAAAATGTATAAATTTGCGACTAAGGAGACAGTCCATGAAAGAAGATAAAGACAACCTGGAGAAAATGGAATCTGAACATCCTGTGGAACAGGATGCTGTTCGGGACGAAATGGGTGATATCAAGGTTGCTGATGAAGTCCTCACCATTGTAGCTGGGCTGGCAGCCAGTGAGGTCAATGGTGTATATGCCATGAGCGGCGGCATCCGAGAAGGTCTGACGGATATGCTGGGCAAGCAAAACTTCTCCAAAGGGATAAAGGTGGAAACGGAAGGTCACTCTGTACGGGTGGAAGTTCATGTGATCATCACCTACGGATATAATATCCCGGATGTGGCAATCAAGCTTCAGGAAAAAGTAAAAGAATCTGTAGAGGCGATGACTGGATTTGAAGTGACAGCTGTAGATATCCATGTAGAAGGGGTCAAAAAAGAAAAGAATAAGGAACTCACCGCCAAAGATGATACCGAGGAATTAATGAAGAAATGGGAGGAAGAACCAGTGTATGCGGCAAAGCAAAATACACTGGAAGCGCCTCAACCGGAAGAAAAGGTGCCAGATGAAGCGGCACAGCCGGTGGAAGCGTCTGAAATAGAGGCAAAGCTATGAGTATTTTTGATCGGATTATTTTAACACTATATACCTGTTTTATGGCAGTAGCAAGCGTGCTGCTGATCATCGTCAGTTTTAACTGGATCCCAATGGAGAATCTTATGAATTTTGCAGCAAGAGTACCGGGCCGCTGGGAGTATGCGGCAGCAGGCGCCGTGGTTTTCCTGGTGAGCATGCGGCTTTTGGTTGCCAGCTGGAGCCGGGGCGGCAGTAATGACTTGACGTTTGACAATGGACCCGATGGCAAAATCCATGTGAGCCAAGGTGCTATGGAAGATTATGTGGCCGGGTTCACTAATGATGTGTATGGAGTTTTTGGTTCTAAGGTACGGGTAAAACTGCTGAAAAACAACCAATTGATGGTTCGCATCAATGCTTCCATTGAACCGGGGATCAATATCCCGGATACTACAGATGAAGTCAAGCGTACAGTAAAGAAAAATATTCGCAATGTCATTGGTGTAGAAGTGGCAGATGTGGATGTGTTCTTTAAGCATATCAAAGCCAAGGAGTAGAGGTGTATCGCCATGTGGCAGGAAATTTTACGCAAACTGTTTGCAACGATCCGGTGGCGGGTCATCTGCGCTACTGCCGGGCTCTTGGTAGGCATCTTATTTTTGCTTTTAGGATTTTTCCGGGCTGTATTTTTGCTGTTGTGTATCGGCCTGGGATTTTATATCGGAAACAAAATGGACGAAGGGGAAGATCTTGTGGATCTATTGGATAACTGGCTGCCCCCGTATCATAAATGATTTTAACCAAGTAAAGGAGCCTTAAATAGAATGAGCAGAAGAGAAGCTAGGACGGTGGCCTTGCGCAGCTTGTTTGCCCTGGATTTTAATGAGTCACAGGACCTGGAAGACACGGTGGATTTTATGGCAGGAGAGAGCGATCTCCCAAAAGCGACAAAAAAAGACCTGCACTATGCCCTGCAGATAGTAACGGGCGTGAGGAATAATCTGGAAACGATTGATGCAGAAATGAATACTCTGAATCCGGACTGGAAAATGGAACGGATGGGAGGCATTGACCGCAACCTGCTCAGGATGGCTGCCTACGAAATGTTTTACGGGGAGGAAAAAATTCCTCCGGCGGTAGCAATTAATGAAGCGGTAGAACTAGCCAAAACATATGGGGAAGATCATTCTCCTGTATTTATCAATGGGTTATTGGGTACGCTGGTGAAAAAGCATGCCTGAAAAGGCTGTTTTGGGCATCGATACCAGTTGCTATACCACCAGCCTGGCACTGATGGGGGAGAAGGGAACCCTTTTGGCAGACCTCAGAAAAGTCCTTACGGTGAAACAGGGACATAGAGGCCTCTCCCAGTCGGAAATGGTGTACCAGCATACCAGGAACCTGCCGGAGCTGGTGGAGCAGCTGCCGCTGCATGGCGTGAAACTAGAGACAATTTGTGTCAGTGAGCGGCCCCGCCCTCGGGAAGATTCTTATATGCCAGCCTTTCTGCCAGGGCTGGGCATGGGAAGAAGCCTGGCTAAAATGCTCCAAATCCCGCGCATAGATTCCACCCATCAGCACAATCATTTGTATGCCGTGCTTTGGTCTCTGGGGCAAAAAGTAACGGAGCGTTTCTTATTGGTGCATATTTCCGGAGGAACTACGGATTTTTTACTCTGCAAAAAAGAAACAGAAAATCCCCTGGATGTTTCTTTCACGCCACTAGGAGCCAGCATAGACCTGCATGCGGGACAATTTATCGATAGGGTAGGGGTGGCTCTTGGGCTTACTTTTCCCACAGGCTCCCAGCTGGAAATGCTGGCCCGGAAAGCAATAACCCCCGTTTCTTTTAAAGTCTGGACGGAGCAAAATCAGATGAGCTTATCTGGCCCTTGCAGCGCAGCCCTGCGCGCAATCCAGCAAGGCGCAGATCCGGCAGCGGTTGCCCTAGGGACGGAGCAGTGTATTGCCAAGGGACTCTCAAAGGTTCTGCTGTACTTATGTAAAAAAGAGTCTATCCAGGATGTCTATTTATGTGGCGGTGTCAGTGCCAATAAAGAAATTCGGCGGCTCTTACAAGCACACTTAGCAACGATACATGTCAAAATTTGGGCCGGAGCGCCTGCGTGCAGTGTGGATGGAGCAATTGGGAATGCCTGGCTGGGCGTACAAAAAGTGAGGAATTTCCTATGATCGTGGGAAAAGTTTATACCGTATCGGAAATCAACCGCATGGCAAAACAGCTGTTTCACAGTGAAACAGCCTTTGCCAATCTGCAGATTCAGGGAGAAATCTCTAATTTTAAGCAATATCCTTCCGGGCATTGCTATTTTTATTTAAAAGACGGCAATACTGTATTAAAAGCGGTGCTGTTTGCTGGTAATGCCAGACGGCTGAAGGCACTCCCTAAAAATGGTGATCAGGTGCTGGGCATTGGACGGATTGATGTGTACGAACGGGATGGCACCTATCAGTTTTACGTAGATATGCTGATGCCGCTAGGGGCCGGGAATCTGATGGTGGCCTTTGAGGCCTTGAAGCAAAAACTACAGGCCGAAGGACTGTTTGATCCAGAAAAGAAACGCCCAATCCCATCCCGTCCCAGAGTAGTTGGGATTGTCACAAGTTCAGCAGGTGCTGCAGTGCGGGATATTATCAATGTAAGCGGGCGACGGGATCCCGGAGTAGCACTGCGTCTTTACCCGGTCAAAGTCCAAGGTACAGATGCGCCCCGAGAGATCATTCACGGCATCCAGTTCATGAACCGCCATGCCTTATGTGATGTACTTATCGTAGGCCGGGGCGGGGGTAGTATGGAAGATCTGTGGGCTTTTAATGATGAAGGGGTAGTACGTGCCATCGCTGCTTCACAAATTCCTGTGATTAGTGCGGTAGGACACGAAGTGGACTTTACCTTAAGTGATTTTGTAGCAGATCTGCGGGCGCCTACGCCGTCTGCAGCAGCGGAACTCGCCGTGCCAGAGCGTACGGGTGACCGGGAAAAAGTGATGGACTTTAGCCGGCGCCTGCTGCGCACCATGGAAGCGGCCCTGTCAAAGTCTCAGACAAGTCTGGAACACCTTTCTTCTTCCTGGGCATTGACTCATCCGGAACGGTTATGGGAAGGTACCGAGATGGAGCTGGACCGTACTGGTGAAAAATTAAAAAATAGTTGGGAGCACTATAAGAAAGAAAAATCCCAGGCACTGGCGCTTTTGGTAGCACGCTTGTCTGCATTGGATCCTTATGGCGTGTTGCAGCGGGGATATACGTTAACCGAAACGCTGGACGGTAAATTGCTTACATCCCCAGAAGCCAGTCAAGTCGGCGAACTGGTTCGAACGCATTTTGCAAAAGGGTCCTTGACCTCGTCGGTACACAGCGTTGAGAAAGGATAAAAATAATGCCCAAAAAGAAAACAGAAACCCTTTCTTTTGAAGAAGGACTGAAACAGCTGGAAGAGATCGTACAGCAATTGGAAAGCGGGGAACTGCCGCTGGAAACCTCGGTACAGCTTTTCAAGAAAGGGATGGAACTATCCCAAAACTGTACGGCACAATTACAAAAAGTGCAGCAGGATGTAAAAAAAGTAGTGGAACAAGGACCGGATGACTATAAACTGACCCTGTTCCCGGAGGAGACGGACAAAGCATGAAGGACTATCAATTTAAGATGTACCTTCGGAGCCGCGGGGCTCTCGTTAATGGATACCTGCAGACGCGGCTGGGCGTAGGCAGCATTTCACCGGTAGATAAAGCTATGGCGTATTCTGTAGCCGCAGGAGGCAAGAGATTGCGCCCTATTCTTCTGATGGCAGCAGCAGATGCCGTCGGCGGTGACGGCCCGAAATATGTTTCTGTAGCAGCAGGGCTGGAGATGATCCACACGTATTCCCTGATCCATGATGACCTGCCCTGTATGGATAATGATGATTACCGCCGGGGCAAGCTGACTAATCACAAGATGTTTGGGGACGCCATGGCTCTTTTGGCCGGGGATGGTCTATTGACCCAAGCCTTTGAGGTGATGCTGGAGCAGCGGGATGTGGAGCCTAAGCGTCTGCTCCAAGTCGTCCAGCTGGTAGCACAGTGCGCCGGTCCCGTGGGTATGGTAGGGGGACAGGCACTGGATATCACATCAGAAGACAAGGTGCTCACAGAAAAAGAAATGCGCCAGTTGCACGAAGCTAAAACAGGTGCCTTGTTTGTGGCAGCCATCCGCGGAGGAGCCCTTTTGGGCGGTGCCGATGCTACACTTTTGCAGGACATGACCCGTTTTGCCAAACTGTTTGGCCTGGCTTTTCAAATTACCGACGACATCCTGGATGTCACCGGGGATGAGAAGATCATGGGGAAACCTGCGCATACCGATGAAAAACTAAAAAAATCCACCTACGTATCCTTATTTGGCCTGGAAAAAGCCCAGGAGATTGCTAAAGATACCTTGGAAAAAGCAGAAGCCATCCTGGCGCCTTATGGGGAGAACGCAGAACCATTGGTGGAGATTACGCGCTATTTATACAATCGCAAGAAATAACAATAGGGGAGGACGGTTGGACATGCACTTATTACAAACTATCCATTCACCGTCAGACTTAAAAAAAATACCTGAGAAAGAACTATGCGAGCTTTGTCAGGAAATACGGGAAGAGCTGATTCGCGTCACAAGCCATAACGGGGGACATCTTGCCCCTAATTTGGGCGTTGTAGAGCTGACCGTGGCACTGCACAAAGTCTTTTCCATGCCACGGGACAAGATTATCTGGGATGTGGGGCACCAGTCCTATGTACATAAACTGCTTACGGGGCGGTTTCCTCAATTTTCCACATTGCGCCAGTATGGCGGTCTATGCAGCTTTCCTAAACGCTCAGAAAGTGAGTATGACTGTTTCGGTACGGGGCATTCCAGCACGTCAATTTCTGCGGCCTTGGGGCTTGCCTGTGCCAGAGATCTGGACCACGAGGACTACAATGTGATTGCGGTCATCGGGGATGGTGCGCTCACCGGCGGGGAAGCCATGGAAGGATTAAATAATGCCGGTGATTTAAAGAAAAAACTTATCGTTGTTTTGAATGACAATGAAATGAGCATTTCCAAAAACGTGGGGGCGTTATCCCGATATCTGACCAATTTACGGACGGACCCCGGATATTCCAAGCTCAAAGAGGAAGTGGAGGGCTTTTTAAAAAGCCTGCCATCGATTGGTGGATCTGTGGCTCGCACCGTAGAAAGGCTAAAAAACAGCTTTAAATATTTTTTCGTGCCGGGTATGCTCTTTGAAGATTTTGGTTTTAAATATTTAGGCCCTGTAGATGGCCATGACTTGCAGGCGTTAATAAACGTCTTTGATAAGGCAAAACACCTGGATGTACCTGTCCTTATCCATGTTCTGACCACAAAAGGGAAAGGGTACGCACCAGCAGAACTGCGACCGAATGTTTTTCACGGCACAGGACCGTTTGATATCCGTACAGGAAAAAAAATCAAGAAACCAGAGGCACCGGTTACGTATACGAAGGCCTTCAGCCAGGCACTAGTAAAATTAGGTAAACAAAATCCCAAAGTCGTGGCTATCACAGCTGCTATGCCGGAAGGAACGGGACTGGATGCATTTCAAAAGGCTTATCCGGAACGTTTTTTTGACGTGGGAATTGCCGAGGAACATGCGGTAACCATGGGAGCAGGACTTTCTGCCGGTGGCTATCACCCTGTAGTGGCAATTTATTCTACGTTTGCCCAGCGCTGCTTTGATCAGCTGCTCCATGATGTAGCCATGCAGCAGCTTCCCTTTACCCTCTGCCTGGATCGGGCAGGCATAGTGGGGGATGACGGGGCTACCCATCACGGGGTATTTGATCTTTCTTTTTTGCGGATGATGCCTCATATGGTTATTATGGTTCCTAAAGACGAAAATGAATTGCAGCATATGCTGCAAACGTCCCTGTCCTATGCGGGCCCTTCTGCGATACGCTATCCTAGGGGCGAGGGGCGGGGTGTAGCACTGGATACGGACTACCATGCCCTGCCCATCGGTACCAGTGAACGGCTGCAAGCTGGCCGGGATGTGGATCTATGGGCTGTAGGAACTATGGTAGAAACAGCAGAAGAGACGGCAAAACTATTAGAAGTGTGTGGGATTTCTGCCGGGGTAGTGAATGCCCGCTTTGTAAAACCGCTTGATCTTGACGCTTTGCAGCAAAGCAGTGCTTCGGTACGGCTCTTAGTAACGCTGGAAGAAAACGCTATTACGGGCGGCTTTGGAGAAGGCGTCCTGGAAGCATTGAATACGTTCTCCGGTTCTCCTGCTTGCCAAGTCCTTACCTTAGGGATTCCCGATGCTTTCGTGCCCCATGGCAACCGGGATAAGCTGCTGGAAACCTTGCACCTGACACCGGAAGCGATTGCGGCAAAGATCCAGCAGATGCTGCGCTCCTGTGAGTCGGAGAAAATAACAAAATGAAAAAAGAACGGTTAGATGTACTGCTGACAGAAAAAGGCTTGTTCGACTCCCGAACCAAGGCCCAAGCTGTGATTATGGCAGGAGAAGTACTAGTGGATGACCAAAAATTGGATAAACCAGGGACCATGGTCAAACCAGATGTGAAGATCACACTTTTGCGAAAAGAAATGCCCTTTGTCAGCCGTGGTGGATATAAGCTGGAAAAGGCATTGGAGGTCTTTCCGATTTCCTTGCAGGATAAAGTGGTGGCAGACCTGGGAGCCAGCACGGGCGGCTTTACGGATTGCGCCCTGCAGCACGGTGCCAGGAAAGTATTTGCAATTGACGTGGGGTACGGGCAGCTAGCTTGGAAATTGCGCCAGGATCCCCGTGTGATCAATCGGGAACGGACGAATGTTCGCTACCTGGAAGCGGATTCTTTGGGGGAATTGGTGGATATCTTTACCATTGATGTAGCCTTTATTTCCCTGGATAAGGTTCTGCCCAGCGCATACAAAATAGTAAAAAATGATGGAGTAGGTATTGCCCTAATTAAGCCGCAATTTGAGGCAGGACGGGATAAAGTTGGCAAAAAAGGTGTTGTGAGAGATCCTGCAGTCCATATTGAAGTCATAAAAAACGTTGTGGAAGAAGCCAGAACTTTAGGCTTTGTCCCTTTGGGACTGGATTTTTCTCCCATCCGTGGGCCAGAAGGCAATATTGAATATTTATTTTACCTGGGAAAACAGGGGACAGATATACTTACTGCAGACACAATCCAGACGGTCGTAGCTAAGTCTCATACAGCACTGGAAAAGTAAGGGAGGAGAGAATGGAACTAAAAAAAATAGGCGTTTTTCCTAATCTCCCAAAGCAAAAGGTCCGGGATTTTTTACCCAAGTTAGCAGCTTTTTGTCAAGCAGAAGAAATTCCTCTGGCTTTTCCCCGGGAAATAGCGGCAACCTATGGCGTAGCAAGCTATGACCAGGATGATATCGCAAGCTTAAACCAACTTTCCCTGGCACTTACTTTAGGGGGAGATGGAACCATCTTGCGGGCCGCTCGCTATGTAACTCCTTTGGGAATTCCCCTTTTGGGGATCAATATAGGAAAACTGGGGTTTCTCACAGAAGCTGGCGCGTCCCAACTATTTCCCATCCTGCG
Organism: uncultured Acidaminococcus sp.; assembly: GCA_900554515.1. Lineage (GTDB taxonomy): Bacteria > Bacillota > Negativicutes > Acidaminococcales > Acidaminococcaceae > Acidaminococcus. The sequence goes on along the minus strand of USHN01000009.1, from coordinate 11,990 downwards.
ACAGGTGAAAAAGGGAGAATATTCCTTAGAAAAACGAGCCATGCTGCAAGTCACGATCTGGAAAGGCAGCAGAATGATCTGTAAAGCCCATGCCTTAAACGACATGGTGCTAGAAAGCAGCGACAGATCCAGACTGACTCGACTCAGTATTAAAATTGCAGGGCAGCCTTCTGCCAATTCTCCTTCTGACGGGTTAATTGTAGCAACGGCTACAGGTTCTACAGCGTATTCCCTTTCTGCAGGAGGGCCGGTTGTCCAGCCAAGTCTCAGAGTCAGTATTATTACCCCGATTTGCCCCCATGCTCTCCATGCCCGTCCGCTTGTGATACCCATTACGGATCCAGTGGAGATTGTGCCCCGTCCGCCATATGAGGATATCCTGGTATCAGCCGATGGCATGGTCGTCAGTCACCTCTACTGGGATGAACGGGCGCTCATTGAACAAAACCCCATTGATGCGGTATTTATGCATGTTGCGCCGCCGTCCTATTATGCGACCTGGTCGGAGCGGATGCTGAAAAATGAAGGACAAACCATTTTATAGGAGGTTATACCCATGAAGGTCTCACGGCAGGAAGCAATTAAGGAAATCATCAAAAAGCAGCAGATTGAAACCCAAAGTGAATTGGCAGAAGCGCTGGAAGTGGAGGGTTTCAAAGTAACCCAGGCAACCGTATCCCGGGACATAAAGGATATGATGTTGATCAAGGTCCCTGGGGAAGACGGCCGGTACAAGTATTCCTTCCCAACGGAAACCACGAGGATCCTGACGGCGGAGCGGATGGAGAGCACGTTGCGGAGCTACACTTTGACCATCAGAAATACCGGCAATCTGATTGTGCTCCACACCCTTCCCGGTACGGCACAAGCGGTAGCCTATGCCCTGGATCACCTCAACTGGAAAGAACTGCTGGGTACAGTGGGCGGCGATGATACAGTACTTATCATTGTGGATACCCTAGAACATGTAGAGGACGTAAAAGAACGCCTGATGAAGAAAAAAGGTCGTTAATATGCTGCAATCACTGGAAGTACACCATTTTGCCCTGATCGACAATCTACGTGTGGAGTTTACACCAGGGTTCAACGTATTTACGGGGGAAACTGGTGCAGGTAAATCCATTCTGATAGATGCCTTTGGGTTGGTCCTGGGCGGCCGGGCTTCCGTGGAATATTTGCGTCCAGGAGCGGATGCGTACTGGATACAGGCCGTATTTGATATTGAAGGCGAACTAGCGGTACAGGAAGTGCTCAAAGAACTGGACTTTATCAACGAGGATGATGCGTTATTCCTTCGCCGCAAAGTGACGGCTTCTGGTAAAAGCCAGGCATTTGTCAACGAACGGCAGGTTCCTGTACATATTCTTAGCCGCCTGGGTGGTCTTTTAGCCGATATTCACGGGCAGCATGAGAACCAGAGCTTACTTTTGCCGGAAGCGCCGCTGCGGGTAGTGGACCAATATGATAAAAGTATCCCGCCGCTGCTTGCTTCTTATAAACAAAGCTACCAAAGGTATCGGGAGGCATCCCAGGAACTCCATACATGGCTTACTAAAAATGCCCATCAGGAAGAAGATTTAAAACAACTAGAGGAAGCCATCCAGGAGATCGACGATGCCCAGATAAAACCAGGAGAAGATGATCAGCTTCGGAAAACAGTAAAAAAGCTACTGCACCAGGAGAATATCCTGCAAGCAGTAGGCGAAGCCCATCATTATTTAGAGGGCGGAGAGAACGATGGGGTCCTGGATGGGTTAAATCGAGCGGTACGCTCCTTGGAACAGGTCCTGGACTATGCACCGGAACTTACGGAATACCGGGATGCGCTGGATTCTTCCTGGCAGACCTTAGAAGACGTGCGACAGTCTTTGGGGGATCTCCTGCAATCTGACAGTGGGGATCAGGAGACACTGGCAAGGGCACAGGAGAGACTGGATACGCTGTATCATCTCAAGCAGAAATACGGCGGGACGTTGGAAAATGTCCTGGAAACGCAGGAAAAAATGAAGAAAGAATACCAGGCATTGCTTTCCTTAGAAAGCACTATTGAAAAAAGCCGTAAAAAGGAAGTCCTTTGCAGGAAAGAGATGCAGGAACAGGCTAACAAACTGTCCCAGGCGCGTGAGAAAGCAGCACGGACTTTGTGCAAGGCACTATTACCCCATATCAGGGATTTAGCTATGCCCCAAGGCAAAGTAGAAATCCGTTTGAACCGTTTATCCCAATGCGGTAGCAATGGACAGGACGAAGGGGTGTTTTTATTTTCAGCTAACGCCGGTATGACCATGAAGCCTTTAGGTAAGATCGCTTCTGGCGGGGAATTATCCCGCTTTGCCCTGGCGTTAAAAACGGCTACCTTGCAAAATTGCGGCGTTTCTACCATGATCTTTGACGAGATTGATACCGGTGTCGGCGGCGTTACAGCGCAGAAAATGGGCGAAAAGATGGCCTTGATAGCAGAACAGCATCAGGTACTGTGTATCACCCATTTAGCCCAAATTGCCAGCTTTGCAGACCATCATTTATTTATTCAAAAACAGACAGAAAACGAAACCACGCTGACCAGGATCAAACCGCTGGAGGAGGAAGGGCGCGTACGAGAAATCATGCGGATGACCGGAGGAACCAATACTTCAGCATCGGTAGAGAAAAGCGCCAGAGAAATGCTTATGATGGCCAAAGCGTTCAAACAAAAGGAGTATCATCAGCATGAAAATCTTACATGATCCTAAGCTGGATGAGCAGCAACTCTCCAGTGAACTTGCTTTTAATGGACATTTACTTAACTTGTATGTGGACAAAGTAAAGCTCCCTAATGGACGGGAATCCACAAGGGAGTGCATAAAACATCAGGGTGCCGTAGGAATCCTGCCCGTAACTGAAGACGGGAAAATGGTTTTTGTAAAGCAGTACCGGTACGCCACAGGGTCCGTACTCTACGAAATTCCAGCCGGAAAATTGGAAAAAGGGGAGGACCCCCTCACCTGTGCCAAGCGGGAGCTATCCGAAGAAACCGGATTTACCGCATCCCAATGGATACCGTTGACAAGTATTGTTACCACACCTGGGTTTACAAACGAAACCATTCATCTGTATTTGGCAAAAGGCTTGACAATAGGAAAACAACATCCGGATCCTGACGAATTTCTTAATGTGGTAACACTCCCGGAAAATGAAGTAGAAAAAATGACTCTCACAGGGGACATTTTTGATTCTAAGACGCTGTCAGCGCTCCTTTTGTACTTACTCCAGCGGAAAACTATTAAAAACTCATAAAAAATACCATTTTACTAGAAATTTTAGTAACAAAAGTTTTAAAACTGTGCTATAATGCAACTATCCAATGTGAAAATGTCTTTTTTAGGAATATTGATACTAGTCACATGGGATCTGGTGCGGAGCTTCTTTCCTGAACGCTATCTAAAAGACCATAAGGGGGAACAAAAATGGATGTACTAAAAGTTTCGACAAAATCTAATCCGAATTCTGTAGCAGGTGCATTAGCAGGCGTTTTAAGAGAAAATGGTAAAGCAGAAATTCAGGCTATTGGTGCCGGCGCTCTGAATCAAGCAGTTAAAGCAGTTGCCATTGCTCGAGGATTTGTAGCCCCTCATGGCATGGATCTGGTATGCGTCCCAGCATTTATTGATATCACTATTGATGGTGAAGAACGCACCGCAATTAAATTATTGGTTGAACCTCGTTAAAGTTCAACGTGCCAGCTGCAAAAATTGAAAAGCTATAAAGTAATAGGAGCAGTGAATACGATTCGCTGCTCCTATCTTTGACTTATTTTTTACGTCCTATAATATATATTATGTTAAATTGTGTTTATAACCAAAAAGAAAAGAGCCGCCAAAGCGACTCACATCCATTTTTTCTTTTTAAGGATAAGCAGGCTCCCTAATAGAATTGTGGTCACAATGGTCAGAATAGTCATAATCCGATTCTGTTTGATATCCAAATGCGCTGTGTATATATCCCGTACCTGCTGAATATGGTCATTAACAGCTACCGTCATATCCCGCAGACGCTCAATCTGGTTAGCAAACAGGCGAAAATATCGAAGATTATCTGGCTTAAAAAAATGATTATCGTTTTGTTCCAGTTCCTGAGCCAAATCCAGAAGCTGTTCATAATGAATCCGCAGTTTGCGAAGGCCGTTGCTCAGTTCGCCCATTCCATCGTCCGGTCCGTCGGATTTATCTGCAATAATCGCCGCAGCCAGGTCATCCAGCTTTTTTCGTAATGCTCCAAAAGCTCTCGGTCACCCTCAATAATCTGCTCCAGAAAATCATACAAAAATCGTTCCAGACTAGGAAAACGCCAACGCTTTTGCCGAATTTTCTTGATAATATGCCCCGCCTTGCTTTCGTTGTCGATAAAGACGATCCCTTTTTCATCCAGGGCAAAAGCAAATACATCGGCTTGACTGAAATTTCGCCGGCTGGGAATATAAAATGTCCCTGTTAATGAGTCGTAGTTCACTTCTGCTTTGGTAATACGGATGCCCACAGCTTCCAGCTCTAAATCAATTCCTAGGTCGAAGAGTTCTTTGTTCTTCATCCACTCCCGGGAAGTGATGACAGCCACATACTGGTCCTTTTGTCCAAAGCATTCACTCATGGGCACTTCTGTCAGTCGGTTTTTAATCAAATAATACATGGGTCCCCGTCTCCTTTGTTTGCAGGTTCAAAGGACGGCTCATCCCTTACAATGATCCGTACGCTTTATTATAGCAAAAATCATTGGAAAACCCAATTATTTTTCATAGGGGCACAACTCTACCAGATTTCCGTCAGGATCCCTGAGATACAGGCTCTTCATCTCTCCTAGCGCCCCATGGCGAACTACAGGTCCTAATTCTACGGGACCGCCCTTTAGTTCCACTTCTTTTTTGACATCTTCTATCATTTCTGCTACCACAAGGCAAAGGTCCAAACTGCCGTAGGTAGGATTAGCTGCAGCTGGTAAAAATTCTGCCTTTTTCTGGTGGATGTTAAATTTCTGCTCTCCGAAACGCAAGGCATAGCGTCCGCCCTGTTCTACTACTTTCATCCCCAGGATATCCCGGTAAAAATGTAAACAGTCTTTTAAATTTTGTGTCGTTATGACAAGATGATCCAAACGCTCTATTTTCATGCTCCCCCTGCTTTCTTCAATCTCTAGCCTGCAGTTTTATGCTATTTTCCATACAAGAAAACCGCAGCAGCACACCTCATAAACGCTGTTGCGGTTCTTTTGTGTAATAGAGCCAATTAAAAATTTGGTGGAGATGAGGGGAGTCGAACCCCTGTCCGAAAGCATTGCAATGCAACTTTCTCCGAGCGCAGCCGACATACTCTATTTCGGGGCCCTGTTGCCTATCGGCGGGCTACAGAACGCCCTATCCCGTGGAATTCCCTTAGCACCCCCGGGAGATGGTACTAAAGTATCCTGCAAGTGTCGTCCATTCCCCTCCTGCAGGAAGGGAGAAGAAGGACGTTAGCATTTAAGCTGCTAAAGCGTAAGAATCGTCTGCGTTTATAACGCGTTTCCACCGTTTAATGGGGTTGGCGGGATCCCAGCTCGCTTGTCACACCACATCTACCCCCGTCGAAACCGGTACACCCCCAGAAGTAAATTGGTACTTTGTATTATACTCTAATGCCGGCAAAAGTGCAAATTTCTCAACTTTTACCGGCTTCAAATACATAAAAAATTATTGCTGCTTATTCTTGGGAAATACAATCTGTTTGGGGCCCATTTCAGCATTTTCCGGTACCAGCACGTCACTGTAATTGATATTGCGTACGTGAAGAGTATGGCTCCACACATGTTCATGGCGGTGAAGATATCCGGCAAAGGTAATGGGCACCCAGCTCCAGACAAACACCGGATACACAATGGTACACAGCCAGGATTTGGGAGCTGCGTGAATCTTAAAGAGGATAATCGCCGGAATCACATACTGGGCCACGCCGATAACCTGCCACACCGAATAGGGCAATAGTGCATAAAGTACGTTGGTATAAAAGGGTACATAGGAATAAATGGTGCTGCATAACAAAAAGAGTGTGGACAGCAGCAAGAAATAGGGCTGAAACAAATCAATTACGCCGTCCAGGATCACAATATCCCGCCGTTTGATACCTTCCTTCAGTAATTTGAACAAATAACGCTCTGCCACATCAAAATGCCCCTGGGCCCAGCGTTTCCGCTGCTTCCAGGACTGCTTAAAAGTAATCACCTTCTCGTCATATACGATAGCATCCTGGCACCAAGTGGTGGGAATGCCTTCTAAGAGGCACTGCATAGTAAATTCCATATCCTCGGTCAGACAGGTAGCCCGCCAGCCGTATTTTTTCAGGATATCTGTGGCGATACACATGCCCGTCCCCCCAAAAACAGAAGACAGGCCAATTGTATATTTTGCCAAGTGCCACACGTGGTTAACAATCCAGAAGTTCAAGGAAAAGGTCCCGCTGACCCAGCTGTCATTGGGGTTTTTGGAATCCAGATACCCCTGGATCAATTTTTCCCCTTTGCAGAACCGGTTGTTCATTTCTTTTAGAAAATCCAGATGCACCAGGTTATCTGCGTCAAAAATGCACACCGCATCATACTGTCTGGGTAATGCAAATAAATTTTTGAACATCCACGCCAGTGCAAATCCTTTCCCTTGCTCCTGGGGATCCGTATTGGTTCGTTCATATACGGTTGCGCCCTCTTTCCGGGCAATGGCTGCCGTCTGGTCCGTGCAATTATCCGCAATCACGAAAATATCGTACAGCTCATCGGGGTAACGGAGCCGTTTCAGGTTATTCACCAGCTCCCCTACCACCCGTTCCTCGTTATGGGCAGCTACAATCACCGCAAAAGTAGTTTCCGGCGTTAGGATTTTATTTTCTTTTTTTCGAGGCAAAATCCCAAAAAGGGAAATACAAAAATAATAAATGGTAAAGAATACCATGAGGATCTGGAGAGGAATCATGATCAGATCAAAGTAGGTACTCATAAATCCCGATCCTCCTCTTTCTATTTAAACACTGCTTGTCTACCAGTAAATTTCACATACACAGCATTGAGAACACCGCACATTGTATAGGTAAACATAATCACAAATGGCCAAGCTCCTGGCTGGTACCAAAGCACCAGTGCCCCTAAAATAAAGGCAAGTACTACCGGGATACGGAACAAAGGATTGCCGTGGCCCTTAAAATCAGGATAGCGGACTTCGCTGTACATCAGCTTTGCCACCAAAAGCGTCAAGAGGGCTGCCAAAAACGGGCTCACCTGCATTCCCCCCAGCACAAACGTAGCCATTACGCAGGCTCCGGCCGGTGCCGGCATACCTTCAAAATAGCCATGAATAGCGCTGACATTTACATTAAAACGGGCCAGGCGCATAGCAGCCCCAAAAGCAAAAAGTCCGACAATAATCTGTCCCCAAATCCCATAAGCAGACAAACTGTAGCAGTAAATCAAAACTGCCGGTGCCATGCCAAAAGAACATACATCGCACAAGCTGTCCATCTCCACCCCAAACGGTCCGCTTACGCCAAGAGCCCGGGCAGCGCGCCCGTCACAGGAATCTGCAAGGATAGCAAAAATGATAAAGAGCGGCGCCCAGAAAAATTCTTGTTTCATGGACAGGAAAATAGACATAAGCCCAAATAGCTGGCTAAGGCCGCTGATACTGTTTGGAACGATACGTTTATTCATTGTACGCTTTGCCTCCCAATGGGCGTTATGCCGCCTTTTACTTTATCTCCCTTGTGTACCAGGATTTCCACGTTCCGTGGCATGACGAGTTCTGCACAGGAACCAAACTTGATCATGCCATACCGGTCTCCCTGGCGCACGTTATTGCCCAGGCTGATCCAGGAAACAATTCTTCGTGCCAGGATTCCCGCAATCACAATAACCAAAATCCGGTTTTTACCGTTATCAATGCCCACAGCCATCCGCTCGTTGCGAATAGGTGCTGACTCCTTATAGGCCGGTTCATAGCCCCCGGACGTATACCGCATGTATTTAATAGTCCCTGCCATAGGGATTCGATTGGTATGAATATTAAAGATAGACAGAAACATGGTCACCTTGACAGCCGGTTCGTTAAGGAACTCTTTATCATAGAAATCCTCCACGCTGACCACGGTAGCATCAGCCGGTGAATACAAAAGACTGGGGTCCTGTGGCATATCCTGCACCCGGTCCCGAAAGAAAAACATAAAATAACAGGCCAGCACAAAGGGAATCACGGCATACACCGGACCGGCCAAGGCATAAACCAGTAATGTGATGAAAAGTGTACTGCCTATTAAGGGATATCCATCCTTTACGATTGTGTATTTTGTCACACCTTCACCTCCACCATCATTTGATTATACCTTATCTGCCTGTCTTTGTCCAAAAAAAGAGGGTAAAAATCACGAATTTCTCGCCAACAGTACCTTCAGCATAAAACGGGGAATAGCCATCATTCGTCCTATCCTGCTGGGCTGTTTGTAAAGCCGATACAGCCATTCCAGGGAAGCCTTCTGCATCCACTGCGGTGCCCGCTGCACTTTACCAGCCAGCACATCAAAACTGCCGCCTAATCCAATGCGCAGCGGAGGCACCAGGGCGTCTCTGTATTTATGCAGCCAAAATTCCTGTTTGGGCGCACCCAGTGCGGTAAAAAGCACCTGTGCCCCGCTGTCGTTTATTTGCTGCACAATAGCTTTTTCTTCTTCTTCCCGGAAGTATCCGTTACGGATTCCCACGATTTTAACGCCGGGATACATTGCTTCCGCTTTAGCCTTGGCCGCCTCTCCGATACCAGGAGAGGCTCCGAAAAAGAAAAGTTTTGTACCACGTTGGGCACTATATTGGAGAAGCTGTAAGAAAAGGTCATAGCCCGCCACCCGCTCTGGTACCTGGTAGCCCAGTTTTCGGCCAGCCCAAACAGCACCTGCGCCATCTGGCAGTACCAGTTCCACTTTCTGAAGCAGTTTTTGGTAGTCCGGACTCTTTTGGCACAGCATAATAATTTCAGCATTGGCTGTGACCACCTGTGTGATTTCTTTTTGCTCGGTGCGCATCATCACCCAAGACACTGCTTCTTTCATCGTAAAGGGAGTCACAGGCACCCCCAGAATATTCATAACCGGTTTTTGCGCCGCAATCATGGGACGCCTCCTTTAAATTGCTCTGGCTTCCGAAGGCACTTCGGTAAAATGGATACCCGGGTTGCGTTCCAAGATCCAGTTTAAATTCCACTCATTGGCTACCAAAATTACCGGGCGGCTTTGTCCGTCATAGACCAGCATACTGTTGTCCAAGCCCTTCATATTCCGGATTGCTTCCGCATTCTCGGCATACACCCACCGTGCCACCGTATATGGAAGCGTATCCATCAATAATTTGGCATTGTATTCGTTCAGCAGTCGATATTCCAGCACTTCCAGCTGTAATTGCCCGACTACGCCTACTACAAAACTTTCCATCCCAATATGTTTTTGTTTAAATACCTGGATGGCACCCTCTTGGGCCAGTTGAATAATTCCTTTTTCAAACTGTTTCCGTTTCATAGAATCCTTGGGCTGTACCTTGGCAAAAATTTCCGGTGGGAAAATAGGAAAATCTTCGAACTGGATGGCCGGTTTTTGATTGCACAGCGTATCGCCGATGGTGAAAATTCCTGGATCAAATACCCCGATAATATCTCCCGGATAGGCTTTCTCCACACTGGTGCGTTCTTGGGCCATAAACTGTTGGGGCTGAGCCAATTTTACCGGTTTATTCCCCTGCACGTGCCACACCGTCATACCCTTTTCAAAAACGCCGGAGCAAATCCGCATAAAGGAAATCCGGTCCCGATGTGCCGGGTTCATGTTGGCCTGGATTTTAAAAATAAACGCAGAAAAATCCGTGTCCTCAGGATGAACCAACGTTCCGTCCTTTAGTTTGCGGGGCTGTGGCTGCGGAGACAGTTCCAGAAATTTTTCCAGAAAGCTGCGTACTCCGAAATTGGTCATAGCAGACCCAAAGAACATCGGTGTCAATTCCCCCCGCAGCATCCGTTCTAGGTCAAATTCGTCCCCGGCAAGATCCAGCAGTTCAATATCTTCTTTTAGATGCGTCAGGTTCTCTTCTCCAATGGCTTCCCGGATCAGAGGATCTTCCAAGCTTCCCGTGGTACTTTTTAGGATTTTGGAACCATGACTGCTGTCGTTATCAAACAGTTCCACCTGATCCTTAAACCGGTCGTAAACTCCGATATAGTGGCCGTCCACCCCGATGGGCCAGTTGATGGGATAGGCATTGATATGCAGCACCTTTTCAATTTCGTCCATTAGATCCATAGGTGCCCGGCCATAACGGTCTAATTTATTTACAAATGTAAAAATCGGCAGCTTCCGCCGGTGACAAACCCAAAAGAGTTTTTTCGTCTGCGGCTCCACCCCTTTGGCAGCATCAATCAGCATTACAGCGCTGTCGGCGGCAATCAGTGTCCGGTACGTATCCTCACTAAAGTCCTGGTGCCCTGGCGTATCCAGGATATTCACCCGGTAGCCTTCGTAATCAAATTGCAGTACAGAACTCGTAACAGAGATTCCTCTTTGTTTTTCGATTTCCATCCAGTCGCTCACTGCATGACGGTTGGCTTTCCGTGCTTTGACAGAGCCTGCCAGGTGGATAGCGCCTCCGTAGAGTAATAGTTTTTCCGTCAGCGTGGTTTTACCAGCATCCGGATGGGAAATAATGGCAAAAGTCCTTCTCTTTTGGATTTTTTCTTCCAGCTCAGTCATGCTGTTTATTCCTCCCATACCTGGTTTCCCCAGATGATATCCCTTGGTATTATAGCATTTTTGGCATGAAAAAACGCCACAAAGCAAGCTTTGCGGCGTTCCGTTTCAAGAAAATGGTCGGAGCGGCGAGATTCGAACTCACGACCTCTTCCACCCCAAGGAAGCGCGCTACCAAACTGCGCCACGCCCCGAACACAAGCACCATTATAGAATACAATGGGCAAATCGTCAAGAGGGTTTTAAAAATTTTTCATGTCTCCAGGCATCCATATTACTTTATACTTTTTCTATTTTTGATCCATAGACGTCCCGCAGAACGTCGCTCTTATCTTTGTCGTTAACTCGCACCCGTTCTACTTTATGCCGGTCTGTATCCTTGCCGGAGATCCGGTCAACACGGAAGCGATCGGCTGTTGCTACTTTCTCAATTTCTGGCCCAAATTCTCCTAGAGACCGCCCCATGTCCGCATCTACAGGTGCACCTTTTTGCAGGGCTCGATAGATGACAGCGGCATATTCATACCGTGTCATTGTTCTGTCGCCTTTGAATAGGCCATCTGGATATCCGATTACGTATCCACGGTCAGCCAGGTATTTCACATACCCATAGGCCCAATGCCCTTTTGGCACATCAGGGAAGTTCACGTCAGAGAGTGTCACAGGATGTCCTGTGCGCAGCATAGTTTTAATGTCATCCAATTCTTTTTGCATAGACTGATTCTGCTGTTTCAATTGCAGGATTTCTTTTGCCATGGCGACTTTGGAACGGCCTACGTTATTATGCTGCCCTAGTTTGAAGGTAACGCCAGCGTTCACCAGATTTTCCCCGCCGTCAAAACTGCCTCCTACGGAAAAGAGCACATCTTCTGTAGGTCGATAAAAAGCCCCAATGGCTACAGCATGGCTATCTTTATAATTTCCATAGCCGGCGGCAAAATCCCACTTGTCATCCGGGTCAAAATCCTGGGGATGCAGGGCCGCCAAAGCTGCTGCTCCAGCCCCTACCCGATTAATCCGAGTACCTAGTTTATTAATGGAGGAGCCCATGTTGGTCACCTGGTTATTGATACTCGTGATATCGTCTGCATTCTGCTTTGTCTGCCGATCCAGGGCGGTGATATTTTCTCCTGCGGTATTGGCAGCCTTAATATAATTGCCGTCCTGCTTTACCCGGGTCTCCTGGTACACCGCACCCCCAGTAACAATTCCTGTATT
>USHN01000008.1 GCA_900554515.1 uncultured Acidaminococcus sp. | reverse complement strand
TTTAAAACTGTTGTGATTTTTTACCTGGTTGTCTCCAGGTGACATGGTCGGTCACAAAGTGACCTGACCCGCACATCTGTCAACAATATTTAGTTTTCAAGGTTCGTGCTGTCATCGACAGCTTTTATATATTAGCAAATCACAAATGCTTTGTCAATGCCTTTTTAAAATTTCTTTCCACTTTTTAAAATGTTTCACGTGAAACATTACCCCATATGGGTATAAAATCCCATATGGGGTGTGGATTTTGGGGATGCACCAGTTCGCATTATTTCACGAAGCGCTTTCTTTTTGGAATTTGAAGTTATCAATCACCGGACGATGATCCGCTCCGCCTTCTTTGACATCTTCGGTAAGCAGGGCCTGAAGAATAATGGCCATTTCCAGGCGTTTCCGCTGGATCTTGCAGCCGTAGGCATAGGGTTTTGCAATCGTGCCATTGACCAGATCCGCATTGGCATGGCAGCCGCCGCTGCAGAAAAAGCGTGCCCAGCATGTACGGCACTCTTCTTTTTTCATCACGTGCATCTGCCGGAATTCCTGCACCATCTCTTTCTTTTCAATTCCGGTATCCAGGGTTCCCATTTTATAGCGTTCCCGGCCCACAAACTGATGGCAGGGGTAAATATCCCCATCGGCAGTAATGCAGTAATATTCGTGCCCTGCGCCGCAGCCTGCCAGGCGCTTGGCCACACAGGGACCGTTATCCAGCGCTACGTTGAAATGGAAAAAGTCAAAAGCCTCCCCTGCCCGTTTTTTGGCCAGATACGCCCGCGCCAGTTTTTCGTATTCTTTATCCAAAATAGGCCAGTCTTCTTCCGTGAGTACCCAGGGTTCCGTCGTCCCCACTACGGGTTCCATGGAAATCTCACTGCCCACGTCCAGCATCGCCAGTACATCCTGGGCAAAATGGGGATTGTAATGGGTATAGGTGCCCCGCAGATAATAGTTTCTGCCATGGCGGGAGGTAATCAGCTTTTTAAACCCTTTTACTGCCGCATCATAGCTTCCCAGATGTCCGGGATAGGGGCGCATCCTGTCGTGGGTCTTTTTGCTGCCGTCCAGGGACAGGACCAGCATGACCTGGTTGTCATTGAGGAACTTGACGATTTCATCAGTCAGCAACGTTCCATTGGTGGTCAAGGTGAGTTTAATGGCCTTCCCGGTTTCTTTTTCCCGTTTGCGCACGTACTCCACAATGTATTTCACTACGGGCATATTCATCAGCGGTTCCCCGCCGAAAAGATCCAGTTCCAGATTATGGCGCTTCTTGCTGCCGGTGATGGCAAATTCCACGGCTTTTTTTGCCACTTCTTTTGTCATTAAGAGGCGCCCGCCTCCAAAATCCCCGGTATCGGCAAAACAGTACCCGCAGCGCAAATTACAATCGTGGGCCACCAAAAGGCACAGAGATTTCAGCACGGGTTCAAAGGCAAAGGTATCGGGCACCGGAAATTCCGGAGAAAACAACAGCCGCTGCCGCTGCAGAAGCTGCAGTTCTCCCAGGGCTTCTGTCAGTTTTTCTTCCGCGTATTTCCCGGCAAAATGCTTTTTTGTCTCCTCGGCATTTTTCCCGTCGTAAACGCTAAGCAAATCATAAATCATAGGGTCCACGATATGCACAGCCCCGCTGTTCACATCCAGTACCACATAGTTATCATCCAAATGCATTCTATGAATCAAGGTAGTATTTTCAGCCAACTTAGTGTCCGCCCTTCTTGGAGTTTCCAATTTATAAAAGAAAATAGCTCCCTACGGGCGCAGGGAGCTTCGTTCGCACACAAAAACTATGCTTTTTCGCAAACCTGATTGCCTACCGTGCAGGAAGTTTTGCAGGCAGATTGACAGGATGCGGGGCATTCTCCGCAGCCACCGGTTCTCAGGGTTTTCTTCAGCATTTCTTTGTTCACGGTTTTAATTCTTTTCAGCATAGCATGGTTCCCCCTTCATAATCTTATGCTTATTTTATATTGTTTCCCGGTATAACGCAAGTATTTCCCCAACTTTTTTACAACCTTGCCGCATGCTTGAGCCACTTGGCTTTTTGCAGCAGCCAGTCCGTATCAATGCCCGTAGTGGCAATATAACTTAAAATCTGGGCGTGCTGCCACTCTTTTTTGAAGCACTCCAGATTTTCCGGATGCTGGCGGAATACGTTCACCCGCCGTAGCTGCCATAGGGGCGTAGCCGTCGTATTGACGCCCAGATTGCCGGAAATGGCAGCACAATACCCTGCTTTTTGGACCTGCTGGGCGATGGCCGCATTGCTTTCCCCGTTGGGATAGGAAAAGGCCATGCCATGCTCAGGATTGTAGATCCCTTTCATATGCTCCATACTGCGGGCAAGCTCGTAATCCACCTGTTCTTTACTAAGGGTCGTAAGGGGCTCGTGGTTATACGTATGGGATCCCAGCTTCCAGCCGTACTGCAAAAGGGCATGGGATTGGTACCAGTCCAGATACCCCGGCCAGCCTTCAAATTTCACGGCCACAAAGGTATTGCCGGTAAAGCCATATTTTTTCATAATCGGCGCCGCATAGGTCAGGTTGTCCAAATACCCATCGTCAAACAGCAGTATGCATTGTTTGTGGAACGTGCGTCCCTCTTTCCGGCCTTTGGCATAGTCTTCTACGGAGATAGATGTCCAGCCTTGTTCCTTCAGGTATTTCATCTGGGCATCAAACTGTGCGGGCGAAAGGGTATACCGATCTTCCCGGCCCGGTTCCACCCGATGGTAGGCAAAAATGGGCACCGTTTCCTCACAGAAGCGGGGAAAGTCCTGCTGCACATGCTGCATGCCTTTCCATCCCAGGCCCCCCAATACTGCCAGTACGGCCAGCAGCAGTACAATTTTTTTCATGAATGCTCTCCCCTTATTTTTTCCGCCAGCGCTTCCAAGTTTTTCAGGCGGTGGTTAAATCCGCTTTTGCCCACATGATCTTCTGTCAGGGCCGCCAATTCCCCCACGGACAAATCCCGATGTTGCTTCCGCAATCTGGCAGCTTCTTGCAGGGTTTCTGGCAAGGTACTCAGGCCATGTTCCTTTTCAATCAGGTCAATGGCTTCAATCTGGCGCATAGCCGTTCGGACGACTTTATTCAAATTGGCAGTTTCACAGTTTACCTGGCGGTTTACTTTATTGCGCATATCTTTCAGCACCCGCACATTTTCAAACTCCAGGTAGGCGGTATGGGCACCGATCAGCTGGAGAAACTCCCCTATGGCGTTTCCTTCTTTGAGATACGCAATATAAGAATTTTTGCGGTCCACAATCCGGGTTGGCAGGCCAAATCCCTTCATAATCTTTTGGACAAATTGCGCCAAGTCCAGGCTGTCACAGATCAGTTCCAGATGGTAGTCGCTAAGCGGCTTATTTACAGAGCCCCCCGCAAGGAACACGCCTCGGAGAAAAGACCGTTTCTCCCGCTCGGTTTTCAGCAACAGTTTCCCCGCCGCCTCCAAAGGCGTCAGCAAATGGAGATGCCGCAAAGCTGTCCTTGCTTCATCGCTGGGAAGCACGTGGACCTGGTAACGATTGTTTTTCTTAAGCCGGGTACTCCGGGTCACAATCACTTCCGTCTGGACAGGAAAATTATTTTTCAGAAGCCGCAGCACCCGCCTGGCAAGTGCCGCATTTTCTGTGGTAAAGTGAATCCCCACTTTGCGGCCAGAGAGGGATACAGACCCGCTGATCCGCAAAAGACCAAACAATTCCGCCTTTTCACTTCCCCGGTTTTCCCCTTCCAGGCGGGCGATCTCATTTTTTACATCACTGGAAAAGGACATATCACCCGTGCTCCTGTTGCTGCTTTTTAGCGTTTTTATGAAGGTCCTGCATGGTCTGCCGGGCAAAGAAATAATCAAAGAAGCGAATCCCCTTGCCAAACAATTTCAGTCGGTAGATCAGGGCAATGATGGTTTTGGCCAGTTTCAACGGATTATGCCGTACCAGGTCACTGTCATTCAGCAGTTTGGCGGGTACACAGTCAATGCCCAGCTGTTCAATTTTTTCTACGTCCGGTGTCACCGGCATGGATCCTTTTTGTTTATAGTTGGCAATCTGTTCCGGGCTGGCCTGCTGCTCATTCACCACCACATAGTCCAGGCACTGGCAGCCCATATGCTTGATAATGGCCTGTACATGTTCATAGGCGCCGTAGCCGTCAGTTTCTCCGGGCTGGGTCATCACGTTGCAGACGTAAATTTTTACGGCTTTGGATTTTACCACTGCATCCCGGATGCCGGGTACGACCAGGCTGGCCAGCACACTGGTATACAGGCTACCCGGACCCAGGATAATGGCATCCGCTTTTAAAATGGCGTCCACTGCCCGCTGGGACGCCTTAGGCGATTCCGGTTCCGTTAAGAGCCTGGTAATCTTACGAGGACTGTCAGTAATGGATGTTTCCCCGATCACCGTGCTGCCGTCGTCCATGATAGCTTTCAGCTGGATATTTTCTGTGGTATTGGGCCATACATGCCCCCGCACTTTTAAGATTTCACAGGCTGCGGCAATTCCCGCTTCCATATCTCCGCCTTCCACGCTGCTCATGGCTGCAATAAAAAGGTTCCCCAGGTTATGACCGTTCAGGGTGCTGTTGTCCTGGAACCGGTACTGCAGGGCTTTTTCCATCAAAGGTTCCGTATCGGACAGGGCTACCAGGCAGTTACGCATATCCCCGGGAGGAATAATGCCCAGTTCTTTCCGTAAACGGCCGGAAGAGCCTCCATTGTCCGCAGCGGTAACCACAGCAGTAGTATTGTTGGTGATGAGCTTGATTCCCCGCAAAAGAACCGACAACCCAGTCCCGCCGCCAATAACCACGACTTTGGGCCCATTGTGCAATTTCTGCTGGCTGAAGATCAGCTCCCGCAGTGATTCCTTTTCCCCTGGCATTACGGCGTGAATCACCGTTTTTACCACGTGGGCAGCTCCCATAAACATGAAAACAATCCCGGCCACCACACAGCCAAAGCCCATAGTGATGATGGTGGATTGGTAAAATTCCCCGCCCACAAAATTTACGAAGGTAAACACAAGGGACTCGATCAGCCCCACAAACTGATAATTAAAGATTAAAGTGACCCCTACGCAGGCGAGAATCGTTCCGAGGGCGAATAAAAACAGCCATCGCTTCAGATTCAGGCCCGGGTACAACCACTTTATCCATTTCATATGCAACCGCTCCTATTATTTTTTAATCAGATCCCGATGCAGGACCTGGGCCCCGTACCCTTGCTTTTTGATAAAGTCCCCCAGAACGTTGGCCACATACACGCTGCGGTGGCGTCCGCCTGTGCATCCCACGCCGATTAATAGGGAACTTTTGCCCTCTTCCACGTATTGGGGCAGGAGAAATTCCACCAGGGAAAAGAACCGTTTGAGAAATTCCTGGGTCACAGGCTGCTTTTCAATATACTTGATCACGGGTTCATCGTTGCCGCAGAGATTTTTCAGCTCTGGGACATAAAATGGATTGGGCAAAAACCGCACATCAAACATCATATCGCAGTCTAACGGTGTCCCGTATTTAAACCCAAAGCTTTCCACCACAATATTCATTGGGGGTAGAACGCCGCCTTTGCCGTAGAGGTGGATGATTTTCTGCCGCAGCTCCTTAGTAGTAGTCTTGGACGTATCAATCAGCGTGGTGGCGCGGCACCGCACCGGGCTCAAAATCTCCCGTTCCCGGGCAATGTCTGCGCTAAGGCCTTGTGGTCCAGCCAGAGGATGCCGCCGGCGGGTCTCTTTGTAGCGCCTCACCAGCGTAGCATCATCTGCATCCAAAAACAGCAGGGAAAACGGAATGCTTTGCTGTTTTAAGGTATCCAGCACCTTGGCAAAATCCTCAAAGAATTCGCCACCCCGGATATCCACCACCAAAGCCAGGGGCGCACTGGTATTTTTATTTTGGAGACAAAGTTCGATAAATTTGGGAATAAACATAGGGGGCAGGTTATCCACGCAGAAGTATCCCAGATCTTCCAGTGTGCGCATGACCTGAGTCTTGCCTGCGCCACTCATTCCGGTTATCAATAAGGTCCTACCCATTGTCATCGCCCCCGTTAATTTTTTTCTCCATGATTTTTTTATTATACCACACTTAGCCCTCAGGAACTTGTATCTGCTTTGTGAGGATTTGGTTAAGAAGCAGAGATACCCCATGGTTTTCATTGGTTGCCGTTACCACTTTGGATGCTTCCCGTACGGCTGTATCCGCATTTCCCATAGCGACGCCCAAGCCGCAGTGGCGGATCATTTCCAGGTCATTGTCCGAATCTCCCATACACAGAATTTCTTCGTCTTTTATATTTTCCTGGCGGGCCAGCAGCTGCAAGGCACGCCACTTGTTGGTGCCAGGGGCGGTAATTTCCAAAAAGCCTTTGGCCGAGCTGACGATCTTGACTTTTTCCGGAAAGGCCGCCAAAAGTTTAGTTCTCCATTCCCCTACACGGTCTGTCATGACCAGCAGTTTATGGGGATCATCCGGCAGCTGTAGCATAGCATCGCCCTTCACTTCGTAAGGTACCCGGGAGAGCTTGGCATAGTACCGGACCTCTTCACAATCTTCATAGCACCACAAGGTGTCATGCACATAGGCCTGGACATACACGCCGTTGCGGCGGCAAAGTGCTATCACCCGCTGGGCAATATCCTTCGCCAGAGGAAACTGCCCCAGCTCTTTTCCAGTTACCGGGTCTTTAATAAGCGCCCCATTATAGGTCACCAGCGGATGGGTAATTCCCAATTTTTTGGCATAGGGCTGGGCGCTGCGGTACATTCTTCCGGTGGCCAGCGTGACATAAAAGCCGGCTGCAATGGCCTTTTTTACCGCAGCGCAATCTTCCGGGGCAACATTTTTCTTTCCATCCAGCAGCGTCCCATCCATATCCATGGCAATCATTTTTAACGACATAAAAATCTCCTTACCTGTTCTATAAAAAAGGCCGCCACAAAAAGTGCGGCGGCGAATCTTTTAGGTTATGCTTCAGAGAATTGATCTTTGCCTACACCACAGATAGGGCAGGTCCAGTCATCCGGCAAATCTTCAAAGGCTGTGCCCGGAGCAATACCGTGTTCAGGATCTCCCACTGCAGGATCATATTCATAGCCGCATACATCGCAAACATATTTTTTCATCGTTTTTGCCTCCCCTTAGATTAATTTTGAATTGACTTTTGTTAGTATACCAAAAGTTCCCTATTGAATCAAGTCCGTTTTCTTCAAAAGATTGCCCTGCAAGAACGTATGAACACGTTCAGCAACTACCCGGTTCATGCCCTGGACTGCGGCCAGTTCCTCTATCGTTGCCTGTTTCATGGCGTCCAGGCTGCCAAAGCGTTCCCACAATTTTGCCCGGCGTTTGGGCCCCATGCCTTCTAAATGATCCAGCACGGATACCATATTATGCTTGCGCAGCCGTTTCCGGTGATAGGTAATAGCAAAGCGGTGGGCTTCATCCCGGATATGCTGGATGAGGTGCAGGGCCGGGGACATTTTATCCAGTAAAATACTGGTATGAGCCCCCTCTTTGAAGATTTCTTCTTCCCGTTTGGCAAGGCCTACTACCATCACGTCCTCCGCTCCGATACCCAGGCCTCGGATGACCTCGCAGGCAGAGCTGAGCTGCCCTTTTCCTCCGTCAATAATAATCAAAGTAGGCAGGTCTTCCAGATCTTTGTAGCGGCGGTACACCACTTCCTGCATGGACTTAAAGTCGTCAGGTTTTCCTTCCGTGGATTTTAATTTATATCGGCGGTAATCTTTTTTGCTGGGCAATCCATCACGGAATACCACCATAGACGCCACGGTTTCACTCCCCTGGTTGTGGGAAATATCAAAGCAGTCCATGCGATCAATGGGCTTAGTCAGTCCAATGGCTTTTTGTAAGTCCTCGGCTGCATCCAGGCCTGTCCGCAAATCAGCATGCCCCCGGCGGAGCCGTTCTTCCAGGTTTTTCCGTCCGTTCTGCTCCGCCATTTTTACCAGGTCCCGTTTCAGTCCCCGCTGTGGCAAAAGGATATGAACGGGTTTATCCGTTAGCTGTGTCATCCATTGTTCCAAAAGAATACGCTCTTTATCCTCAAGGCCAAGGCTGACCAAAATCTCCCGGGGTGGGCGATGGTCCTCCCCATAATACTGCTGCAAAAAACTGCTCAGGATTTCGCCAGCCTCTTCTCCCACTTCCTGATCCAGAAAGAAGCTGTCCCGGCCCAATATTTTGCCGCCCCGGATGAAAAACACCTGCATGTTCACACCGGAATCATTTTGGTACAAGCCCACTACGTCCCGGTCTCCTCCGTCCGTAGTAGCTTTTTGCTGCTGCGCCAGTTTTTCTAAGCTTTGCAGAAAGTCCCGGTAATGTGCGGCCTGTTCGTATTCCATTTGCTCCGAGGCTTCCAGCATCTTTTTCTTCAGTTCTTTTTCCAGCTGCTCCACCTTGCCGTCCAAAAGCAGTAATACCTGGTCCACCAGCTGCTTATAGTCGCTCACCGCTACCTTACCGGTACAGGGTGCTATACAGCGGTGGAGATGGTATTGGAGACAGGGGCGTTTTTGTGCCGCCAGATTTCGGCAGTGCCGCAGCGGGAACATGCTGTAAATCAATTTCATAGTGTCCCGCAGGGCCCCTGCATCGGCAAAAGGCCCATAATAGCGGGCGCCGTCCTTCAGCACCCTGCGGGTGAGCACCATGCGGGGATACGCTTCGCCCACCGTAATTTTTAAATAGGGGTAGGTCTTATCGTCCTTCAGGTCTATGTTGTAACGGGGGCGATATTTTTTGATCAGGTTGCACTCTAAAATCAGCGCTTCCATTTCACTGGCCGTGACAATGGTCTCAATAGAGGCAACATGGGCATTGATGGCCCGGACTTTGGCAGACGCCTGGCTGGCCCGGCGGAAATAGCTGCGAACACGATTTTTTAAGATAATCGCTTTGCCCACATAGATCACTTTACCCGCCGCATCATGCATGATATACACGCCAGGTGCGTTGGGCAGCACCTGAAGCGTTTCCTTGATGGCTTCGTTCATGATCCTACAGTACCTTCTTCACATACTGCCCGGTATAGGAAGCTGGATTTTTCGCCACTTTCTCCGGCGTGCCGGTAGCCACCACCGTCCCGCCCCGATCGCCGCCTTCAGGGCCCAGGTCGATCAAATAGTCCGCACTTTTGATCACGTCCAGATTATGCTCAATGACAATCACCGTGCTCCCCGCTTCTACCAGGCGCTGCAAGACTTCCAGCAGTTTATGCACGTCTGCCATGTGCAGACCCGTTGTGGGCTCATCCAGGATATACACCGTCTTGCCGGTATTGACCTTGGAAAGTTCGGTAGCCAGATTAACCCGTTGGGCTTCTCCCCCGGATAACGTGGTCGCTGCCTGTCCCAGACGAATATATCCCAGCCCCACATCTTCCAGCACCTGCAGTTTTTTCAAAATCCGCTGCTGGTTGCTGAAATATTGACAGGCTTCGCTGACCGTCATATCCAGTACGTCTGCAATATTTTTTCCTTTGTACCGCACTTCCAGGGTATCCCGATTATACCGGGATCCGTGGCAGACTTCACAGGGGACATATACATCGGGAAGGAAATTCATTTCAATTTTCAGCATCCCATCCCCGTGGCATGCCTCACACCGACCCCCTTTTACATTAAAGCTAAACCGGCCCGGTTTGTATCCCCGCATTTTGGCATCGTTGGTGGTAGCAAAAAGCTGCCGGATAAGATCAAAAACCCCGGTATAGGTGGCAGGATTGGAACGGGGCGTGCGTCCGATGGGACTCTGGTCAATATTGATCACCTTGTCCACGTTCTGCATGCCCAGGATTTTCTCATGGGCCAAAGGACGCTCCCGGCTTCCCATCAATTTTTTCGACAAAGCTTTATACAAAATATCGTTCACCAGTGTGCTTTTCCCGCTGCCGCTGACGCCGGTGACCACGGTCAGAGTCCCCAGCGGGAATTTAACGTCAATATTTTTTAAATTATTGGCGCTGGCCCCTTTTACAGTCAGAAATTTCCCGGTTCCTTTACGCCGTATTTCCGGTACAGGGATGGATTTGGCACCGCTAAGATACTGGCCGGTAATAGACTCCGGGACTTTGCTGATTTCCTCAGCTGTCCCTTGGGCCACTACATAGCCGCCATTTTCCCCGGCACCCGGTCCGATATCAATGATCTGGTCCGCCGTGCGCATGGTATCCTCGTCGTGTTCCACCACAAGCAGGGTATTGCCCATATCCCGGAGATTTTTCAGCGTCGCCAAAAGTTTGTCATTATCCCGCTGGTGCAGTCCGATACTGGGTTCGTCTAAAATGTACAAAACGCCTACCAGGCCGGAACCAATCTGTGTAGCCAGACGGATCCGCTGGGCTTCTCCGCCGGATAACGTAGCAGCTGCCCGGTTTAAGGTCAGGTAGTCCAATCCCACATTGTTCAAAAATTGCAGCCGGGCCCGGATCTCCTTTAAAATCTGCTGGGCAATAAAAGCATCCCGGTCCGACAAATGGATATTGGTAAAAAACGCCAGACATTCCCGCACCGGCAGATCACACACTTCCCGGATATTTTTTCCGTCCACGGTGATACCCAACACTTCCGGGCGGAGACGGGCCCCGTGGCATGTGGTACATTCAATGGCTGTCATAAAGCTCTCATAATCCAGCCGCTGGCTTTCGCTCATAGCTTCCTTTAAACGCCGTTTCAATACTGCTATAATCCCTTCAAACACCGTGTGGTGTTCGTTGGTTTCTCCCATGAGATTTTCGTAGGAAAAGGTAAAAACTTCGTCAGGGATGCCATCCAGCAGTTGCTTCTGGAATTTCTTAGGCAAATCCTTCCAACAGTTTTTCAGGGTAAATCCCCGGCTTTTTAAAACACTGGCCAGTTGGCAAAGAAAATAACTTTTTACATTGGAGCTTACAGCAGCAATGGCCCCTTCGTCAAAGGGTTTGCTCTTATCCGGGATGATAAGATCCGGATCAAATTCCATATGCTGCCCCAGCCCCATACAGTCAGGACAAGCCCCATAGGGAGCATTGAAGGAAAATAACCGGGGTTCAATTTCCGGCAGACTGATGCCGCAGTCTGGGCAGGCAAATTTTTCGCTGTAGACCTGCGTTGCCCCGCCAATCACCTCAATGGACACAGTCCCATTGCCCAATTGCAAGGCAGTTTCCAGAGAGTCGGTGAGACGGCTGCCCAGGTTGGGACGGCTCACCAGTCGGTCCACCACCACAGAAATAAAATGCTTTTTCTTTTTATCCAGTACAATCTCTTCATCCAGCGTATACAGCTGGTTATCCACTTTCACCCGCATATAACCTTGGCGGCGGATGTTTTCCAAAATGTTTTTGTGTTCCCCTTTCCGCCCCCAGATCACAGGTGCCAGAATCATAAACTTTGTGCCCTCTGGCAGTTCCAACACCTTATCCGCAATCTGCTGGGGGTTTTGCCGTTCAATGACTTTGCCGCATTTAGGACAGTGGGGCACCCCGATCCGTGCAAAGAGCAGCCGCAGGTAATCATAAATCTCTGTTACCGTTCCCACAGTAGACCGGGGATTGCGGCTGGTGGTCTTTTGGTCAATGGAAATTGCCGGGGATAATCCTCCGATATAATCTACGTCCGGTTTATCCATCTGTCCCAAAAATTGCCGGGCGTACGCAGACAAGCTCTCCACATAGCGGCGCTGCCCTTCGGCATAAATCGTATCAAAGGCCAAAGACGATTTGCCGCTGCCAGATAAGCCAGTAATGACTACCAGCTTGTTGCGGGGAATTTTTAATGATATATTCTTCAGATTGTGCTGCCGCGCCCCTTGTATGACAATTGCGTCCTCACTCATGATTTTCGTTTTTCTCCTTTAAGCAGGATGATCTGGTCCCGGATCTCTGCAGCCAGTTCAAAATCCAGTTCCTTGGCGGCTTCCCGCATTTTCTTTTCCAGAGATTTAATCTGTTTATCCAGGGATTTTCCGGTCAGTTTCCTTGCTTTTTTCTTATCGTATGCGGCATTTTCATTGTCTTCCGCAATTTTGGTCAGCTTAATCAGATCCACCACTTTTTTCTGGATGGTTTTTGGTATAATACCATGCTGTTCATTGTACGCTTGTTGCTTGTGCCGTCTCCGATTGGTTTCGCTAATAGCCCGTTCCATGGATCCGGCAATCCGGTCCGCATACATAATGACCCGTCCATGCTCGTTCCGGGCCGCCCGTCCTATGGTCTGGATCATGGCGGTATCACTGCGCAAAAAGCCTTCTTTATCCGCATCCAAAATGGCAATCAAAGAGACTTCCGGCATATCCAGCCCTTCCCGCAGCAAGTTAATCCCTACCAGCACGTCAAATTTTCCTGCCCGCAGATCGTGAATAATCTCCGCCCGCTCAATGGTAGCAATATCCGAATGCAGATAGCGGACCCGTACACCGCTGGTTGCCAAATACTCTGTTAAGTCTTCCGCCATTTTTTTCGTAAGAGTCGTTACCAGCACCCGTTCTTTTTGCCCGGTAATTTTATGAATTTCCCCCAGAAGGTCATCAATCTGTCCGGTAATAGGCCGCACTTCAATGACGGGATCTAACAACCCTGTGGGACGAATAATCTGCTCTACCACCTGGTCCTCGGTTTCCATTTCGTAGGGGCCAGGTGTGGCAGATACGTAAATCGCCTGTCCCCGTGCTTTTTGAAATTCGTCAAATGTAAGGGGCCGGTTATCAAGGGCTGAGGGCAGCCGGAACCCATATTTTACCAGCTGCTCTTTCCGGCTCCGGTCGCCGGCGTACATGGCACGCAACTGGGGCAGCGTCACGTGACTTTCATCAATGACAGTCAGGAAATCCTTGGGAAAATAGTCCACCAGGGTAAATGGCGGCTCTCCCGGTTTGCGTCCGGTAAGATGCCGAGAATAATTTTCAATGCCGCTGCAATAGCCCAGTTCCTGCATCATTTCCAGGTCGTAATTGGTCCGTTGTTCCAACCGCTGAGCTTCCAAAAGTTTATTCTCGCTATGCAATTCTTTCAACCGCTCGTTTAGTTCCTGCCGAATATCTTTCCGGGCCCGTTCCATATTTTCGTCACTGGTCACATAATGGCTGGCAGGGAAAATGGCCACGTGGCTGCGGCGATCCACCACATCTCCGTTTAAGGCATCTATTTCCGTGATGCTGTCCACTTCGTCCCCAAAGAGTTCAATACGAATCCCGTGTTCTCCGTAGCTGGAGGGAATAACTTCAATGACGTCCCCCCGGACTCGGAAACTGCCCCGCTCCAGCACCAGATCATTCCGGCTGTAGCGATTTTTTACCAGTTTTTCCAAAATAGCGTCCCGGTCTACCTGCTGCCCCACCCGCAGGCTCAGCACGCTGTCATAATAATCCTTAGGAGCACCCAGGCCATAAATGCAGGACACAGAAGCCACCACAATCACGTCCCGCCGCTCAAAGAGGGCACTGGTGGCAGAGTGGCGCAGTTTATCAATTTCATCGTTAATAGAAGAATCTTTTTCTATATACGTATCCGTAGCCGGGATATAGGCTTCCGGCTGGTAATAGTCGTAATAGGACACAAAGTATTCCACTGCGTTTTCCGGGAAAAATTCTTTAAACTCACTGCACAGCTGCGCCGCCAGGGTTTTATTGTGAGCAATCACCAGGGTTGGCTTCTGTACTTTTTGAATCACCTGGGCAATGGTATAGGTTTTTCCCGTTCCCGTGGCCCCCAGCAGTACTTGTGTATGCAATCCGTTTTCCACACCTTTAGCCAGCTTATCAATGGCTTCCGGCTGGTCCCCCGCCGGGGCAAAAGGGGCATGTATGGTAAATTTCATTACGTTCTCCTTATGCAATCCCTTCTGGGATTGACTACTTGCGTTTGTAATCCATGTCGGATGTCTTCCATTATATCACATTTGCAAAAATCCGTTCGTTTTCAGATTTTAGCTTGCTTAAATTCATTCCCATAATGAATATGGGGCTTGTGGACATTCTGCCTCACAAGGCCCCATATTATCATACAAAATGGACATGAAGCATATTGCCTCATGTCCACTAGAAATAGATGAATTTAAGGTGCTTCTCAGCTTTTGACAAAGAACCCTTTTTTACCATACATCCAAAAATCCCCTGACTTTACGCTGGTCAATGATTACCGATTGGCACAATGGCAAGCGTTTTACCTAGGGGAGCCAATACTTTTAACAACGTCCTTATCTGTGGGCTAGTAACGCCGCTTTCCATCCGTGCGATGACGGGCTGCCTTACCCCGCTCAGTTCTTCCAGCTTCTTTTGCGTAATCCCCTTTTCCTGTCGTGCTTTAATGAGTTCACCTATTAAGGAAACTCTAAGATCGCTTTCTGCTATTTCTTCCGGTGTAAATAATTCTTTTCTCACTTCTTCCCAACTCCTGCCAATGGCAGAATTACTTTTTTTCGCTTCTAGTTTATTCATTCTTTGAGCTCCTTTCTATCAGATCTTCCATTTCCCGCTTTGCCTTTTCTATTTCCCTTGCTGGCGTTTTTTGCGTTTTCTTCATGAAGTGATGAAGTAAAACATAGCTGCCATTTACCCATCCTACAAATAGGATTCGATCCCGTAGCGGTCTAAGCTCCCATATTGCTCCGTCAAGATGTTTTATATATGGCTCCCCTGCTTGTGTTCCGTAGCAATGCAGCATTTCAATGTAATCATTGATCTTGTTTAACTTGATCCGGCTGTCTTTATCTTTTTTGCGTGCCAGTTTTGCCATGTATTCAATGACTGGTTCTTTGCCGTTCTTGTCTTTGTAAAAGTATATATTGTGCAAGGTCGCTGTCCTCCTATTTGTACTAATTATACCTTTAAAGTTATAGAGTCGTCAATCTTATTTTCAGTTCCCAGCTTGACTAAATCATTTTCATTTGGTACACTGTAGCCAAATCAATCACTGGCTTGGTATTCGGCCACGGGGAATTGCACCCCTTTCACCGAGTACCAGTCGGTGATTTTTTTGTTGCCCGTGGAAGGTTCCTCTCTTATTGCCTTATCTCTTTGACCCAACAGTCTGGCAAGATGGGTATTTTAATGGTATAATTTACAGGTCATTATAAATTGTGTATCTATGTAGCAAGGAGATGTTCCATGCAACACCCATTGAAGAAAGTATTACTAGGGAGCTTTCTGCTCCTGTCTTTTTTGACAGGGAGTGCAGAAGCAAGCCCCAAGATTTTGTATGTTCCGCTGGACAACCGGCCCGTATGCCTGGAATATACAGCGGACACGGCCAAGGCAGCCGGGTATCCCCTCACCACACCGCCGGTAAAAGATTTGTCCGACCACCGGGGCAGCGGAGACAACGAAGCCCTGTGGAAATGGCTGGAGGAGAATGCTCCCCATGCGGACGCCGCGATTCTATCCACGGACAGCCTGAATTATGGAGGTCTGGTAGCCTCCCGGCGACACCACCACCTGGAAAAGTACCTGAAAGACAAAGTAAACCGCCTGGTCAAACTAAAAAAAGACAACCCCGGCCTTAAGATTTACGCTTTCAGCACTATAATGCGCACGCCGCAGCAGAGCATTGGGAAAGTGGAGCCGGATTATTATCAGACCTATGGCCCCATCATTTTTAAACTTTCCCAACTGCAGGACAAAGAAGACCAGAACGGTTCCCTGACCTACAATGAAGTTGTGGAACGGCAACGGCTTTTGGCGCAGATTCCTGCCAAGATTTATCAAGACTGGCGGACCAGACGGCTGATGAATTTCCAAACCAACAAACGGCTGATCCGGTTGTGCCAAAATGGGATCTTTCATTATCTGGCTCTTGGCAAGGACGATGATGCGCCCTTATCCCAGACCCATATGGAAGCCCGCCATCTGCAGTATGTAGGCAGCGGCATCACCCAGAATCGGTTTCAGATCCTGCCGGGTGTGGACCAGATCGGTATGCTTTTGATTACCCGTGCCATTAATGAATTGCGGGGCGATACGCCCAAGATTTATACTACTTTTGCCCCCGGTGCAGGCGGCTCTACAGTGCCTCCCTATTCGGACGAGACAGCAGAGCAGTCCGTACACAACCAGATTATTGCCAGCGGCTCCCAGGAAACAAACCATTTTAACCAGGCAGATTTGGTACTTGCCGTCAATACATCGGAAGATGGCGTGGGCAGAGATTCTACGTCTGACAACAACGCTCCCTATCCCAGTAAGAACAACCGGGCCTTTGCCCGTGCTATCGCCGGATGGGAAAAACAGAAACCTGTGGCACTGGCGGATATTTCCTACGCCAACGGTGCGGACAATGGATTTATGCTGGCACTTACCGATGCCAAAGCCCTGCTGGGCCTGACTGCTTATTCCGGCTGGAACACAGCAGACAACAGTATCGGTTTTGCCCTCAGTCAGGGCATCCTCAGCGAATCTATGAAAAAGGATCCTGCCGCACGGGAAAGATTACTGAAAACCCGGCTTTTAGACGACTGGATCTACCAAGCCAATGTGCGGTACCGCATCAGCCTGCTCATAGAGCAAGAAGACTTTAAACTAAAATATGACTTGGGGAAATACTACAACAAAATCTTAAGCGCCACCAACCGGCTGATGCACCAATATGTGGCAGATGAACCTACCCTGAAAGGAACTTCCTATTTTATGGAATTCCCCTGGAACCGAATGTTTGAAGTGGATGTAAAGGTAAAGTAAAGGAGACCAACATGGCAAAAAACAGCTCTTTCGACATTGTTTCCCAATTGGACATGCAGGAACTGGATAATGCATTGAACCAAACCCGCAAGGAAATCTCCCAACGGTATGATTTCCGGGGCAGCACCGCCTCCATTGAACAGACAGAAGAGGGGTTAAAAGTAGCCGCAGAAGATGAATACAAGCTGGGCGCCGTTCTGGATATGCTGCGCCAGCGCATGGCTAAGAGAGGATTATCCCTCCGGGCCCTGGAACCAGGGAAAGTGGAACCGGCTGCCAAAGGGACCGTACGCCAAACTGTGAAATTAAAACAAGGTATAGACAAAGATACGGCCAAAAAAATCACGGCCGCCATTAAAGCCAGTAAGCTGAAGGTTACGACCCAGCAGGATAACCAGGTCCGGGTTTCCGGCCCGAAAAAAGATGACCTACAGGCTGTAATCCAGCTGGTAAAAGGCCAGGATTTTGGCATTGACCTGCAGTTTATCAATATGCGCTGACAACTTCGCATACAAGAAAACCGTCCTGCACACCATGTGGGACGGTTCTTTTGTATATGATTGATGTTTAGATCAGGTACGGTAAAAAGGTTGTGGCAAGCCCCAGGAAAATAAAGAAACCGCACACATCCGTTGCTGTAGTAATAAAAATACTGGAAGCCACCGCCGGGTCAAAATCCAGGGCTTTCAATATCACGGGCACTAAAAAGCCTACCAGGCTGGCAATGATCAAATTGCAGACCATGGCCACGCACATAATCACGCCCAACATACTATTACCCTGTAAAATCGTAATGGCAGTGCCTGCCACGATACCATTTACCAGGCCATCAATAAATCCTACGGCGATCCCCCGCAAAATGCGTTTTCCATCGCCGTGAATCTTGATATCCCCTAAAGCAATCCCCCGTACCACCACGGCCAGGGTCTGCGTTCCCGCATTGCCCCCCATGCCGGCCACAATGGGCATCGCCGCTGCAAGGGCGACCACTTGGGAAATGGTATCCTCAAACAGTGCCACAATGGCCGATGCCAAAAAGGCTGTTGCCAGATTCACCAAAAGCCAGGGCAGGCGCATCCGGACGCTTTCCAAAACGGCACTGTCCACATCTTCTTCTTTGTTGACACCGCCCATTTTCAAAATATCTTCGGTGTTTTCCTCCTGGATAACATCGATGATATCGTCTACGGTGATAATCCCCAGCATCCCTTTGCGTTTATTCACAACAGGCACGGCATGAAGATCATATTTGGAAACCAGCATGGCTACGTCTTCCTGGTCTGCTTCTGCCTCCACGCTGATGACATGGTCCTCCATAATATCCTGGAGAGTATCCCCGTTGTCAGCTACCAGGAGTTCCCGCAGGGACACAGTCCCCACCAGCTGTTTTTTCTCGTTGGTGACATAGAGGATATTAATTTCTTCCGTTTTGGGAGCAATCTCTTTTACTTTTTCCAGCGCCTGGCTTACCGTCAAGGTGCTTTTTAGGGAAATATACTCGGTGGTCATGATCCCGCCTGCAGTATTCTCATCATACTGCAGCAAGTCACGAATTACCTGCTGGTCGCTGCGTTTCATCAGGTTGACCATTTCTTTTCGCCGATTGGCGGGCATATCTCCCAAAATGTCCACGATATCGTCCTTGGACATATGCTGGAAAATTTCCAGGCATTTACGGGCACTGAACAGCTTCATGATCCGTACCTGGATCTCATCATCGGCCTGTTCAATGATAGTAGCCATCTGTTCATTGGTTAAAAGATCGGCTAAAAACAGGATATTGCTGTCACTGGCTTCTTCCAGCGCATAGGCCAAATCAATAGGATGGGCGTCTTCCATTAGCAGCGCCACTTCTTTGGCGTCTTTATGATTCAGTGCCCGGATTAGCTTGCTTTCCACCTGTGCTTCCAGGTGTTCCTGTTTTTCCTCCAGATCTTCCTTTCTTTCTTCCGTCATCTTCAACTCTCCCTTCGTGGACTTTTCTTGCAAATCCGCCGGAAGGGATCGCTGCTACTTATGCATCAGCGTTCCCCCTTATTTCCTGGACAAACTAACGTCATCGGAGGAGAGCCATCCTACGGCGCCGTCAAAACGGATGCACAGATTGTAAACCTTATTTTCAATGGTATTCCGTTGTTGGTTGATGGGAACAAAAATCGTTCCTTTGGGGTAAAAGCCCAGTGTCAGGCTGTCTTTACCAGGTTCTGCATAAAAGGGCACCCCATTTTTTCGTGTCACCATAATAATCTGGCTTTGCTGGTATTTGTCTTCCGTACTGGCAGAAAAGGCGCTGTTAGGCGCTAAAGCGACCCCTAGGGTAATAACTGCAGAAAGTACCAACATCGGAAAAAATCTATTTTTCATTGCGCACCATCCTTCCCCAGGCTCACACCACCTGGAAAATATAGAATTTCAAGTAATCGGCTTCCGGAACATTGTATAAAATCGGATGATCCGGAGCCTGCTGCCGTGCTTCCACCTGCCGCAAGGAAACCGCCGCATCGTGGGCAGCTTCCTGGAGCATGGTCACAAAGAACTCGCTCTTCATAAAATGACTGCAGCTGCAGGTCGCCAGATACCCGCCCCGGGGCAGGAGTTTCATGGCCTTCATATTGATTTCCTTGTAGCCTTTAAACGCATTTTTTACTGTATGACTGCTTTTGGTAAAGGCAGGTGGATCCAAAATGATAAAATCAAAGGGATGCTTGTGGGTTTCTGCCTGCTGCGTCAGGTAGTCAAATACGTTAGCTTCCACGGTTTTAATTTTATCCGCATACCCGTTCAACGCAAAATTAGCACGGGCTTGTGCCACGGCCTCTCCAGATATATCCACGGCCGTCACAGACGCTGCGCCGCCTTTTGCTGCATTTAAGGCAAATGGACCGGTGTGGGTAAAACAATCCAATACGTTCTTGCCGCAGCAAATTCTGGACACTGCCAGCCGGTTGTATTTCTGATCTAAAAAATACCCTGTCTTTTGTCCATTGACCACATCCACTTCATAGCGCAGCCCATTTTCCGTAATCACGGGCTTCAAATCCTGCTCGGTCAGGGTACTCCCTGGAATTGCGGCAATCCCTTTATTTTCCTCCATGCCTTCCAGTTCCCGGATTTTCACATCATTCCGTTCGTAGATGCCCTTGATAGGTTCCCCCATCTCCCGGAGAATCTTGAGCAGAAGAGAAAAGATCATGTCTTTTCTCTGTTCCAGCCCCAATGACAGCACCTGGGCAACCAATACATCTCCAAAGCGGTCCACGGTCAAGCCGGGAAACCCGTCAGCTTCTCCAAAAATCAACCGGCAGCAGGTAAAATCTTCGCCGGGCATGACTGTTTTCCGATAGTCCACCGCATAGCGCAAGCGGCGTTCGTAAAAAGCCTCGTCAAACTGATCGTTGGCATTGGTAGAAATAATCCGGATACGAATCTTGGACCGATCGTTGATCCAGCCTGTCCCAATATATTTTCCTTTTTCACTGACCACATCCACCAGCTCTCCGTTTTGGGGCGTACCGGAAAGCGCTGTGATTTCGTCAGCAAAAACCCAGGGATGGCCTCCCCGGGCAGCCCGCTCCCCTTTTCGGGTCACGGTGGCCTGGATATACCTGCGCATACTCGTATCCTTCCTTTTCCTCTAAAGATATGGTTTTATTTTACCATAGGAAACGTACAATTGAAACAAAAAAGCAGTTTTCTTTACCTGTGCTATAGGATATACTAAAACCATGCAGGAGGATACGCAATCATGGAATACCCTAAAATTGTTAAATCTGTTTTTGAAAGCCGTCCCAATCGTTTCATTGCCCATGTGCGCATAAATGGCAAATTGGAACGGGTTCATGTAAAAAATACGGGACGCTGCAAAGAGCTGCTGGTGCCGGGCTGTACTGTCTATTTATCCCAAAGTGACAATCCTGCCCGCAAGACGGCTTATGACCTCGTCACGGTGCAAAAAGGCGGGCGGCTCATCAATATGGATGCCCAGGCACCAAATGCTGCGGTCAAAGAATGGTTGATAGCAGGCGGCATACCCGGCGTTACGGTAATCCGTCCGGAATTTACCTATGATCAATCCCGTTTTGATTTTTATCTGGAGCGCAGCGGACGCAGAGCCTTTTTAGAAGTGAAAGGCGTTACGCTAGAAGAAAATGGCGTGGTCTATTTCCCGGATGCGCCCACCCTCAGGGGCACCAAGCATCTCCATGAACTGGTAAAAGCCAAAGAAGAAGGCTATGACGCCTATATTTTTCTCTGCATCCAGATGGAAAACGTGGATCATTTCGAACCCAATCGCCGGACGGATCCAGACTTTGCGGACGCTTTGGTTGATGCACAAAAAAACGGCGTGAAACTCCTCGCCTATGACTGCAAAGTCACACCAAGCAGTATGCAAATCGGCAAAAAAATAGAGATACGGCTCTAAACCGTACCTCTATTTTTTTACTCAGTGGGAAAAGCCCCATCCCAAACAACTTTTCGGTAATTCTTCTGATCCGTTGCCCCTTCTGTGGAAAAGCAAAGAATGCGGGATGTTGGCGTAAGCCCCAGCTCCGCTTTTATTGAAGCAAGGGCAGGATTTTCCAGCACCTCTACGGCAAACCCAATGGTAGAAGCACCGCTTTCCCCGGAAATAACACGCGCATCATTTCCTAAAGGTGCCCCCAGTACCCGCATGCCTTTAGCTGCTACCCAATCTGGCATGGACACAAAGTGTTCTGCATGGGCATGGAGTTCTTCCCAGCCAACGGTACAGGGTTCGCCACAGGCAAGGCCCGCCATAATGGTATGTAAGTCGCCGTTAACCGGATGCAGCGCACCGTCATCAGCTAAAGCCGTACGATAAATGCAGTCTGCCTGATCCGGTTCCACAATAGTGATCACAGGTTTTTGCTCTTTATAATAATCCGCAAAAAATCCAGTCAGAGCACCACTCATGGCCCCGACGCCCGCCTGGAGGAAAATATGTGTGGGCGGTTGCTCCAATTTTTCTACTGCTTCCAGTGCCATGGTCATGTAACCTTCCATAATCCATGTAGGGATTTTTTCATAGCCAGGCCAGGCAGTATCTTGTACCAAGGGCCAGCCATGACTTTCCGCCACTTGTTTCGCATGGCGAACGGTGTCATCATAGTTTAGTTCTGTGATAGAAGCTTCCGCTCCCAAAGCCTGGATATTCTGCAGCCGTTCCAATGCGCTGCCTTTAGGCATAAACACCATACTTTTTACCCCCAGGCAATGCGCTGTCCAAGCAATGCCCCGGCCGTGATTTCCATCGGTAGCCGTGACAAAACACAGATTTTTGATTTTTTCATGAATCTCCGGACGCTGCAGAGTAGCAAAGGTCAATGAGGCGATATCCATCCCCAGTTTTTCTGCCAGATAACTGGCGATGCAGAAGCTTCCCCCCAACCCCTTAAAGGCATTAAGGCCAAAGCGATAACTTTCGTCTTTGACATGAAAAGAGGCCACATGCAGATAGGCAGCCAGATTTTTTAGATCGGCAAGGGGCGTAGCAGCATAGCCGGGAATGCTTTCGTGAAAATGCCGGGCTGTTTTCGCTGCCGGCAGGGTAAAACTTGTATCCCAAGGGCTACTGCCCGTTGGTTTTCTGGTAATGACCTGTATGGTTCCCATGATTTCCCTCCTATTTTGCCAGGCGTTCTTTCACAAGCTCTGCCCAAAACTCCGCACCTTTTTCCAGGATGGCGTCGTTGTAATCAAAAATGTTCTGGTGCAGGGAAATGTTGCTGTTTTGTGCCTTGCCACTTCCCAAAAGCACGAAGCAGCCGGGAACGTGTTTTAAATAAGCGGCGAAATCTTCCGAAGCCATCCAAGGCTCACAAGCACTGTCTACGTTCTCCACGCCAAAAATAGTCTGGGCGGCTTGGACTGCCGTCTTGACGCAGCGGGCATTATTGACCACAGGATAAAACTCATGGGTATAGGTAAATTTGCAGGCAGCATGATTCATGCGGCAAATCCCTTCTACAATATCCCGCATTCTCCGCTCTACCAGTTGCTGGTCCACTTCTGTGGTCGTTCTGGCATCGCCCCGCACGGTTACATGAGTGGGAATGGCATTATGAGCGCCATCGGTCTCTATTTCTGTGCAGGACACAACAACAGGTCGCTGCGGGGCCGCATTCCGGCTGACAATCGTCTGGAGCGCCAGATAGATTTCCGCAAAGCTGGCCAAAGGATCATTTCCCTCATGGGGGCTGGATGCATGTCCGCCTTTGCCGGTAATGGTAAAGGAAAAATCGTCCTCACTGCTGGCGACACCGCCCACCCGGGTATGAATGGTACCCGCCGGGAAAAAGGGAGCATTGTGAAGCCCGTAGATCTCGTCCATCGGGAAGCGTTCAAACAATCCGTCATCAATCATGGCTTGGGCCCCATAGCCCGGTTCTTCTGCCGGTTGGAAGATAAAACGAACCGTACCATTAAAATTTTTGCGTTCCGCTAAAAGTTTGGCAGCGCCAAGCAGCGTAGTGGTGTGTCCGTCATGTCCACAGCCATGCATTCTCCCCGGGTTCATGGATACGTGGTCGTGCTGACTCATCTCCTGGATTGCTAGGGCATCCATGTCCGCCCGGATGCCAATACTGTCTTTGCCCGTTCCGCATCGCAGCGTCCCCACAACA
Source organism: uncultured Acidaminococcus sp. (assembly GCA_900554515.1). Taxonomy (GTDB): domain Bacteria; phylum Bacillota; class Negativicutes; order Acidaminococcales; family Acidaminococcaceae; genus Acidaminococcus. Next base: position 18,265 of record USHN01000008.1, on the reverse strand, counting down.
CCTGTTTTTCCAACATGTTCCGTGACATCAATGCCCCAGGAACGCATTTCTTTAGCCACAAGTTCCGGTGCCGCCTTTTCCTCAAAGGCAATTTCCGGATGCTGATGCAGATAATGCCGCCACGCTACCAGTTGTTCCTTAAATTCCATTTTGCTCACCTCGTAAATCACTTAATCCCTATGTTATCCTTCACACGGTTATTTCAGGTCAGTCAAATCCATTTGTGTAATATCCTGGGTGTAATCCCATTGCGGATGGTCTTCTGTTTTCCATTTCCTCCCATAATCTTTCAGAACATATGCCACATACTTGGACAGGCCAATCAAGGCAATGACATTGAAGAAGACCAGGAATGCGCTGGCGAAATCCACCAAATCCCACACTGTCTGCACAGGTGCTACGGCACCAATGACGATCAAGATACAACTGAGCACCCGATACCCCATCACCAGAGACTTCTTCGCAGGGACAAGCGCCATCAGGTTGACTTCTCCGTAATAAATATCCGCCAGTAAGGTGGTAAATCCAAATAAGAACATAGCCAAGAATACGGTCCATCGGCCGATACTGCCCAAGTTGGCTTCAAAAGCGGTCTGTGTCAAGGCAATACCGGTTTCTCCCGTACCCATGGCTCCGGATAAAAGAATACAGAATGCTGTGCAGCTGCAAATAATAATGGTGGTAATGAATGTCCCCAGCATGGCTGCAAATCCCTGGTTCACAGGGTGAGGCACTACTGCGGAAGCGTGCATACTGGGAGCCGTACCATTGCCTGCGTCATTGGAAAACAGACCCCGGGCTACGCCGTAGCGAAAAGCCTGCTTCATGGTGTAGCCGGCCACTCCGCCTGCTGCGCTTTTCATGCTGAACGCCTGAGTAAAAATAGATTCCAACATACCGGGCAGCATGTCCGCATGGGTGACCACCACAAAAACTGCCATCAGCAAATACCCAAGGGCCATAAAAGGAACGATGAAAGAGGCCACTTCAGAAAGCCGCTTAATCCCGCCAAAGATTACAAGCCCTACGATAATCACCAGACAAATACCTGCCAAAAGCGGAGAAATCGGTGCCACGCCCGTGAGAGCAATGGAAATAGAATTGCTCTGAATCATCACATAAAAGAATCCGATTCCCACTAGAAGGCTGATAGAAAACAGCACGGACAGCAATTTGCTGTGCAGGCCTTTTTCCATATAATATGCCGGTCCGCCCCGATACGTGCCATCAGGATTTTTTACCCGGAACAGCTGTGCCAGTACAGCTTCTGCAAAACTGATGGGCATACCCAGAACCGCCGTCATCCACATCCAGAAAATCGCCCCTGGGCCGCCCGAGGCAAGAGCCGTCGCAACGCCTACCAGGCTGCCAGTCCCGACTTGTCCGCCTACGGCTGCACACAGTGCCGCAAACCCGGATACCGATCCCGGCGCTTTTTGGCTGCTTTGCATGCTGCAGCGGAGATTGCCAAACAAACGGGTAAAATAGCGGAGCTGTGGAAAATGTAATCGTAGGGTATAGAAAAGCCCCGTGCATAACAAGATTCCCGCCACCAAATATCCCCAAAACACCTCGTTTAACGTCCGTACCAGTTCCATACTCGTCCTCCTTCAAGCAATTTTCTTGTTTTCCGGAAAATTCTATATATGTTTATTATAGTTTTTTCTGAAAAATCAAGATATCATTTTCTGCTGACAAAATATCAATTTATTGCTTGGTTCAGGAAAACAGGAAAAATTTCCAGCCCTATAATGTCCACAAAATACTAAAATTGAGTTTTATAGTACTCAGTTCAAAAGAAAGGAGGCTGCTCCATGAAAGAAAAAATTATAGAAACAGCCTGGGGGGAAGCTGCCGTCCACTCATTACGCTTTACCATGGCAGATATTGCCCGCAGGGCCCATATGAGCAAGACATCTATCTACAAGGTTTTTGCCTCTAAAGATGCGTTGGTTCATGAAATGCTCTCCTATCGCATCAAAACTTACCAGCAGGACTTAAAAAAAGGCGATATTGCTGGTAGTCTGGCAAAACAGATCCGGCATTTTGTGGAATGCTACATTAACCTGATGAGCCCAATTTTCTCCAGCGGATTATACCGGGATCTGGAATTTTCCTACCCTGAGGAATACATAAAGCTGGAAGTTTTTTACGGAGATCAGGTAGACTATGTGACGAATCTCTTGCAAAAGGGTGTGGACGCAGGAGAGTTCAGGCCGATCAATTTAGCAGTAGTACAGCGTGCCCTGTATGTATCCACGGAAGCAATGCTGGATGCCCGGTTCCTTGCCAGTCACAATCTGACCTATAAAGAAGCTGTGGAAAATTTGGAAGACCTGCTTTTTAATGGTATCCTGGAACCTTCCTGATTCCAGATAGCAGTTGTAAGTGCCACCAAGTGTGTCGTTGACGCACTTACTTTTTTACCCATTTAAGTACTTAAAAATACGTTTTCAGTACTATAAGGAGATGTTTTGTATGAAAATCACTATGGTTACAAGAAATCTTTCGTTATTGGGACTTGCTGTCTTTTTAACAGGCGGCCTGTCAACAGCGTTCGCGGCTACCAAAGGAGTTACCCAGACTGCCACGGATCCCCAATACCTTACCCCGATTCCTCCCAACAATCTATTCCCCCAGAATCCAGAGCATGTTTTTGTTTCTACGATGATTATGCTGGCCATTGCGTTATTCTTCATGATCGTGGCCGCACGGGATAGCTGGAAATACAGATCTACGGTACCCATCGGCATGGTGTTAGGTGCCGCTGCCTGCGTTGTGCCGGAAGCCGTGGATAATTATCTGGGCGGCGTCTACTGGTCCCAGTCCCATCAATTGAAAGATATTATGTTTATCCTTATGGGCCGTGAATTTGACTGGTATGTAGCTATTATGTGGTGGGCCTTTGGCGCTATTTTAGGCTATCTGCTCTATGCGGCACTGCTGCGCCACATCAGTACCCTGAAACTTTGGGGCTGCCTGCTCTTATCCGCGATTTCCGATATTGTCGTAGAAGAATTGCTACTCGGCTACGGCGGCATCTATACCTATTATGGAAACCAGCCTTTGGTGCTGTTCCGGCACTTCCCCTGCTGGTGGATGTTTGTGAACGTGGCCGCTCTATTTCTTAGTGCATCTTTGGCATACCGTTTCCGGGATTGGTTCAACGGTCGGAGAAGCCTGTTAATTTTATTCCTAATGCCGTTCTGCTATATTGGGGCCTTCAGTTTCTGCGGAATGCCGGCGATTTTCGCAATTAATGGAATGTTCTCCCCTGCCGTAACCCAATTGCTGGGTATTATCTCCTGTCTTGTAGCCGTGATTCACTCCGGTGCTGTCATGAACATTATTCTGGGGCGTAACCCCTTTCCATTTGGGCAAAAGATTACCACAAGTATCGGCGTAAAAAATAGTTCCCGTACCGCTATCGGCCATCGGGTTTGATCATGGAGTCACATCATGAAATACCCCTGTAAATGGCTTCTTTCCCACAGGAAAAGTCAGCAAAGGGCATCTTCTACTGTCTCTTATGCGCAAATTGGGGGCCTTTCCAAGGAACTCCAGGAAATCAGGGATATGGTAGAATTGCCTCTGCACCATCCAGAACTTTTCGCCCATTTCGGCATCCATCCGCCCCGGGGATTACTTCTCTATGGTCCGCCCGGCTGCGGGAAAACGCTGATTGCCCGGACGCTGGCCAATTCTACGGGAGCGCATTTCATCCCCATCAATTCTTCGGAAATTATCCGGCAGCATTATGGGGAATCCGAGGCAGCGCTGCGGGAAATTTTCCAAGAGGCAAAAGATTACCCCTGCTCCATCATCTTTTTTGATGAGATTGATGCACTGGCACCCCGTCGGGAAGAAATCGCGGGAGAAGCCGAAAAGCGCCTGGTGTCTGAACTGTTGGCACTGCTGGATGGAGTGGAAGAGCGTGGTAACATACTGGTTATTGGAGCAACCAATCGCTCGAATGCACTGGATCCCGCCCTGCGGCGACCTGGCCGGCTGGATAGGGAGATTGCCATTGCAGCACCAAATCACGAAGGACGTGTGGAAATCCTTCAAATACACACCCGGAACATACCGCTGGAAAGCGATGTAGATCTAAATTTGGTCGCAGACTTGACTCCTGGGTTTATGGGAGCCGATCTGGCACTATTGTGCCAGGAAGCGGTCATGCAGCGGATCTATGAAGAAGCAGTACGTTCTCCCGAAAAACGTATCCCCTTAGCACAGCAAAAAGTATCCTTGGAAAATTTCCGCAAGGCTCTTTCTGGTATGGAAGTCTCTGGCAACCGGGATACTGCAAGGGAAATACCAGAAACCCACTGGACGGATATCGCAGGCCTTGCCAAAGAAAAGAAACTGCTACAGCTCTGGATGGATCTTTTGCTTGATAGAGACAATAAAAATAGATTCATCCTGCCACGAGGCATCTTGCTTACCGGGTCCTCTGGCTGTGGCAAAACCCTGCTGGCCAATGCGCTGGCCTATGAAAACAAGGGAAAAGTAAACTATATCACTGTCAAAGGGCCGGAACTTTTCTCCAAATGGCTGGGGGATTCCGAGCGCAGCATCCGGGAGATCTTCCAAAAAGCCCGGCAGCTGGCTCCATGTTTGCTATTTTTTGATGAATTGGATGCCTTTCTCCCCCGCCGGAGCGGTAGCGACAGCGACGGATATGCTGCCAGCCGTATTGTCAGCCAGTTCTTGGCTGAAATTGATGGGCTCAGGGGCCGGGATGTTCTTATCCTGGCCGCTACCAACCGTCCAGATCTACTGGACCCTTCTGTGCTGCGGCCGGGTCGCTTAGCGCTGCAGCTAGAGCTTCCCTTACCGGATGAAAAAAGCCGCTTGGAAATTTTGCAGAATGCTTGCGCTACCATCAAGATGAACGATACTCTCTCCTTACCCCAATTGGCAAAGGAAACCAAAGGATACACATGGGCTGCATTGCAGGATCTGGTGCAGCAAAGCCTGTTGCAGGCGATGGCGGAGAGGTCGCTTGCAGTAGCAACGGGAAGTCCCGTTTCCGTGAGCTTATCCCGTGCCATTTTGGAACAACGGATCAAAAAGCTGCCTACGAACTAATAAAGCGAGAGGAATCTCCTAGTAGAGGTTTCTCTCACTTTATGTTTGTTTTTTCTATTTCTTCATCAATACCGCTTAAGGAATGTTTTAAAAAATCTCACGCTGGGGGCAATGGCATCCGCAGGGATTTTTTCATTCACCTGATGGGCCTGTCCCCAACGGGCGTCTTTCTTATAGCCGCTAAATAGCATAACATTGTCTGCTATGCGCTTATAGTAGTGGCTGTCCGTCCCTCCCAGCATCAAAAAGGGTACTGCCTGGAGATTTGCCCCATATTGTTCTTTGAGTATACTCTCTGCCAGCTTTACCCCTCTGCTATTGGGATCGGATGCCGGCAGCGGGTCTTTTCCGGATACATGGCGGATTTTTACACCTTCCGGTAAGAATTGTTTAAAATACTCCATACAAGACGCTACCGTATCCCCTTGCAAGACACGCACGCTCATTTGTGCGGCAGCCCGGCTAGGCAGTACATTAGGCTGTTTGCTGGCACTTGCCATGGTAAAAGCAATCGTGGTATGAAGTAACGCGTCCAGTTCCGGGTCCTGCTGCCCCAAATCACAAATAGCATCCCAATATTTTTCCGGATCGGCGTAATATTCCGCAACCTTTCCTTCTTTTAAAGGGGCTGTAGCCTGCAGCTGGGCTTTCGCAAGTGGTGTCAAGCGATAGGGAAAAGGATGGGTTTCAATGGCTACGATGGCTTTTGCCACAGCCCCTAATGCCGTTCCTTTTCCCGGCTTGCTGGAATGGCCGCCCGGAGAATTTTGATAGATTTCATAATTCACAGGGGATTTCTCCGCCAGACCCATGCGAGCTGCCAGGAACTTTCCTTCCGGGACAACGCTACCGCCTTCGTCAATCACAAGGCCTAACCGGACTCCCTTTTGCTCCAGGTTGCGGGCCAATTTTTCGGCCCCGTCCACATCGTTTTCCAGATATACTTCTTCACTGTATCCAAAAGACAAGTAAAGATCATACTCCGGACGCCAGCCTTCCTGTAGCAGGGCTTCTACGGCTTCCAGTTCCGCCAAAAGCAGGTGCTTGCAGTCCGTCGTACCCCGGCCACAAACGCAGTCATCAAGCAGGACGCCGCTAAAAGGAGGAAATTTCCATTGCGCAGTGTCCCCTGTTTCTACCACATCTTGATGCGCCATAAGCAGCAGTGGCTTTTTCTCATCTTTGGTGCCTTTCAGATAGAGCTGCAAGCCAGCTTGACCCACGTGTTCTATCTGCATTTTCCGAAACACGGCAGGATAAAAAGCTTGGAGAAGATCTTGCTGCTTTTTAAATTCCTGCCAGTTGACCTTTTGTACATCTGCATTGGAAACAGTAGCGCACCGCACAAGCTGCTGCAAATGATCAGCATAGCTTAAATCAAGTTTTGTCAATGTCATAAAGAAACGCCTGCCTCCTTAAAATGCGGGTTCCAAATCCCCTTCGCATTCTTTGAGTATATAGTCTTTTACCGGTTGGCTTTGGAAAATTTGTACAAACTTTTTATACGTAGGGTTGTCCTTGTCTTCTGCCCGGGCAGCAATGATGTTGACATAGGGACTGGTATTATCTTCTTTAGCGATCGCCAGATCCTGTGCCAGGCCGGCGGAATGCGCATACCCTGCATTGATAACGGATGCAGTGGTATCCTCCAGGCTCCTGAGCAATTGTGCGGCTTCCAGTTCCACCAGTTTAATCTGGTTGGGATTATCGGTCACATCGTTTACCGTCAGTTCCGTTGGTTTCACGTTCGGATTGACTTTAAACAGCCCCAGTTTACTCAGCATCAGGATAGCACGTCCCCCATTGGATGGATCATTCGGAATGGCAATGGTAGCACCAGGCTGAATCGCCTTGACGTCTTTGATTTTCGTGGAATACAAACGCAGCGGTGCCAAATAGGTTTTCCCGATACTTACCAGATTGGTACCATTCTTTTTGTTATATGCCATCAAGAATGGTTCATGCTGGAAGGAATTCAGGTCAATTTCTTTTTGAGCCAGCGCCGTGTCCGGAGTCACATAGTCCGAAAATGTTTTGATTTCCACGGTAAGCCCTTGTTTCGCTGCTTCCGCCTTTACCACTTCCATAACCTTTTCAGAATATCCGGGTGTAATCCCCACGGTAATGCTCTTTTTCTCTGCCGCTTCCTCTTTCTTTTCACTTCCGCATCCGCCTAGAAGACTGGCCACGGCCAAAACGGTTACGGCGCCTGCAATCACTTTACGCCAATTCATTATGATCCTTCCTTTCTTTTATAAAACAGTTTGATTCTACGTGGGGTACCCTGGTTATGTCAAGAAAATCCCCCATTTCCTATAGAAACAGGGGATTTCAGTATAAAACTGTTACGTTTTTAGCACCTTACATTTTCTTGTGAGCCCGACGGGCAATGACGTCCATTTGCTGTTCTCTGGTCAGGTCAATGAATTTTACAGCATAGCCAGATACCCGGATGGTGAAGTTGGCATATTCTGGTTTTTCCGGATGTTCCATAGCGTCCACCAGCTTATCCACGCCGAATACATTCACATTCAGGTGATGGGCGCCTTGATCAAAGTAGCCATCCAGCACCCGTACCAGCGTAGCCTTTTGCTCATCGGTGGTATGTCCCAAGGTCTCCGGAGCAATGGTCTGGGTATTAGAGATGCCATCCAGGGAATATTCATACGGCAGTTTCGCCACAGAGTTCAGAGAAGCGAGCAGCCCGCTTTCTTCTGCACCGTACGCAGGGTTAGCACCAGGCGCAAACGGGGTGAAGGCTTTCCGGCCATCGGGCATAGCACCGGTAGCCCCACCGTACACCACGTTGCTGGTGATGGTCAAAATGGAAGTAGTCGCTTCGGAATTGCGATAGGTCTTGTTTTTGCGGAGTTTGGTCATGAAGGTTTTCAGTAGCCACACCGCAATCTCGTCCGCCCGGGCATCGTCATTTCCGTAGCGGGGGAAATCCCCCTCAATTTTATAATCCACAGCCAGCCCAGAAGCATCACGAATGACGCTGACCTTGGCATATTTAATTGCGGACAAAGAGTCTACCACATGGGAGAACCCGGCGATACCCGTAGCAAAGGTGCGGCGCACATCCGTATCAATCAGAGCCATTTCTGCGGCTTCATAATAATACTTGTCATGCATGTACTGGATCAGGTTCAAAATATTGACATATAAACCCGCCAGCCAGTCCATCATGAGGTCGAACTTGTGCATCACTTCGCCATAGTCCAGCACGTCGGAAGTAATGGGCGCCAGTTCCGGACCGACCTGCATGTGTTTGCCGTCTTTAGTCAGGAATTTTTCATCTTTTCCGCCGTTAATCGCATACAACAGGCACTTGCCCAAGTTGGCACGGGCACCAAAGAACTGCATTTCTTTCCCGGTTTGGGTAGCGGATACGCAGCAGCAGATGCTGTAGTCATCGCCCCATACTGGTTTCATCACGTCATCATTTTCGTACTGAATAGAAGAGGTAGCAACAGAAATATAGGCTGCATATTTCTTGAAAGTATCCGGCAGCTGGGAGGAATACAGCACCGTCAGGTTGGGCTCCGGTGCCGGTCCCATATCTTCCAGCGTATGGAGGAACCGATAGTCGGTTTTAGTGACCATATGCCGGCCATCCATCCCGATCCCGGCCACTTCCAGCGTAGCCCATACCGGGTCACCGGAGAATAGTTGGTTGTAAGAGGGAATCCGGGCAAATTTTACCATACGGAATTTCAGCGTCAGGTGATCAATCAATTCCTGGGCTTCTTGTTCCGTCAAAGTACCTTCTGCAAGATCACGGCTAATATAAATGTCCAGGAAGGTGGAAATCCGGCCCACGCTCATCGCAGCCCCGTTTTGGGTTTTAATGGCAGCCAGGTATCCAAAATACAGCCACTGTACTGCTTCCTTGGCGTTCTTAGCAGGAGCGGAAATATCAAAGCCATAGGTTTTGGCCATTTCCTTCATGCCATTCAGGGCACGAATCTGTTCTGACAGTTCTTCCCGCTGCCGGATCACTTCATCGCTCATCACACCGCAGCCGCAGTTCAGCAGGTCTTCCTGTTTCTTTTCGATCAGGAAATCAATACCATACAGGGCCACTCTCCGGTAGTCCCCTACAATCCGGCCCCTGCCATAAGTATCGGGCAGCCCGGTTACAATATGGCTGTGGCGGGCTCTCCGCATTTCCGGCGTATAGGCGTCAAATACCGCCGTATTGTGCGTTTTATGATACTCAGTAAAAATCTTGTGGAACTTGGGATTGACTTTATATCCATAGGTTTCCGCTGCTTCTTCAGCCATCTTGATGCCGCCATAAGGCATAAAGGCACGTTTCAGCGGTTTATCGGTTTGCAGGCCCACCACCTGTTCCAGGTCTTTCAAGGATTCGTCAATATACCCTGGGCCATACGCCGTAAGACCGGACACGACTTCCGTCTCGCAGTCCAGCACACCGCCTTTTGCCCGTTCTTCTTTCTGTAATTCCTGCACCTTGCCCCACAGCTTATCCGTCGCCTCGGTAGGGCCGGCCAGAAAGCTCTCGTTACCATCGTACGGGACATAGTTTTTCTGAATGAATTCCCTTACGTTTACATCATCCAGCCATTTAACGCCTTTAAAGCCTCTCCATGCTTGTTTTTGCGCAATTGTCTCCACGGTAGATCCTCCTTATAAGATTACATTCCGCTTTTCACGGCCCTATCATAGCGTTTTTTAGGGTTCCCTTCTTTGATTCCAATCAATATTGATTATAATCAACTTTTCGGGAGTAATAGTTGCTCAGCTCGCTTTACAGCCTCTTCATCCGGCGGTTTCACATCTTTCAATTGGTTAGGGATTCCCAGTTCTTCCCATTTGTAGAGGCCCATATTGTGATAGGGTAAAATTTCCACCTTCTGTACGTTGGGTAACGTCTCAATGAAATCCCGTGTCCGCTTTAGCGATTCCGGTGCATCGGTCCACCCAGGGACCAGAACTTGCCGGATCCAGATCGGTTTTTGTATCTCTGCCAGGTTGTGAAACAGGGCAAGGATATTGTCATTGGGCTTTCCTGTCAGCTTTTTATGCCACTCCGGATCAATGTGTTTGATATCTAGTAGCAGGATATCGGTATACTGCATAAGCTCCTGGAATTTGCTAAAAAAAGGTTCCTGCCGGGTAAAGGGCTGCCCTGCTGTATCAATGCAAGTTCCCATATGTCGTTCCTTCGCCTTTTTAAAAAGTTCCAGCAAAAAATCCAGTTGCAGCAAGGGCTCGCCTCCGCTGACGGTAATGCCGCCTTCCGGCCCCCAGTAAGGACGGTACCGCTCTGCCTGATCCAGCAGCTCGTCCGCTGTTTTTAGTTCGCCGTCTTCACAATCCCAGGTATCCACATTGTGGCAATATAAACAGCGCATGTGGCAGCCCTGCAGAAAAATAATAAAACGGGTTCCTGGTCCATCCACGGAACCGAAGGATTCCGTAGAATGAATCCGTCCGTACAGCATAGTTGTCTCCCCTTTCCGCAAAAAAACGACCCCATCCGGGATGATTCCCTTTGGATGAGGTCATTGTATGTTGTTTTTTGTTGTTTTGCTTTGATTTCAGTCAAACTTCAATAGTTCACTAGGTCCATGAGCCCTTCCACATCCAAGATTTGGATGCTGCTTTGGGCAATTTTTTTCACATAACCAGATTTTTCCAGTTCCTTGATTTTTCGGCTGACCGTTTCTGGCCGCAGTGCCAGGCTTCCTGCCATTTCTTCCAGCCGCATGGTCACTACGTCCCCCTCCTGACGCCGGTAGCGATAGAGCAAAAGCCCGGCAACCCTTGCTTTGGGGGACGCAATGGATTTCAACAGGTTCCGCCGATTGGCATCATGGAGTTTGCGGCTGAGCATGGCAATTGTCCGGAACGCCACTTCCGGATCCCGGATAGCTTCTTCAAAATCCTTACGGGCCAGGCGGCAGCAGTCCACATTCTCCATGCAGATTCCGGATGTGGAATAGCGGCTGTCATGCACCAGCACTCCCTCCCAGATGGTATCGTGCTCGCCGAATATGCCGGCAATTCGTTCCAGTCCATCCTGGTCGTAGGTGCAGATTTTCACCCGTCCACGGTGGATGATGTAGATGGCGTCGCAGGGTTCTCCCTGCCGGTACAGAATATCTCCTTTTTTTAGCTGCAGCCGCTGCGACCGTTTCAGCAAAATCATAACTTTTTCAGGGGGCAGTCCGATTAGAAACTCGACGTTCTTCAGGCATTCCCCCCTGCAGGCCTTACAGTGAGCAGGTGCCGCGGGATTCATTTTTTGTTCTCTCCGTACAGCGCATCATATAAAGCCTTAAATTTTTGGTCCCTGGCTGCGGTGGCTTTGGCGGCTTTATCCCCGCTGTAATCATAGAAGCCCCGGCCTGTTTTTACCCCCAGGTCCCCTGCTTTTACCTTGTCAGCCAATAATTTGGGAACTTCCGAAGACGCATCCAGATCAGGAAGTAAATACTCCCCTACATTAGCAAATACGTCCAATCCTCCAAAATCAATGGTTTCCAGCGGTCCCAGGCAGGCCCACCGGAAGCCCAGCCCGTATTTCATCACCGCATCCACGCCTTCTACGCTGACAACGCCCTTCTGCACCAGGCTGAGCGCTTCCCGCAAAACCGCCACCTGGATCCGGTTTGCAGCAAACCCGTACACATCCTTTTCCACCAAAACCGGTTTCTTGTGGATGGCAAGTGCCAGGTCATAGATGGCTTGTGCAACGGCGGACTGCGTTGTATCATGCTTAATAATCTCAATCAGCGGGATTAACGTGGGCGGGTTAAACCAATGCATCCCCAAAAACCGTTCCGGTTTCACTACGTTCTTCGCCAACGTGTTAATAGAAAGTCCGGACGTATTGGTCGCAATGATTGTCGTTTCATCTGTCAAAGGCGATTTTTCCTGATAAAAGGCTTCTTTCACTTCCAGATTTTCCGCAATATTTTCAACCACCAGGTCCCGACCCTTAAAAGCGCTGTCATCCGTGGTAAAAGTAATCTTACCCACTACCTCCGGCGCTATTTTTGTCTTGGCTTTGTCCAACGTGGGCTGCCGATGATTCCACAGCGTCACCTCATAGCCATTTCTGGCAAAAATCTCTGCCATGGAGTAGCCCATGGTACCAGCACCTGCAATCGTAATCTTTTGTATTTTCATACCTAACCATCCCTCGATTCTATGGTAATGGAGAAAGTTTCCCGCCTCTCCCAGCGCCCGGATTGCTCCGGGGGAAGCCAGGCGGAACGATTCCACTTCGTCCTCTTGAATATGGACATCATTTTCCGTAAACGTTCCATAAAATTCGTAAATATCTACAAAGTAATGATTATGGTCTTCAGGAGTATCACTGCGATACGTAAAAAGTAAGTTTCCTTCATCGGGTCGGAAATGAAGCCCCGTCTCTTCTGCCACTTCCCTGTGTACCGCCTCCCGGGAAGTTTCCCCTGCCCGTACGCCGCCTCCGGGGATTTCCCAGGATAAGGGAGCCCACTGCTTATCCGCCTTGCGTTGGGTGATGAGGATCCGCCCATCGCTTGTTCTGATCAGCGCCAGCACCGTCAGATGGTAGTCTCCCTCTTGCATATGATTCCAATCGTTCCGGATCATCTGTCGCCCAGTCCGCTTTTTATGCACGTCGTAAATATCCCAGTATTCCATAGCTTACATCACCTCAGTTCTTACATAGTTATTATACCTGTCTCCCTTGCCAGCGTCCACTGTTTTAATTTTCTGCCTATACTGGAGGCACGGCTAGGGCCAAATATTTTTTAAACTGTTCCTTTTCATTCCGGTAACATCATGGTATAACTGAATACAAAGTCTAGCATAGTGAGGAGATTTTCATGCATAAACGTGCCGCCGTCATCAACGATCTGTCCAGCCTGGGACGCTGCAGCCTGGCTGCTGACCTTGCCGTCCTACCCGCCATGGGCGTAGAAGCCTGCCCTCTGCCCACTGCCGTATTAACGGCTCAGACCGGGTACCCCCGGTACCGGATGGAAAATTTCGCAAATAAAATGAGCCGCTACACCACCCATTGGCAGGAATTGAAGGTTAGCTTCTCTGGCATTTTATCCGGCTATTTTACCTGCCCGGAAGAAATTACCGCTACCGAGCAATTTTTAGATACTTTTCAACAGCAAGGTATCCCCTATCTCTGCGACCCGGTACTGGGAGATAATGGTCACGTCTATCGCGGCTTTACCGAAGAAACCATCAAAGGGCTGCAGCGCCTGTCCACCAGGGCCGATGTGCTCACTCCCAACCTGACAGAATTCTGTCTTTTGACAGAAACGCCGCTTGCCGCCGTAAAAGAAAAATTAGCTCACCCCAAGGATGCCTTCGCTTATTTACAGCAGCAGGCAAAAAATTTCTCCCAGCAACGTATTGTCATCACAGGGATTCACTACAAAGAAAACCAGCAGGATAAAATTACCAATCTAGTTTTGGAAGATACCACAGCAACCCCTGTCGTTTCTGATTACCTGGGCGGCTCCTATTCCGGTACCGGGGATCTATTTGCCGCCGTGCTTTTAGGCGGCTTGCTCCAGGGCAGACCCCTCGTTGAAACCGTACGCCTTGCCGGCCGCTTCATTACCTGCGCCATCCAAGACGCCCAAAAAGAAAACACCCCGTACAATGACGGGGTGAATTATGAACCGTATTTAGAGATGTTGAGGAAAGCATAGCCGGGTTTACCGACCAGCCACATCAAAATTTCTTTTTATTCCTCTTCTTGTTTGGGTTCCTCCTGCTTGGGTTCATCTTTTGCTTGTTCCTTGGCTTCATTGATCTTTTTGGAAACAGTATCTGTAGCGTTCTTCACAGCCGCTACTGTGGACTTAGTCCCTTTCAATATCATTTCACGCACCAGCGTTCCATCGTCGGTGTTGAAGTTTTTAGCTTCCACCAGTTTGTCAGGATCGTAAAAAGGAGCCTCATGAAATCCTACGGCGCCTGCAAAAAGATTTTCCGGCAGGGATTTAATTCTTCCATTATAGGTAGATACCGCTTCGTTATACTGATACCGGCATTGACTGATCTGTTGCTGTATGTATTTAACTTCCTGCATCGTGTCCAAATAGGTTTTATCCGCTTTAAGCTCCGGATAACTTTGAACAAGATTCTGGAAGCGTGCCATGGCCTCTGCTGTAAGCCGTGTCATTTCCACCAGGTTATCAGAAATCTTTACGTTTACCAGTTGTTCATGGGAAACATATCCCTGTAGCAATTCTTGTAATTTGTTGATGCACTGGGCATACTGCGTCAGTGTCGCCATAATATTTGCATGCCATTTTTTCACTTCTTGCGCCAGCGCCTGCATAGCATTATAGGATTTGACAAAGAGAGCGGCTGCAACACAAAGTAAAGCAATAAATAATTCCATTATTTAACTCCCTATAAGGTATTGTAATCAAAATAAGAGGATAAAATCACAACAGGAATCTGTGTCCGCACCGAAGGCAGACATAACTGTGCCTCCACTGTTCCAGCAGTTTAGGAAGATCATTTTTATTGAATTGATAGGCCTGATAAGCCCCGTAAAGTCCGCCAAAGAAACATAAGTACCCCACTACTGTTCCTGCCGAAGTAGAAGAAGTGATAGCCTCTACAAGAAAGGAAAGTATTCCTCCGCCTACAATCCCTGAAAGGATAGGTTTAAAAAGGCCCTTCTTTTGAGGCGGAGCTGTGCTGATGGACAAAGCAGATTGCTGCGTACCGTTAGAACGTGCTGCGCCGGCAAACAAGCCATCACCCCCAACGCCACCACCAGTCGTGGTCAAATTTACATCTGCTATTCCATTTTGAAACGCAACTTCATACTTCTGAATATTTTCCGAATGACAGTTAGGGCATTGATACATATTTTTCACTTCATCCGCCATAATACATCCCCCCATCGTAAGTTACCACAACTTTCTAAACTTTTCCTTCCAGTCTAATTGTAATATATCATCACTGTAAATTTCAATAATTGTAAAGAACTTGATGAAAATATTTTTTACACCTGTCCTGCAGCTTCATCCAGCACTTTACTGGCTGTCAGGGTCATCGTGAGAAATTTTTCGGCAGCGGCCCGGTCTCCGCTATCAATGATTCGGGCATATTCCCGGAATTCGGCAGTCATGCGATTCTGTTCCTGAGGGGCCTGGTATATCTGCACGGATGGTTTATTGTCTCCTTTACCAAGGCTAAACTGATCGTGGGACACGTCTTTGGTAAAGGCCCACTGCACTTTTTCCATGAAAATTGGTTTTCCGGGTACCTGCAGCCAGCCATTTTCTCCCTGCACCATGAGAAAGGAGGGCGATTCTGAATCTTTTGCAGCGGAAAGAACGGCTGCAAATCCCGGATAACGGAGCAATAACACGCCGGACGTATCCACGCCGTTCCACCCCTTATGACACATATACCGCACCGCTTCCGGACTGCCGAAAAGTCCTGTAACAAAGGCAATATTGTACACATTCAGGTCATACAAGGCCCCGCCGTATTGCGCCGGGTCAAAAGCGGGAAGGACGTCACGCGCCAAATACCGATCATAGCGGCTGGAATACTGCGAGTAATTGCACTGGACCAACCGGATAGAACCAAGCTTTGGTAAAAGACGGCAAATCTCTTCATAAACAGGGCTGTGCCAAAGGGGCATGGCTTCCAGAAGAATCAACTGCCGCTCTCTTGCCAGCTTTGCCAGCGCTTCTGCTTCTGTAAAGTGAGGGCAAAACGGTTTTTCTGCAATCACGTGCTTTCCCATGAGCAGAGCCATCTTTGCATACGCATAGTGGACGGCATTTGTAAGGGCAATATACACCGTGTCGATGTCCGCCTCTTGCAGCATCTGCTGTGCATCCGTATACACGTTTTCAATATTGTATTGCGTTGCCAGTGTTTTAGCTCGCTCCAAGCTGTGGGGCCTCGCAAAAATTGCTTTTTTAGCAATCGCAGGGACAGCCTGCATGGCGGTAAGCGCTACAGGCATAATGGCACCTGTCCCAAAAATTCCAAGTTTCATCGCTTCACCTATTTTTAAAGCAGCTTTTCTTCGGTAAGTGTACTGGCTGTACAGGCTAGCAGCACGCACCGTTCAAAAAGGCTGGCAACTTCTGCATATCCCTCCCGGGTATGGGCGCCTTCTCCTGACACCCCCACACCGCATAAGGTAGGAACTCCTTCTTGTACGGCGATGCCCGCATCGGAGAGGCCTCCTACCTGTAGGCTTTGAGGAACGGGCAGTCCACAAGAAATGGCGGTCTCTTGGTACTGGGTAAATAATTTTTTCACGCTCTCTGTAGTATCCATGCACTGCACCACGCTGGACGTATCCAGTTCGGCCCAGGTTCCTGCTACCGTACTGCGCTTTGTCACATTGGCTAAAAGTTCCAAAATTTCTTTGCCGATAGCTGCATTCCGGAAACGAATCCCAATACGGATCTTGCAATAATTCGGAATGGTATTTTCCCCGATACCGCCTTCTATGGCCCCGCAGTTGATGAGTTTTCCCCTGGCAATATCATTGGCAGCTTCCAATTGGATAATCTTATGCGCTGCCTCTAAAACAGCGGAACGCCCTTTTTCCGGGGCACTACCAGAATGGGCTGCAACGCCGTGAACGGTAATGGATACCGGTCCACCTCCATAACGGCCCGTAATAATGAAATTGCCCACAGGACTTGGTTCGCCGTTAAATGCAGCCAACGCACCCCGGACTTGACCAGCAATCACCTGCTTCCCATCAGAATGCATATGGAGCGTTTCTTCATCGGGAATCCCCAGAAACCGGATAGGACGTGCTGCCCATTCTGCCGCAGCAAGGGCTTTTATAGCATACAAGGCAATCACGAGGCCGCCTTTCATATCCATCACGCCGGGTCCATGGGCGTGATTTTTTTCATCAATCCGGAAGGGATTCGCTTTTCCCTCTCCCTCAGGGAAAACCGTATCCATATGCCCCATAAAAACAATAGGCTTGCCAGGCAGCTCTGGATGCCAATCCGCCCGCAGCAACTTTCCCGCGTTCTGTACAGGCACCATTTGTACCGTAGCACCGATTTTCTCAAGCTCCCGGGTGAAAATTTTCCCCACCTGATTTATGCCATCAATCTGCTTGGGGCCACTTTCTGTGTTGACAATTTCTTTCCAAAGTGCCAGCATATCTTCTCTGTGCGCCTGTATATAGTCTTGAATCTTAGCAAAGTTATTCTGTGCTTCCACCACATTCACTCCTTACAGCATATTCACCACAATGCCTGCCAACACCACGGACGTAATGGTCACGGTGATTAAGCCCGCCACCAGCATTTTAGGCAGGAAATAATTGAGCAGTGCCCGCCGTTCCAGTTCACTGCGCCCTATGGCCTGGGATACTTCCTGAGAGACCATCATGGTAGTCGGAAAGCCAAAGGTGCAGGTTATCCCTAACGCCATAGTCATTTCCCAAGGCATGGAAAAGATCTTGCTGCACACCACGCCGGACAGGGCAACACCCAATACGCCTAAAACGGCGGTTGCAACAAGTGGCGGCAGTACTGATACCACCATCTGGGGTGTAGTATCTGCCAAGTTAGAAAAAATCACGATGGTCACATAAAAAAGGATCAGCCCGTCAGCATGGGTTTTCTGCAAGATCCCCTTTTCCAAAAAACCAAGGGCGTAAAAGATGATTCCTATCAAAAGACACATCACCAGGTAGTGAATCACTCCATGCATCAGCTTTGCCATATAAAAAGCCAAGGCCGATAGCAGTGCCAATTTAGCCAAATAGACTGATGGCCTTGCAAAAATTGGCGGCAGTGACAGCGGTTTTCGGCTACTGCCTTGTACCACTTGTTCCTCATCCCCATGATAGGCTGCCAGAAAATCCCCATTATCCCGCAAACGCATAGCCAGGCGGCGAAGACACCAGGAAGCAATAGGAATACCAAAAAATTTCTGGGTCACCAACAGCACCAGACAGAAGGTCCCCACATAAGCGAGTCCCTTGGCTTTTGCCCCGTCCAGCATAATTAAGGTGGCCGCATTGCCGCCTGCGAAAATCGGGGAACCTGCCACGGCGAGAAATGGATCCATGACAAACCGCCCCAGGCAAATAATCAGGGCAACCGCCAGCACCACGCCCGCGGCAGCTGTGACGGCAACCTTCCATTGCCGTTTTAACTCGGGAAAATCT
>USHN01000007.1 GCA_900554515.1 uncultured Acidaminococcus sp. | reverse complement strand
TAGGGCTATGCCCGAAAATGAAAAACCACCCGCTAGGCGGGTGGATCATTATTTTGTTATCCCAGCCTTGCCCGTGGTTGCACGCTATGGTATGATACAATTAGAAAAATTTTAATTGGGGAGAGCTAATTACACTCACATAGAGAGGACGGGATGACTACATGGGGACAAAACGGAAACTGGAAAGAACGCAACTACATGCCACGGGTAAGAAGGTGCTGCCCTGGACCACGCTGGCTTTAATGGCACTGCTCACTTCTTATACAGTACCAGCGGCCGCAGCAGGCATCACGACACAGGCAGAAGCGACTTCCATTTTAAATAATCCCCTGGATTCAGGGGATTTCACATATACTGAAGGCGTTATTACGCAGCATGGTGGGTCTGTAATAAACAATGTGGAGGCCAGTGAGCCAGTTGGCATTGGGGGAGCGGAGAATAGTACGCTATCGCTATCTTTAAATCTTCCCGAACGTAATACTTATACCAGTACACATAACTTAGCCACATATCAATCCGAAGGCCCGATTCTCGTAGGAGCCCTGGATACCTTAAAATTGTCCCTTGAAGGATATCCAGGCTATTCTCTATTAACAACCTCCAATGTTTTGGCCTCCAAAGGTACTATTACAATTGATAAATCTGTGAAGAAACTAGAAGTATCCAACAATATACAGCGCACTGCTACGTATCCCGCTGAAAGCAATGGTGCCATGTATGCGGGAGGGAATGGTGTAATCCGTGTTTTTAGCCCGGATGTCAGCATTACCACCTATGGACGCGGCCAAGCAGTCTCTGCAATAACAAGTGCAGCTAATGAATTCTCCCAGATTAGTCTGGGTTCTGAAGAACAGCCTATAGATAGCGTTACAATTACTAATACTAATACTAACCAAGCAGACAGATACGGTATTACCGCTAATGCCAGTACTAATGATTCTACCGCCAGCGTGGATGTTTTTGCAAAAAAGTTGGATATTTCCAATATGGATTCTGCCATTAGAACGAATGGATCCTATTCTGAACCCTTTGCTAACGCTGTGGTGACAGTAGGTACAGTCGCCCATCCTGTTGATACTGTAACCATTACAAACAGTGCTAAGGGCGCACAAGCGACCTACAATGGAAGCATTGCCCTGTCCGGAGAAAAGATAAACATTGAGGCAAGTGCCGCTGGGTTGGAGGCCTTTGGCTATGGAATGAGCCGTGATGAGCAAGGACATTATAATGGCGGGGGCAACGTCACTGTAAATGCCGGGGAAGAGGAAGGCGAAGGCCTGTTTATAACAGGTACCGGACAGCATAATACCTATGGAATACTTGCTTGGGCTGGAGATGACACTAATGTTGCGATAACCAGTGGGAATGTCAATATTTCAAATTACAATTATGGTATGCTGACAAGTATGGGGGGGACGATAGACCTTAAAGGAAAAAAGGTTATGGCAGACAAGGTGTCAGTAGGTATAGAAAGTCTTTCAAAAGGTAAAATTACACTGGATTTAGGAGCAGAAGAGGGGAACGGCCTGTTCTTGAACGGGCCAGCAAATGGCAATTCGGCAACGTATGGGATCATGGCACAAGGCTCAGATACATTCGTCTCCGTTCATGGAGGAAAAACAATCAATGTGCAGAATTTCAATTCTGCCTTACGCGCTTTGAGTGATGGGGTGGTAGAATTAGGCAGTAAAGATGCGCCTGTTGGAGATATAACGTTGTCAAATGGCCAGTACGGGCTGTATAATCAAAGTGGCGTTATTAGCGTAAACGCTGATACCCTCACTATTCCTGATGGAAAATTTACTCTGCCTGTTCGAGCCGGGAGCCACTATACTGACTTGGAGACTAATTTAAAAATACCTAGTAAAACTACTATTCACACGGCGAAAAAAGCCTATATTGGCGCAGCAAATTCCACGACAGGTAATGTAGTGGAAAATACAGGGAGTATATTGTCTGTTAATCTGGATGCCTCTGATGGTACTACTGTATTGAAGGGGAACATTTTGACAAGGGGCTCTACTTCCACTACGGCGATTAGCCTTCATACTAATGATTCTGTATTGGATGGGGCTGTGTATGACCGTACTGGCGGGAAATCCACACTAGAAGTACGTAATGGCGGGACCTGGAATGCTAGAGAATACCTGAATGATGCTGTGGATGATAAAGATGACGGCTGGTCAGACAGTGGGTATCCTAATGAGTATGCCACAAACGGCTGGACTAGTAACTTTGATACTCTAAATCTCTCCACTGGCGGGACAGTGAATCTGGGCTCTACTTCAGACCGGTATCACTACGTCCGTGTGGCAAACATGACAGGAAATGGCGGTCTGCTTAAATTTAATACAGACTTAGGCGCCAGCAATGAAGATAAAAACGTCATGGGACACAGTGATATTCTGGATATTACTACAAGTAGTATTGGAAATCATGAAATCATGGTAAATGACCATAGTAAGACACTAAATAAAGCTGTGGGTAATGGGTACGTGCTCCTGGTGCACGATGCCAGTGCAAGTCCTGCTGGTATCTTTAATGGTTATGCCCAGCTACAAACTGGCGGAGTATTTACCAAAGTTGCCAAGATTACTGATGAAGATCCTGCTGAGGGAACTTATCAAAATGTACCTGCCTCTGGCAAAAATTGGTATCTGACATTGGTGGATCCTCAACCAGAGCCACAACCGGAACCCGAACCACAGCCCGAACCTCAACCGGAACCGGAGCCTATTCCTCATCCCCATATGACGGAAAATGGGGAAAATAATATTTACCTGAACCGCAGCCGGTATGTAGCCCTGTGGCTGGATCAGGATACGCTGAGAAAACGGCTGGGAGAATTACGCAATAGTGAGCAGGATGACGGCCTCTGGGTGCGCCTGCGCCGGGGCGAATACAGAATCAAAGGGCTGGAGGGTCTCTCCGACTTTACCATGTACCAAATCGGCTACGACCGGGAACTGAAACGGCAGGGCAAGACCCGCCGCTTTGCAGGCGCCGCTTACCATCATACGGACGTGGACTTCGGCCATCCCCGCATGGGCGAAGATTCCGGTATGGATATGGACGTAGCCAGCGTATACTACACCACCCTGTGGGAGAAAGGCCATTATCTGGATCTGGTAGGAAAATGGGGGAGTGCCAATGGCAAAATGAAAGCCTTTGGAGACTATCCGGAAAACGCCCGCTGGAGCGGCAATGTATACGCTCTCAGCGCGGAATATGGACGCAAGGCCCAATGGGATAACAGCTGGTATGCCGAACCCCAGGCCCAACTCACCTACAGCCATTTAAGCGGCGACAGCTATACCTCCAGCCAGGGAACCCATGGCTATCTGGAAGGCATCAATAGTCTGCTGTTCCGTACAGGCTTTACTCTGGGACGGAAACTGAAGCAGACCGAATACTATGGGAAACTTTTCTGGAACCACGAATTTTCCGGGGATGCCCGTGCTTACTTCGCCGATAAAAACGGAGATACCCTGCGGGACGATTACGATTTTGGCAGCAGCTGGCTGACCGTAGGTCTGGGTGCCCAAACTGCCATTGGCAAGGGTGCCTATCTCTATGGCGACGTGGAAAAGAACTTCGGCGGTGCCGTACGGAGCAAATGGATCTGGAATATCGGAGTACGGTATTCTTTCTAAGAGACTTGTAATCAACTGACACAGAAAAAGGGGAGTCAACTATATGGTGCAAGAAATCGCAGCGGTATCCTTCAGCCCTACCGGGCAGACGGCAAAGGTGGTGGAAACCCTGGCGGAAAAAATGGGACAGCTTCTGCAGGTGCCTGTGCGGAAGGACCACTTTACCCTGCCGGGAGAGCAAAAAATCATGCGGGTGTATGGGGAGGATACCTTGGTGGTTTTTGGTACCCCCACCTATGCGGGGCGGGTCCCTAACAAGGCCCTGCCCTTTGTGCAGCAATTATTCGGGGGAAAGAAAACCCCGGCTCTCGCGGTAGTGACCTTCGGGAACCGGGCCTATGACAGTGCACTGACGGAATTGCGCAACGAGCTGGAACATAATGGCTTAACCGTGATCGGCGCAGGGGCCTTTGCGACACCTCACGCCTTTGCCAATATCGGGAAAGAACATCCCTCGGCGGCGGATAAGGCTCTCTTAGACTTTTTTGCAGAGCGGATGGCCGAAAGGCTGCAGGAGGGAAAACCGCTGCAGACAGTAAAAATCCGAGACGATGCTCCGGTGGCGCCCTACTATATCCCCAAAGGGATGGACGGGCAGCCTGCCAAATTTTTAAAGGCCAAGCCCCAAACGGACCTGGCCAAATGTACCCACTGCGGGACCTGCGCCCGGGTGTGCCCTATGGGCTCTATCAATCCGGATAACACGGACGAAGTACCCGGAATCTGCATCAAATGCCAGGCGTGCGTTACTTATTGCCTTGCGGGGGCCAAATATTTTGACGATCCCCGGTTTTTGTCTCATAAGGAATACCTGGAAACCCATTTTCAGCGCTCTGCGTTTTCCAACGTTTTCATTTGAAAAAGTTTATGTTTGTGTAGATTTAAGGATGCCTGTGCCGTCAAAGGCCGGAATAAACTGGCTGTCGGCGGAGGCGCCTTCCTGCACAAACCCGTCTTCAATGGAGGTGGAGAAGAGATACTTCTCCACCTCTTCGTATTCTGCATTGGTCAGTGTCCGATTCAGCTCGGGATATTGGGACTTGGATACGCTGCCGCAGGGCACGTACTGCCGCATCAGGCTAAATAATACATCCCTTGGGCGAAAGGTCTGCGCTACCCAGTCAATGATGCGTTTGCTGTCTTCCGTAAGGCCGGGGAGAATCAGGTGGCGGATAACGACGCCTTTTTTGAGGACGCCGGTGGCGTCATCCATTTCATAGGGGCCGGTCTGCCGAAACATCTCTAAAATGGCTTTTGTTGCCGTCGCAAAATAATTTGGCGCATGGCTGTAGCGCCGGGCCGGGGCTTCGCTGTAATATTTTAAGTCCGGCAGATAAATCTGAACCTTGCCTTCCAAGCGTTTCAGCGTGGCGATGGTTTCGTACCCGCCGCAGTTGTACACCACAGGCACTGGCAGGGCCGGGGTTAAGGATTCCAAAATCGTGGGGAGGTACTGTGTGGGCGTGACCAGGTTGATATTGTGGGCGCCTTGCTGAATGAGACTTTGGTAAATATGCCGCAGCGCCTCAGCCGTGACGTCCCAGCCTTTCCCTTCCGTGCTGATAACGCTGTTCTGGCAAAAGACGCACTGCAGCGTGCAGCCGGAAAAAAATACGGTGCCGCTGCCCTTACTCCCGCTGATCACCGGTTCTTCCCAGAAATGCAGCGCCGCCCGGGCCGCCCGGGGCAGGGTATAACAGCGGCAAAACCCCAGCGTGCCAGGGGCTCCCGGGCGCAGGGGACGATTCACATTGCAGGTATGGGGACAGAGATTGCACAGCATGGGATAGCCTTCTTTCTTTACAATGTAACTATTATACCATGGGGCCTTTACATTGACAAAAGCCCTGTAAAACTCTATAATTTACAAGATATGGGAAAATCACTTATAAGGAAAAGATAAAGGAGTCGTGAAACAATGGCGGAACAAACGATTGTGACCCAGGAAGGTCTGAAAAAACTGGAAGACGAGCTGGAATATCTTCGTAGTGAGAAACGGCAGCAAGTTGCCGAGCGGCTGAAAGTCGCCATCAGCTATGGGGATATCAGCGAAAACTCCGAATATGACGATGCCAAAAATGAACAGGCCTTTGTGGAAGGGCGTATCTTAACGCTGGAAAACATGATCCGCAATGCCAAAGTCATTGAGGCTTCTGAAGTGGATAAAGATGTGGTAGCCTTAGGCAACAAGGTCAAAATCGAAGATGTGGAAACCAAGGAAACGGAAGTATATACCATTGTGGGAACCACAGAAGCCGATCCTATGGCAGAACCGCCCCGGATCAGCAACGAATCCCCGGTAGGACAGGCGATTTTGGGCCACAAGGTGGGGGACGTGATCAAAGTCCGCACTCCGGTAGGGGAATTGGACTATAAAGTAGTTTCCATTGACCACCCCAAGAAATAAATAGTTAGAGGAGAGAAGTTTCATGTCCGAAATAACTACCAGCCAGGACGCAGAAAACCAGGTTCTGGCGGACGAAACCATGAATGAACAAATGCAGGTGCGTCTGGATAAGATGCACAAGCTGGAAGCGCTGGGCATTCAGCCCTTTGGCCATGCCTATCCCTGGACCCATCATACCAAAGACGTTCGGGATAACGTGGAGCAGATGGAGCAGGACGGCACCACGGTAAAAGTCGCCGGGCGTCTTACGGCCATCCGTGGCCATGGCAAGACCAGCTTTATGGATCTTCAGGATAAAACCGGAAAAATCCAGGTTTACTGCCGCAAGGATGAAATGGGCGAAGAAGCCTATGCTGTGGTAAAACTTTTGGATATCGGCGATATTGTAGGTGTGGAAGGCACGGTTTTCAAAACCCATATGGGCGAACCGTCCATCCGGGTACAGAAGCTGGACTTTTTGTCCAAGGCCTTAAAACCTCTGCCGGAAAAATGGCATGGCCTGAAAGACAAGGAAATCCGGTATCGCCAGCGCTATGTGGATCTGATTGTCAATCCAGAAGTGCGGGATACCTTTGTCAAGCGCTCTGAGATTATTAAGACCGTGCGTGCGGTGCTGGATGGGGAAGATTACCTGGAAGTGGAAACGCCGGTGCTGAACACCATTTCCGGCGGCGCTACGGCCCGTCCTTTTGTGACTCACCACAATGCCCTGGATATTGATTTGTATCTGCGCATTGCTACGGAACTGAACCTGAAACGGCTGATTGTAGGCGGCTTGGAACGGGTGTACGAACTGGGCCGTGTCTTCCGCAACGAAGGCATGGATATCAAGCACAACCCGGAATTTACGTCCTTGGAATGCTATGAGGCATTCGGAGATATGAACACCATGATGGACCTGACGGAAAAAATTGTTACCGCCTGTGCCCAAAAGGTGCTGGGAACGCTGAAAATCCGCTATGAGGACACGGAAATTGATCTGACCGGCCCCTGGCCCCGGATGAGCATGATTGACGCTGTGAAAAAATACAGCGGCAAGGACTTCACCGGCATTAATGACGTGGCAAAAGCCCGGGAAATGGCAAAAGAAGCGGGTGTTACCGTAGAAGCCTCCTGGGGCGTGGGCAAGATTATCAATGCGTTCTTTGATGAATTCGTGGAAAAGAACCTGATTCAGCCCATCTTTATCACCGGGCATCCTAAGGAAATCTCCCCGCTGGCTAAGAGCAGCGCAGCGGATCCGGAAATTACCGACCGTTTTGAAGGTTATATCTTCGGGCGGGAAATCTGCAACGGATTTACCGAGCTGAATGATCCTCTGGACCAAAAAGAACGGTTTGAAAAACAGGTGGAAGAACGGAAAGCCGGGGATGAAGAAGCCGGCATGATGGACGAAGACTTTATTAATGCCCTGATGCACGGCCTGCCGCCTACAGGCGGTCTGGGTATCGGCATTGACCGGCTGGTGATGTTCCTTACCGGGGCAGAATCCATCCGGGACGTGCTCTTATTCCCCACCATGAAGCCGCTGGATCTGGCTAAAGAAGAAACGGCAGAACCGGAAACTGTGAAAACAGATCCTAATGCGCCCTTTGCCAATGCGGTGGATCTCAGCAAGGTGACGGTGGAACCGCTTTTTAAGGATTTTGTGGATTTTGATTCCTTTGCGGCCTGCGATTTCCGTGTGGTGAAGGTGAAGAACTGCGCAGCCGTGCCCAAGAGCAAAAAGCTGCTGCAATTCACCTTGGACGACGGCACCGGTACGGACCGGACCATCCTCAGCGGCATCAAGGCCTACTACAATCCGGAAGATTTGATCGGCAAGACGCTGGTGGCTATTGTAAATTTGCCGCCCCGGAAGATGATGGGGCTGGAAAGCTGCGGCATGCTGCTGTCTGCCGAACATATGGAAGGGGACGAACGAAAGCTGAATCTGGTGATGGTTGCCTCCGGGCTGCCTGCCGGCGCTAAGCTGTGCTAACAAAATAATATAGCAAGAGGGATTTCTTTAGGGAAGTCCCTCCTTCTGTATCGGGGAAGGAGTGGATTTGTTTGGCCAGACCTTTGATTGGTATTTCAGGAAACCACTTGGTGGATGAAGGCGGGTACTTTGCCGGCTATCACCGTGCCTATGTGAATCACGATTATGTGCGTTCGGTTACGGAAGCGGGCGGTGTGCCCGTGGTGATTCCTTTCAATGAGGATACGGAAGTGGTGAAAGAGTGCGTGGCCCGCATTGACGCCCTGCTGATGACCGGCGGGCAAGATGTCTGCCCCTTAAACTACGGGGAAGAACCCCACCAAAAGATTGGGCCTGTTTGGCCTGAGCGGGACGCCTTTGACCTGCTTTTGATCAAAGAAGCAGAAAAACGGCAGATTCCCATTATGGGTATTTGCCGGGGCCTTCAGATTTTGAACGTGGCTCATGGGGACACACTGTATCAGGACTTGTCCCTGGACAAGAATTGCTATATCAAGCACGCCCAAAAACAGGATCCTGCCACCGCTACCCATTCCATCCTCATTGAAGCAAACAGCCGCCTGGCAAAGATTATTGGAAAGTGTCAGTGGGTCACCAATTCCCACCACCACCAAACGGTCCACAAAGTGGGAGAAGGCTTCAAAGTCACTGCACGGGCCAAAGACGGGACCGTGGAATCGCTGGAAGGGACGAACTATCCCTATCTCATGGCCTACCAATTCCATCCGGAAATGATGTCCGCCAAGTATGCGCTGGCAAAGAAAATCTTCGTTGATTTTGTCAATGCCGCAGGAAAATAGGCCCTATTTTTGCCTTTTTGACTTTTTTACGGTATACTAAAGAAAAGACTCCGCAGCAAATCGGGATGCGTTCCGGTTTGCTACGGTTTTTTCGTATACAATAAATTGTGCTATAAGGAGGCAGTTGTGATGAAAGTAACTTGGGCAACACTGGAAGACCTGGAGCAGATTTATGGGCTGGAAACCCGCTGTTTCCCGCCCGGCGTAGTAGAAGAACGGCAGGTTATCCGGAAACGGATTGAGACCTGTCCTGATAATTTTGTCCTCGTGTGGGATGAGGGGAAACTGGCAGCATTTGTCAATGGCATCGGCTCTTCGCTGCGGGACCTGTCCGACGATATGTTTACCGGCGAGTATCTTCACGATCCTGAGGGCGATTGGAAAATGATGTTAAGTGTAGGGACGGATCCTAAGTACCGGGGCAGGGGACTTGCCGGAAAAGCCATCATGCGTTTTGTCAGCTGGGCTAAAGAAAAAGGACGCAAAGGCGTGGTACTCACCTGCCGCAAACCCTTGCTGCCCTTTTATGCCCGCTTCGGCTTTAAAAACGAAGGCCTGTCTAAGTCACGCCACGGGGGCGAGGAATGGTACCAGATGCGGCTGACGTTTGAAACGGCGTAAAATAGCATGCGTATTCTGTTAACTTTCCTTTACTTTGTCAAAGAAGTACAGTACAATTAACTTTGTTGAATTCCCGTAGTTCCTTATAAAATATTTTTTGAGGTGAAGCGGATTGAATTGGTATTTACTGGTGATTGTTGGGTATGCGGTGCTTTTGATTCTCCTGGGACACATGGTGGGAAAACATGTGAAGAAAGCGGCGGACTTTTTTGTGGGCAGCCGCACCTTCGGCACAGGGCTTTTGTTTACCACACTGATTGCTGCCAATATCGGGGCAGGGTCCACCGTAGGGGTGACGGGGCTTGCGTATAAGTCCGGGATATCCAGCTGGTGGTGGATCGGCTGTAGCGGGCTGGGTTCCCTAATCCTGGCCTATATTGTAGGTCCGGCGGTGTGGAAAGTCGCCCAAAAGCACAAACTCTACACCATGGGAGATTATTTGGAACTTCGGTATTCCAAAGCCTTCCGGGGTGTTACCAGTACCATGATGGCCATTGGGACACTAGCGCTATTTTCCGGGCAATTGATTGGGATCTCCTGGATCTTAAATGTAGTGGCAGGTGTTCCTAAAGCCTATGGGATTATTATTGCGTCTGTGGTGGTAACGCTGTATTTTTCCAGCGGCGGCATTAAAAGCGCGGCCATCGTCAATATCATTGAGCTTGGTGTCATCCTCTTAGGCTTTTGTGCGGCGGCTCCTTTTGCCCTGCAGTATATTGGGGGATGGGATGGGTTGTTTGCTGCCGTGTCCCAAAATATGGGAGATCAGGCAAAGATTGCCAAGTATTTTGCCTGGGACGGTCTGGGAACGGAAACTATTCTGGGCTATTTCCTCATGCTGACACCGGCATTTTGCATTTCCCCGGGGCTTATCGGAAAAGTGTATGCAGCCAAAGATGAACATGCAGTAAAAGTCGGGACATTGCTAAACGGATTTGTCCAATTGATTTTTGCCTTTTTGCCCATGATTATCGGGATGTGCGCTTTTGCAGCGTTCCCCCATTTGGAAAATCAGGAATTGGCGCTGCCAAAAGCCATGAAAGAAATGATGCCCTTTGGGATCAGTGCCTTTGCTCTGTCGGCGATTTTTGCCGCGGAAGTCAGCACCAGTGATACGGTACTGTACATGCTGGCTACATCCTTGTCACGGGATCTGTACCAGACCTTTTTCCATCCGGATATCAGTGATGAGGCGCTGCTAAAAGTCAGTAAGAAATTTACGGTGGCCTGCGGGATTTTGGGGATTTTCATTGCCTATTATATGGCGAACATTATTACGGCCCTGGCGATTTTCTATTCTCTCATGACCGTATCCCTGGCCGCTCCATTTTTGTTTGGCCTCTTTACCAAGCGGGCCTCTACGAAAGGCGCATTTTGCTCAGCGGTGCTGGGCGTTGCGGTGGTGTTGGGGCTGCGTATCTTTAACGGAGGAAAAGGCATTGGTATTTTGAATGCCACCAGCCTGGGAATCCTTGTGGCAGCAGTGATTATGGCACTGAGCCTTTGGATCTTCCCCGCAGAAACCAGAAAGGATGACGAATCCCATTTTGCGCAATAGAAAAAGAAATACGTTACTTTGTATTTGTCTGACCATGTTTTTATCTCTCCCCATGGTTTCCTGTGAGGCGGCATTAGTAAATCCGTCGAAAGAGCCTGATGCTGCGAAAAAAGCAGCAGCCACGCAAATAAAACTTTCGCCCAAGGCGATTAGCATCCAGGGGGAACCGCTGCAGCTGCCGCCGCCGTATACTCCCGGCGATACGGCAGGGCTGCGGAACGACGATAAAATTATCAAAGATCCCAACCTAAAACTCATTGCGGATCGGCTGATGACAACGGCCACCATCTGGGAGATCCCGGAAAATTACCAACAGGAACCCATTGCGGGGCAAGGCGAAGTCTCCCGGGAACAGGCCGCCACATTTCTTAAACGGTACAATCCTAAGCTGCCTATCAAGGCAACCCCAGAAGAAATGGTGGAATGGTATTATGAAGAAGCAGGACGGGAAGGTCTGCGCTGGGATGTGGCGTTTTGCCAGGCGTTAGTAGAGACCGGATTTTTTCATTTTGGCGGCACGGTGGTCCCGGAGCAGAATAATTTCTGCGGACTGGGAACCACCAGTGCCACGGTACAAGGAGCCCGGTTTGCCACGCCCCAAGAAGGGGTGCGTGCTCATGTGCAGCATCTACTAGCCTACGCTACGCCGCGAGCTCCCCATACGCCCATCATCGATCCCCGGTATCAGCTGGTGCACAACCAAAAAGCATTGGATAACAGCTATTTTACCCGCTGGTCCCAGCTCAATGGAAAATGGGCTATGGGCAGTTACTATGCGGAAAAGATTTTAAATCTCCATGAACAGATGAAAAAAGGAATCGCCATTAGCGGCTATCCCTGGAAAGAAGATAAAACAAAATGATGCATGTGGTATTGGTGGAACCGGAGATTCCAGGCAACACAGGAAATATTGCCCGGCTGTGTGCGGCTACCGGTGCTTCACTCCACCTGGTACGGCCTCTGGGTTTTTCGGTGGATGATAAATACCTGCGGCGGGCAGGGCTGGATTACTGGCATTTGGTGAATGTGCAGTATTACGATCATGTGGAAGAAGTGCTGGCAGCCTATCCCCATAGCGCTAAATTTCTTCTTACCACACATGCCCATCAGTCCTATACCAGAGTGCACTATCCGGAAGACAGCCTGCTTATCTTTGGCAAGGAAAGCGCAGGCCTTGCCCCGGAATTTCGGGAAAAATATCAAAAAGACTGTGTGCGCATTCCCATGGTACCGGAAGCCCGCAGCCTCAACCTGGCCAATTCTGTTGCCATTGTGCTGTATGAAGCTTTGCGGCAGAATGATTTTGACCTGGCGCCAGGAACGATTTAAACGGAGGGAATACTATGATTTGCATTAAAGAATTTGAATTTGATGCAGCACACTATCTGCCGAATTACCACGGCAAATGCGAACGGCTCCATGGCCATACCTATAAACTGGTGGTGAAAGTGGAAGGAACACCGGACAAGGAAGGTATGGTTCTGGATTTTGTGCAGTTCAAAAAGACGGTGAACGAACTGGTGGTGGATCAGCTGGACCATCACCTGATTAACGATATCCTGCCCCAGCCTTCTGCAGAAAATATTGCGGTATGGGTGTGGCAGCAGTTGAAAAAGCCCCTGACAGGCGAAAATTATGCCCTCTATGAGGTAGAAGTCTGGGAGACTAAGACCAGCGGCATTGTGTACAGGGGGGAAGCATGTTAAAAGATGTGCAGGCGCAACAGGATGAGCGGAATATTCCCTTAAAACATGTGGGCATTACCCATCTGCGCTGGCCGATTACGCTGGCACAGCGGGATGGCGGCGTGCAGCATACCGTAGCGGAAGTGCGAATGGCGGTGGATTTGCCCAAGGAACAAAGGGGAACCCACATGAGCCGTTTTGTAGAATGCTTGCAGCAGGTAGGCCCTATTCGTCCCCATGATTTGGAAAAAGTGCTGGACGGACTAAAAGCGCATCTGGAAGCCCAATCGGCTCTTTTAGAATTTACCTGTCCGTATTTTATTACGAAAAAGGCGCCGGTATCCGGCAAGGAAAGTTACCTGGATGTGAACTGCCGCTACCGGGCAGAAAAAGGCAAAACGTTTTCGCTGGAAATGGAAGTGGATGTCCCTGTTCATACCCTATGCCCCTGTTCCAAGGAAATCAGCCGCTATGGGGCTCATAACCAGCGTGCCTGGGCCAAAATGACCATTCATTCCAAGGGGCAGCCGGTATGGATTGAGGAACTGGTGGAGAAAGCAGAAAAAGGCGCTTCTACGCCCTTGTATTCCCTGCTAAAGCGGCCGGATGAAAAGTTCGTCACGGAAATGGCCTACGAAAATCCCCGTTTTGTAGAAGACGCCGCCCGGGAAATTGCCTTGCAGCTTAATGCAGATCCCCGCATCCAGTGGTACAATGTAACCGTGGAAAGCGAAGAAAGTATTCATAACCATAATGCCTTTGCCAGTGTAGAAAAGGAGGGCTAACATGTATCTTGTGATCCCACCCCAACGGGTGAAACAACAATTAGAACAGATGGACGTACATCCTGTGGGTGTGGATCTCATGGCCCCCAAAGCGGAAGTCCTGCCCCTTAAAATTCTGGGGGTAAAAAGTCCTGCGGCTAATATTATCAAACAGGAAATGCTGTCTTTGGGGGGAGAGTGCGCTACGGCAAAAGGCGCTATTACTTGTTCCATAGACAGCGGTGATATTCTCCTTTTTGGCACACGGCCGCAGTATGCCCGCCTGGCAAAAAAATTACAGTCCATGGCAAATTGGTTTGGCCTGGGAGACGTGATTGCGGACCTGCAAAATTATTTAAAAACGCAGCCGCTCACAACCGTGCTGGCAGATGGTCGTGTGCTCACCTATGAAAAGATGCGGGTCATGGGCATCCTCAATGCGACGCCGGATTCCTTTTTTGTCGGCAGCCGGGTACAAAATGACAGTGCCCTGCTTAAAAAAGCGGAAACCATGCTCCAGGATGGGGCGGATATCCTGGATGTGGGCGGAGAATCCACACGTCCTGGCAGTGATCCGGTTTCCCCGGAAGAAGAAACCCGCCGCGTGGTGAATGCGGTCCGCCAGATACGGCAGCATTTCCCTAAGAGTATTATTTCCGTGGATACCTACCACGCTCGTACAGCTGAAGCGGCCCTGACCTGTGGCGCCGATATCATTAACGATATCACAGCGGGGGAAGGAGACCCGAAAATGCTGGCGGTTGCGGCTGCATTTCATGCACCGGTGATTTTGATGCATATGCGGGGAACGCCGCAAACCATGACCAGGCCCGAAAATCAGGTCTACAAAAATGTAGCCGAAGATGTGACGATTTATCTTTTAGCGCGGGCCAGAGAGTTTATCCAAAAAGGCTTTACGAAGCAGCAGCTCATTCTTGATCCGGGGCTGGGCTTTGCTAAAAATAAAGAGCAGAATCTGGCACTGTGCCGGGACCTTCCTCTGATGACGGCCCATGGGATGCCCGTGCTGCTGGCCGGCTCCCGCAAGGGCTTTATCGGTAAAGTGCTGGGCGATCTGCCGGCAGAAGAACGTCTGGAAGGCACCATGGCCCTTTCTGCAGCGGCCTTTTATGGAGGTGTGCAGCTGGTACGGGTGCACGACGTGAAAGAAAATGTTCGTCTCCTTCGGATGCTGGAGGCCATCGGGAAATGACAGTAGGCTATGTGGCTTTAGGGAGCAATCTGGGAGATAAGGAGCAAAATCTTCGCCGTGCTCTGCGCCTGATGGAAACTGCCGGCATCCGGGTGCAAAAAGTATCACCGTTTTATACCACGGCACCTTATGGTGTCACCGACCAGCCGGAGTTTTTAAATGCAGCTGCGGAAGTAGTTTGGAATGGGGATGCAGAAGGCCTGTTGCATCTGCTGTTGGGGATTGAGCAGCAGATGGGGAGAAAGCGGCTGCGGCACTGGGGCGAACGCAATATTGATTTAGACCTTTTATTCCTGGGAGATCAGGTGCTTAAGACAAAGGATCTTGTGTTGCCACATCCGGATTTGGAAAATCGCAGCTTTGTGTTGCAACCGTTAAATGATATTGCCCCGCTTTTTGTGCATCCGGTCCTGCACCGGACCATCGGGGCGCTGTGGCTGGCGCTCCAGCAAAAAAATAAAACAGAGGAATGAACGGAAAATGCTGAAAGAGCGAATCAAAACCGGGCTTGGGCTGACGCTGCTCTATGCCCTTGTATTTTGCTTGTCCCGTTTTCATGAAGTGGTGCCCCACATGAGTGGCTTGCGCCTCACAGGTATATTAACCATGCCCTACGGGCTTTTATTTGGACGTACAGGGGCTTTGTCCGCAGCTTTTGGGGCAGCGCTCGGCATGTTTGTCCTTAAGGGTAATCCACAGCTTATTCCCGTGGAGTGTTTGGCGGCCTTGCTGTCCTGTTACCTGCCGTTTCGCATTTGGCAGGGGATGAAAAGTAGCCGGGAGCCCCATCTGTATGTGGAAGATGTGCGGACTGGCACCATGTTTTTGATTTTGGGGATAGTAGGGGCAATTCCCCTGGCTGTACTGCCCTCTGTAGGCGGGGATTTGTACCATATTGTTCCCTTTTCTGCCTCCTACTTGCCCATGCTGCTGGGCACTCTTGTTTGTACCATTTTGGGAGGCTTACTGCTCTATAACAAAGCTGCTGTGTTTATGCTGGAAGGGCGGGGCGAAGCGCTTTACAATAAAATTCAGGATACGAAAACCACCACCCATAGAATGGCTGTAGCCATGCTCCAGATTACCCTGATGGGCGGCCTGGTGGGGAGCGGATTGGCACTTCTTTTTCCCCATGAATTTGATTTGACGGTAGTAGAATATGTAATGGGCGTATATTCCATTATCCTTGTTATTATGACGGCAATATAAGGCGGTGTTCCATGTATGAACTGACGCTGGTCATCCAGGTGATTTTATTCAGCACCTTTGCATGGGCGGCTTGTACCATTTTGCGTGGTATGGGACGACGCAGGATTGAAAAAAGTGCAGCGGGAGACCCGAGCCGGTTTGCCATTATTGTTTGTGCCCACAACGAGGCACAGGTAGTGGGAAAGCTGCTGCAAAGCCTGGAGAACCAACGCTATGACAGAAATCTGTTCCATGTGTTTTTAGTGGCTGACCATTGTTCGGACCAAACGGCAGCGATAGGGGGACGTTTTCCTAAGGTTACCGTGTGGCGCAGGAATGAGGGCCCTCGCACGGGCAAAGGAGCTGTATTGCGCTGGGGGATTTCCCGCCTCGTGGCACAGTACGGGAACCAGTTTTCTCATTTAATCATTTTTGATGCGGATAATGTTGCCAGTCCTGACTTTTTGACTGCTATGAATAAAAGCTTCCGCCAAGGGGAAAAACTGGTAATGGGCAATCGTCGCCCTCTCAATCCTTATGATACACTGCTTACACGCTGGTACAGCCTGTATTGGATCTGCGTGGATGTGTTTTTATGCCAGCCCAATGCCAACTTGGGGCGGCCTGCGATTATTTCCGGGACGGGGTTTGGCTTTTCCCTGGATCTTTTAGATAATGGACTGTGGCCCACCCAGACCATGGTAGAAGACATGGAATTTTCCATGCAGCAGAATTTTAAAGGGGTTTTTGCTACCTATCAGGAAAAAGCCCTGTTTTATGATGAACAGCCGGAGAATCTTTCCAACCTTGTCCGGCAGTTCCGGCGTTGGTTCACCGGACATTTCCAAATTGCCCGCATTTATTGGAGGCCGTGGGTTCGTCATTTCTTCCATACGCCCGATGCCCGGCTGATTGATAATTTTGTTCCCACACTCCTATGCGTCATGTTTGGATTTTATCTGCTTATCAGTGCCGGCTGGGTTTTGTATAATGCCGTTAGCGGGCAGGCCCTTTTTGAACTGAAAGATATTCTGTGGTGGGGGATGCTTTATCTATTGAGCCTGTGCATTGCCTCCTGGGCTACGCAGCTGGGGCGTTTATCATTTAGAAAGATGTGGCCGGGCATTATAACCGGCGGATTGTATTGCATTTTATTATCCCTGATAGCGGTTTATTCCCTCTTTTTCCCCCAGCGGCAATGGGTGCCTATTGCCCATACCTACAATGGCCTGCCGGACAATTTGAAATGACAGGCTTAATTTTGCTATAATAAAAGCAAAAAAGAGGGGAGCGAGGGAACATGAAAAAACGATGGGGTTGGGGGATTGTTTTTATCTGCCTGAGCCTCTTTTTTCTCATGGGTACGGCGCTGGCATCTTCTGCAATTTCTGATAACGGGACCTTTAATGGTATTCGCCTTGCAGGAAAGGTCCGTGTGGTAGAATTCAATCCCGATATCCGGGTGCAGGTAGTAACAAGTTTTCCTGACCTGAATGTCAAGGTTGTGGATCATTTTCCCAGTGATATCGGGGAATGGCAGTTTGTAGAATACGGGGAAGACTTCACCATACAATTTGTAACCAGCTTCCCCGATATCCGCATCAAATACGTCAGTTCTTTCCCGGGCGTTGTCTGAGCATTGCAATATGAGGCGGAAAGCCTCTATAACGGAGGAGGTAGCATTTGTATGACAAATGAGAAAAAAACTGTGGTTGTGGGAACCCTTGGGGCCGGCTATGCAGCGCACCTCCATGGAAACGGGTATGCTAAGGTAAACGGCGTGAATGTACGGCTGAAAACGATTTGCGATATTAAAGCGGACCTGGCGGAAAAAGTCAAAGCGGCTTATGGGTATGAACAGATTTGTACCGACTATGACAAGATGTTGGCGGATCCGGAAATTGATGTGGTGGATATTGTGACGCCGCCGTTTAACCATGTGGCTATGGCTGTCAAAGCACTTAGGGCCGGCAAGCATGTTATCTGCGAAAAACCTTTGACCGGCTATTTCGGGAAAAAAGGGGAAGAGCAGGTAGGCAAAACGCCTAAGGCGAAAATGTACCAGGAAGTTCTCCGCTCCATGGAAGAATTGAAACAAGTTATGGCGGGAACGGACCGTAAATTCTTCTACGCAGAAAATTTTGTGTATGCTACCCCGGTGCAAAAGGCAGCAGAAATTCTCCGAGCCAAAAAGAGCAAAATCCTCTTTATGAAAGGGGAGGAAAGTTTGAAAGGCTCCAGCTCTCCCGTAGCTGGCAAATGGAGCGGCACCGGCGGCGGTACCTTGATCCGTACTGGGACTCATCCTCTTTCCGGGATGCTCTGGCTTAAGCAGCAGGAAGCCAAGGTGCGAGGAGAAGTGATCACCGTAAAAAGTGTAACTGCGGACTGCGGTACAGCGACCCGCTGCCTGAATGAATACGAGCATCGGCACATTGCCGCCCGTCCCGAAGATGTGGAGGATTTTGGCACCATTATCCTAACCTTCTCCGATGGCACCAAGTGCATGACCATTGCTTCTGATACGGTACTGGGCGGAACCAAAAACTATATTGAAGTGTATAGCAATGATAGCGCTCTGATGTGCAACATTACCCCCACGGATCTGTTAAATACTTATCTATTGGATGAAGATGGGATGGAGAAGGTGGAAATCTCTGAAATGCTGCCCCAAAAATTGGGCTGGAACAAAGCCTTTGTGTCCGACGAAGTCATCCGTGGCTATACAGGAGAACTCCAGGACTTTATGGAAGCCGTCGCCTATGACCGGGAAGCAGCCTCCGGGTTTGACTTGGCTTATGAAACCATCAAGGTGATGTATGCGGCGTATCTGGCAGCAGAAGAAGGAAGACGGGTAGAGCTGTAAATTTCATACAGAATACTATGAGGGAGGAGTCTTTTAAGGCTCCTCCTAAATTTATGACTCAAAATTTGCATGTTTTCTCTATTGCACTCCAATGGATATGGACAATAAATGGCTTTTCTACAAATTTATTGTATTTTTGTGCAAATGGGTGTATGATAAGGCCATCTTAATACTTTAATTCACTGGAGCGGAAAGAAAAATAACTGCGCTGGAGAACTGGAGTAAAAGGGGAGGATAGAAATGGCAGAAGTGAAAGCAGAAGAAAAGAAATCCAGGTTTGTACTGCCCCATATTTACGTCCTATTGTTCGGCGTTATCGTGGTATGTGCTGTTTTAACCTGGATCTTGCCCGCAGGGGAATTTGACCGTGTGACCAATGCTACAGGGCAAAAACTGGTGGTGCCTGGTACCTTTCATCTGGTAGAAGGAAATCCCATTGGGATTTTCGGCATGTTTAAATGTATCTATGACGGGCTTTGCAATGCAGCGCCGGTCACCATGTTTACCTTTGTGGCCTACGCTTTTATTGGCCTGATTATTGGCACAGGGGCCTTTGATGGCTTGGTAGCCGGATTATTAAAGGTCTTTAAAGGCAAAACCAAGGTTGCCATCATCCCGATTTTTATTA
This sequence comes from uncultured Acidaminococcus sp., assembly GCA_900554515.1. Lineage (GTDB taxonomy): Bacteria > Bacillota > Negativicutes > Acidaminococcales > Acidaminococcaceae > Acidaminococcus. Next base: position 24,118 of record USHN01000007.1, on the reverse strand, counting down.
CCCTCATTGGTTTTGCGTCATCCACCATCGGTGTATTTGAGGAAACATTTCCCTTTATCCCTATCTTTGTAGGCATCTCCATTGCCTTGGGCTATGATGCCATTGTGGGCATGGCGATTGTTTCGCTGGCGGCGGCCATTGGGTATTCCGGCGCCTTTATGAATCCCTTTACCGTAGGAACAGCCCAGAGCATTGCCGGGCTTCCTATTATGAGCGGGGCAGGATACCGAATTTTTTGCCATCTTTGCATGATTGTGGTAGCCTCTGTTTATACCATCCGCTACGCCTTAAAAATAGAAAAAGATCCTACGAAAAGCCTGGTATACGGCGATCCCAATGATTTTGCCATCAATCGGGCCGATGTAGAACAACACCGTTTCGGGATCCGTGAAAAGCTGGTGCTGCTGGTGCTGGCGACGGGTATCGGTATTCTTGTTTACGGCACTAAAACCTATGGCTGGTATTTCAAGGAATTATCAGCGCTCTTTATGATTATGGGGCTTTTGTCTGCTGTGATTATTGGCTGGAGTCCCAATGAAATTGCCCGGCGTTTGACCAAAAGCTTTGAAGATATTGCCATGGCCTGTATGATGATTGGCTTTGCCCGTGGGGTGCTGATGGTTATGCAGCAGGGCAAAGTTATTGATACCTTTGTCTATGGTATGTCCCTGCCGCTGGCGTCGTTGCCGCCGGTCTTATCCGCTGAGTGCATGCTGCTGGTGCAGACTCTGCTGAACTTCCTGATTCCTTCCGGAAGCGGCCAGGCAGTGGTCAGCATGCCCATTATGGCACCGCTGGCAGATCTGCTTCATTTGCCGCGGCAGCTGGCTGTTTTGTGCTTCCAGTACGGCGATGGGTTGTCCAATATCTTGTGGTACCGCATTTGCACCGGTATGTTCTGCCATCGCAGGCGTGAAAGTGAATAAGTGGTGGCAATGGTTCATTCCACTGTTCCTCCTATTGCTCCTTACCCAAATGGCTACCGTTGCATTGGCCCTTATCATCGGCTGGCAGTAAAAGTGACGTAAAATAAAAAATGCATAGAAAAAACGAGGAGAAGAGACGTTAGTAAAAATCTCTTTTCCTCGTTTTTGTACTATCAGGATAGGGAATCAAAGGGTACGGAAGACAGCAATGACGCGGCCTTTAATTTCAATATTGTCCGTGCCTATAATGGGATCATAGGCTTCGTTTTCCGGCTGCAGGCGGATTTGTTTTAGTTCCCGGAAGTAGCGCTTGACAGTGGTTTCTTCCCGATCAATCAGGGCGACTACAATGTCCCCGTTGGTAGCATAATTCTGTTTACGAACGAAGATATAGTCATGATCCAGGATGCCGGCATTTTTCATGCTGTCGCCTTCTACCACCATCATGAACACATCTTCTTTGCAGCCGATCAGATCCAGCGGAATCGGGTAGGTGTCCTCAATGTTTTCTACCGCCAGCATAGGATCTCCTGCGTGCACGGCTCCCACCAGGGGAACCGGCACCATGCTTTTTTTGCGCCAGCCTACTTCCTGGGTGAGCCCATAAGTCCGGGGCTTTTCCGGGTCCCAGGTGACAAAACCAGCTTCTGCTAATTTTTTTAGGTTATTATGAACGGAGGCGCTGGAAGAAAGCCCCACGGCTTTTCCGATTTCCCGTACGGACGGGGGATAGCCGTTAGAAAAAATATATTGTTTGATAAATTCCAGAATACTGCTCTGACGTGCATTGATTACTTTGCTGGGTTCTTGTTCAATCATTTCCGTTCTCCTTGTATATCACTAGGTTAGTCTGGTTTTGGTTCCGAGCTGTGCAAAATGGGCACACAGGCCCTAAATCAAATAAAGTATAACAAGGATTTTCTCAGCTGTCAAACAGGCGTTTGACAAAAAAGACTCCCCGAAGGGAGCCTTTTACTAGCAGGTCTATTTTACGAACAGAATGTCTACATCCACTTTCTTTTCCATCATGCCGGATTCCACTAAAAAGTCCTGCGTCTTTTTCAAAGACGCAATAGCTTCCGGAGTAATCTCCATGCTGAAATCATATAAGGGTGCCATATCTTTAACCGCTTGCAGGGACAGATCCGTTGCCTTAGCAGTCATGTTTTCTGCCGCTGTGGGATTTTTCTTGATAAAGTCCAGTGTTTCTTTCTGGACCGCTAGGAAGGTATCCACCAAGTCTTTATGTTCTTTATAAAATTTCCCGCTGACGGCTGTAACAGTAAGGCCTGAAACCAGATTTTCACCCGTCGTGACGATATGGGCCCCTTTCTTTTCCATGGTGTAGGCCATAGGTCCGGCCAGGAGTGCACAATCGGCGCTGCCATTGACCAGGGCTGCTGCGGCCTGGGGAATGCCCATATTCACAAACTTAACGTCTTTCATGGAAAGGCCGCCTTGTTTCAGATAGGCTGCTAGCAGCTCATTTAAAATCGTGCCTTTAGGCCCGGCAATGGTCTTTCCTTTTAGATCGGCAGGGCTTTTGATGGTTGCGTCCTTGGAAAACAAACGAAAAGCCCTAGGTGCCTGGGAATACAGGCTGACGATTTTAATATCGGCCCCGTTGGCGGCGGACAAAAGAACGGAAGAACCACCGACGCAGTTCAAGAACTGGATATCGCCACTGGCAAGGGCGGCGGTCTGGTCGGCTCCGGAGGTAATGGTGGAATAGGTGGCAGTAATATCTTTTTCCTTGAATTTCCGCTCAAAGCTTTGCTGCTGCTTTTCCACAATGGAGGGGATATTAAGAGGTGCCTGTACATAGGTCAGGCTGACTTTATCCACTTTGGAAGAAAGCGGGTTACTGCAGCCGCTTACGATGGCTGCAGCAGCTACGAAAAGTGCGCAGATTACAGCGCTCCACTTTTTTTTCATCATCAATGTTATCAAATCCTTTCTACGTGATTTATTCTAAGACAGCAAGTAGCCTGCGTTTTTCCGCTATAAAGGCAGGGGATAATAGGTCCCGCTTTGTTTTTTCCTGCTCTAACTGGGCACTATAGGCAATGCGGCCATTTTTCAAGACCAGTAAACGATCGCCTAAGGTCAAGGCTTCGTCGATATTATGAGTGACCAGAATCGTACCAATCTGCACGTTTTCCTCTAAATGAAGCAGTTCCTGCTGCATCTGCGTCCTGGTGAAGGGGTCAAGAGCCGCAAAGGGTTCATCCATGAGAATCAGTTGGCTATGCATGGCCAGCGTTCGTGCCAGCGATGCCCGCTGCTGCATCCCACCGGAAAGAGCACTGGGATAGAGCTTTTGTGCTTTGGTTAAGCCGGTCATCTGCAGCAGAGACTGCAATTCTTCAGAAGAGAAAGCGTCTCCCATACCCAGGGCAATATTTTCTCCGCAGGTAAGCCATGGAAAGAGTCTTGCTTCCTGGAACATCATGCCAAGGGTAAGACCGGCAGGGCACTGAATCGTGCCGCTATCCGGCTGTTCCAGTCCGGCCAGGAGCCGCAGCAGGGTGGTTTTGCCGCAGCCACTTTTGCCCAGAATCACCGTACAGCGATTTTCCGGAAAGGTTGCCTCCAGATGCTGCAAGACGTTATTTGTCCCGTAGGCTTTATTCACATCGTGTAATTCAATCATGAGCAGCCTTCCGTTCATAGGGCAGAAGCCACCAGGTCAGGCCGGAAAAAATACCATCCAGCAAGAGCCCCAAGCCTCCGATGACTAAAATTCCAATGATTACCTTGTCACTGCGGCTCATGGCCTGCGCATCCAAAATCAGATAACCCAGACCGCTGTCACTGGCTACCATCTCAGCGCCAATTATGGCCCGAAGGCTGTAGCCCATCCCTAGTTTTAATCCTGTTAAGATGCTGGGAAGAGCAGCAGGGAGGCGGATCTTTCGTAAGGTTTCCAAAGGGGTAAATCCCAGTATTTTCCCTACTTCTAATAATTTGCTGTCACAGTGGCGGAAACCATCATCCATGTTCAGATACATGGGGAAAAAAGAAGCCAGCACAATAATAATGGTTTTAGGCAGCTCGCCAATCCCAAACCATAAAATCAGCAGTGGGATTAAGGAGATCGGCGGTACATGCCGCAGCACTTCTACTATCCCGCTGTACCAGCGGCGCAAATGGGGATACAAAAGCCCCAGGCTGCTGCAAAGGATGGACAGCAAAAATGCCCAGCTAAAGCCCCATAAAATGCGCCGCAGGCTGATAAGGATGTGCCGCAGAAGCTCTCCCGTACGCAGCATTTTATACCCTGTCTGCCAAACGGTTTCTGGAGCGGGGAGAATATAGGCAGTCCAAAGATTTCCCGCGCTGGCACCCTGCCACAAAAGGAGCAGCAGGATAAAAGGGATAAGACCGGTAAGGCTGGTAAAGCGTTTCATCCTGTTTCTCCTTTCGTCAGGCTGCATAGAAAAGCCGCATCAAAGGATGCGGCCAATTGGGTATTACGTCTGTGTGCTTTCCAGGTCCTTGTCTTTTTCCTTCTTGTTCCTTCTTGAAAAATTTCATCACGAAGGGGGAGAGCAGGGACAACAGGCAAAGACCCAACAAAATCTTGCAAATATTGGTAGAAAGGAGAATACTGAGATCCCCGCCAGAAAGGCTAAGGCTCCGGCGCAGTCCTCTTTCGCCCAAAGGCCCAAGAATGAGTGCCAGCACAATAGCGGCGGTATTCATGTTTGTCTTGCGCATTAAGTACCCGATAATCCCAAAGATGAACATGATTTCCACATCGAAGATACTGTTATTAATGGCAAAGGAGCCAACCACGCACAGAACAAAAATGCAGGGAATCAGGATAGCATCCGATACCCGGGCAATCTTAGCAAAAAGGCGAGCCCCGATCAGGCCGATAACCAGCATAAAGAACTGAATGAAAACAAACCCACCGAAGAAGGTATAGGTCATTTCTGCATACTTGGTAAAGAGTTCCGGTCCTGGCTGTAAGCCGTGAATAATCAGCCCGCCCATGAGTACGGCGGTAACGCTTTCGCCGGGGATACCCAGCGTCAGGGTCGGAATCAGGGAGCCGCCGGTTACCGCATTGTTGGCAGCTTCACTGCCGGCTACCCCCTCCATAGAACCATGGCCAAAAAGTTCTTTGTGCTTGGAAAACCGCTTGGCTTCATTGTATCCCATAAAACAAGCAATGGATGCGCCGGCACCAGGTAAAATACCAATAATATTTCCGATGATCCAGGAACACAGGATAGTCGGCGTCAGCATTTTCAGCTCGGAGAGGCTAAGCAGGATTCTGTCTTTAAATTTCGCTGCGAGTCCCCGCTGCACAATGGCCTTTTCCGCCAGGATAAAGGCCTGGCTCATGGAGAAAAGCCCAATCAAAGCACAGGTGATATTGACACCGTTATAAAGAGCATCCTGGCCGAACATAAAGCGTTCTGCGCCTTCCATGGGGTCCATCCCGATGGTGGAGATGACTAGACCAAAGGCTCCGCTGATCAGCCCCAGAATCATGGAATCCGTATTAATTCCGGCAATAATGGTAAGACCAAAAAGGCTCAGCCAGAAATATTCGGGACTGCCAAACTCCATGGCAAGGCGGGCCAAAAGCGGTGCAAAAAAGTACAGGGAAATGCAGCTTAAAAGTCCTCCAAAGAAAGAAGCGGTGCAGGCTGTTCCCAGAGCTTTACCTGCCTGCCCTTTGAGTGTCATGGCATAGCCATCAATGGCTGTTGCGGCAGAAGCCGGTGTGCCCGGCGTATGAATTAAGATGGCAGAAATCGAGCCGCCAAAAATAGCGCCGCAGTAAATCCCGCCCAGCATAATCAGCCCCGTGGAAGGATCCATACCGAAGGTCAGCGGCAGCAGCAGCGCCACACCCATGGCAGCCGATAATCCCGGCATACAGCCAATAATAATACCCATGGTAACACTGGCAGCCATGGTTACGATATTAAGCGGCGTCAGGGCATTGACCAGCCCCATCAGCATAAGTACATATTGATTATCCATAACGTTTCACCCCCCTTATAGAAATTCCGACAGCAGTTCGCCCGAAGGCAGGGGAACGTTAAGAAATTCGCTGAAGACAATATAAATGAGTGCCATAAGTACCACCAGGGTAAGCAAAATGTACTTTTTGGGAATATGGAAAAATAGCAACATGCCGCCCAGATATAAAATAGACGCAGGATAAAACCCAATCAGATACATGGCAATAAAAAAAGCGATACAGCCACCAGCCATGACAAAAAACTGTTTGGGCAAAAAGCCTTTCCACACTTCTGGCAGATCATTGACAAGCGCCAGATGGCCGTGGCAGCTGACCACCATTTTGATCAGCTGCAGCACGGTCAAAACCGCCAAAAGGCCAATGACAAATTTGGGATAGTGCTGGGCTGCCGGCGGCAACTCCAGCGTCTGATTGTAGAAGAAACCACAAAATCCCAGCATGAAGATGACAATACAGAGTTCCGATTTTTTCATAGTGAATGTTCCTTAAAGGCGGTTTCGTTTCTTATTGGTAGAGTTTGGATACCACATCTTTACAGAAGGCCAACTGTTCTTCAATCAGCTTGCCCAGTTCTTTGCTGTCCATGTAGTGCAGTTCCAGACCGGCGTTCTTGTGATCCCGGATGGTCTGTTCGTCGGTCATGGTCAGTTTAAAGGCATCTTCATAGAACTTAATGATATTGGCCGGGGTTCCTTTGGGGGCAACCAGTGCACGGGCAGAGCCGTACCATTTGTTGTAATAGCCCAGTTCACCCAGGGTAGGAACGTCTTTCAGGGCATCCAGCCGTTTTTCGCTGAATACGCCCAGCACTTTCAGCGCGGCGTTGTTGCCGCGGATTAAAGATTCCACATCGCCTAACTTAGCGCAGGAGAAATCCACTTCCCCTTGCCGCAGCGCCAGCAGCTGATCCGCCGTGCCGCCGTAAGGTACTGCATTGTATTTAAAGTCGGCAGATTTAGCCAAAAGCTGTGCAGCAGTATGGTTGGAAGCCTGTACCCCGTTGGTGGAAGCTTTCAGCTGGCCGGGATGGGCCTTGGCGTAAGCAACAAGATCTTTCAGGCTGTTAAACTGGCTGTCTTTTTTCACGACCACAACACCAGTTTCCAGCAGGTGGTTGGCAATGGGGACGATGCTCTTATCATCAAAGGCAGCGCCTTTTTGCAGAGCCAGTGTGGTATACGTAGGCAGGTTGATGAACCCGATGGTGTATCCGTCCGGTTTGGCTTTGGCCAGTTCCGTCCAGCCAATTTTGCCGTCGGCACCGGGCTTATTTTCAATGATCAGCGTATGACCAATGAACTTTTCTGCGTCCTTGCACAGTACCCGTGCCCCGGTATCCGTTCCGGATCCGGCCTTATACGCAACGATTACCTTGATGTCTTTCTGGGGCTTCCAGGCGTCTGCTGACTTCTGGTCTGTTTTGTTTCCCCCGCCGCAGGCTGCTGCTGCCAGTGCCGTGGCACACAGGGCGGAAGCCGCCAACAGTTTCTTCAATTTCATCTTCCTCATCCTCCTTAAATAATGTAACAATTTTACAACTTTCATTGTATCCCGGCTGCGTCCAGAAACCGTCAGTCCTATGGAAAACTGCGCATCCCCTCATGCGTACACAATGATGCTTGCTGCTTTGATTATACTGGCAACCTATAGAAAAGTAAAGAAAGAAAAACCTTGCAAAATGTTGCTAAAGCAACATTTATTTTCTGCTTTCAAGGTATACTTATAGTGTAAGATGTTTTTTGGATATAATGAGAAATAAACGAATCGTAAAAGCTGGAAAGAAAGGACATAGACCATGGAAAAAGTATTGGATCTGTCTAAAAGCGTGTATGACCTGTGCCGGGAATATCCGGAATTGATTCAGATCATGGCAGAGCTGGGATTTAAGGAAATTACCCAGCCGGGGAATCTGGAGCATGTAGGAAAGATGATGACTATTCCCAAGGGGTCTGTGATGAAACACATCAGCATGAAAAAGATTGTAGATACGCTGCGGGAAAAAGGTTTTACCCTGACGGCCCAGATGCCAGACTTCCCTGGTATGATGCCCAATTCTATAGTGGTTCCCGCAGATCCGGAAAAGCAAAAACGGATTACCCTTCTTACCAGTTATATAAAAAGGCTGGGGGAGGGAGAAGATCTGGAATGTGTGCGCAAGGATTTTGTGGAGCATTTTAAGGATGTAGATGCCGCGGAAATCGCCCAGGCAGAACAGCAGTTGCTGCGCAGCGGCGTTCCCCTGGATGATGTCACGAAATTGTGCGATGTCCATGCCGCCCTGTTTAAAGGGAAGACCCGGGCAGAAAAGATTGCCAATGCAGAAAAAATGGTGGCAAAGACCTGGCCGGGCGATAGTGCACCCAAAGCGGCCCCGCTGCGTCGCCAGGACGGAGCAGACCTGACATATCAAAAGCTGCAGCAGATTGCAGGGCATCCTCTCCAAATTTTTCATCTGGAAAATGAAGCCATCGGACAGGAAATTACAAAACTCCGGGATGCCATGGCAAAAAAAGAAAATTACCTTCCCCAATTAGACAAAGTGCGGCAGCTGGCTATCCATTATGCGAAAAAAGGAGATTTGATCTATCCGCCGCTCAAAGAAACCTACGGTTTTTCCGGGCCCTCCGATGTGATGTGGAGCGTGGATAACGAGATCCGGGATGCACTGCGGCAGCTTTCGGCAGAAGCAGCGGTAAACCCAAAGCGTCTGCAGGAAGCACAATGGAAAGACAACTTAGAACAGGCGCTGACCCGGGCAGAGGAAATGATTTACAAGGAAGAGAACATCCTGCTTCCTCTGTGCGCCAAGAACTTTTCAGAAAAAGAATGGAAGCAAATGGCCCGGGATATGCAAGGATATGAGTCCTGTTTGATTCAGCCGGTGCCTTTGTGGAAGGAAGCGGAGGAACCAGAACCAGTACCCGTTGACAGCGGTGACCGTATCGCCCTGTCATCCGGCAGTTTTACCAAGGCGGAATTGGAAGCAGTACTCAATACGATTCCCTTGGAACTCACCTTTGTGGATGCGGAGAATATCAACCGGTATTTTAACGATAACGGAGAGCCTAAACTCTTTAAGCGTCCCCTGGCAGCACTGGGCCGCGAAGTATGGTCCTGCCATCCGGTGAAAATTCAACCCATTGTGCGGAGAGTCATTGAAACCCTGCGCAGCGGGGCAGAAAATTCCGTGGATGTATGGCATACCCGGGAAGGAAAACCTGTACTCGTCAGGTATCTGGCCGTGCGGGATAAAGGCGGTAAATTCCTGGGCGTCTTGGAGACCGTGCAAAAATTGGATTTTGCCAAAGCGCATTTCATGCCAGAAGCCTAATAAAATGCAGAGAAAGGACGGCGAAGGCCGTCCTTTTTGGTATTCTCATAGCCGGCTCCAATTGCCTTCACGAGACACCATACCAGTGAATTTTTTGAAACTAGTATACTGAATAGGAAAGATTTAAGCAAGCTAGAAGCTGAAAGCTGACGCCATCGTAAATACTCATCGAAAAACATCCTTGAACCTGCTATAATAGAATTGATTTAGAATGACACGGGCAGCAAGACAAGGAGAACTATATGCTGGCGGATTTACATATACACACGACGTTTTCTGATGGGATCTATACGCCGGAAGAGCTGGTGGAGCAGGCAGCAAAGGTACCGCTAAAGGCTATGGCGATCACTGACCACGACAATGTGCAGGCGTATCCTGTGGTGAGGCGTCTTATTGAGGCGCAGCACTTGCCTATAACATTGGTGCGGGGGGTGGAAATTGATACGGATTACCAGGGAAAGGATGTCCATATTACCGGGTATCATTTTAATCCGGATGACCGAGCTTTGCGGCAGGCACTTGCCTGGACAAGGATTGGACGAGTAGGGCGGATTCACCGCATCGTAGAAAAAATAAATCAAATGGGCTATCCCCTCACGCTTGCCGAAGTCAAAGCGGAAGCAGGGGAGTCCAAAAGCCTGGGGCGTCCCCACATTGCCCGGGTACTGGTGAAGAAGGGGCTGTTTCCTTCTGTAAATGCAGTCTTTGATGCCCTGATTGGAGCAGGTAAACCGGCATATTGCCGGCAAAATAAATTGTCGCCTAAAGAAGCCGTGTCTTTATTGCATGGAGCAGGGGGGATTGCGGTTTTGGCCCATCCGGCGGAAATCAATCATCCTGAGATGGTGGAAACGCTGCTATCTACCGTACCATTTGACGGGATGGAAGTGTGGCATCCTTCGGTATTGAAGGATAAATATATACAAGTAGACTGGCTTGCTCTTGCTAAAAGGCATCATTTACTGCCCAGCGGCGGCAGTGATCTTCACGGCAACCCGGGACGCTTTCCCCAGCATTTGGGCGAATTTAAAGTAGAGTATGAAGCGGTCAAAGGAATTGTCACAGCAAAAGGCTGGGAGTGATTAAGCATGGAAGTAGTGGCATTTGTAGGGCCAAGTGGCACGGGGAAAAGTTTCCGTGCTATAGGGGTGGCGCATGAGCACGACTGCGATGGGATCATTGATGACGGCCTCTTGATTGAAGACACAAAAATCCTGGCAGGCACGAGTGCCAAATCAGAACAAAATAAGGTGCAGGCAGTAAAACGGGCTATATTTATGGACGTGGATCATCAAAATGCGGTTAAAGCGGCACTGCAGGCAAGTGATATTCACCGCATCCTGGTGATTGGTACATCTGAAAAAATGGCGCTTACAATTTGTAAGAAACTGAGCCTTCCTAAACCTATAGAAACGGTGCACATCCAGGATATTTCTTCCACCAGGGAAATGAAAAAGGCCCGGGATATGCGGATTAAAGAAGGAAAACACGTTGTACCAGTGCCAACAATTGAACTCAAACCGCATCTATCCGGTATACTGGTGGACCTGCCGCATAGGCTGTTTGGCAGGAACAAGCACCATCAGCCGGTGCAGGAGAAATCTATTGTTCGGCCGGCGTTCAGCTATTATGGAAAGATCGCCGTATCGGATTATGTAGTCAGCGATATTGTGCGGATTGTGGTACGCAAAAATAAACAGGTGGACCGTATTACGGCGATTAAAGTCCGCCGTCCTTCCGATACCAGCCGGGGCATGACCATCTATTTGGAAATCGTACTGTTTTTTGGTGCGCCGATTTTTGAGGTGGTAAAGAGCTTGCAGACCAAAATCAAATTGAAAGTAGAAGGTATGACCAGTATGCCTGTAAAAAATATTGACGTAGCGGTGAAGAGTCTGACAGTACGGCTGGCAGAAAAAGATGAAAGTCTGGTGGACCTGCCGCCTGGAGAGGAGCCCTTGCGTGACACCCAGTGATTTTTCAGAAACCGTGGCTGCTTTCCAGCAAACGCTGCAACGCCTGACGGAAGACCCAATACATCGTACAACCATTAACTATGGGGAAAAACTCCAACTCACCCGGAATGGGGAAAAGGTAACACTATGTCTGTATAATGGTAAAAAAGGTCTGAAACTGGTGTGGGGTGGAAAAGCGTCTTCTTTTTTAACAGAGTGCCAGGAAGCAATGGGAGAGACGGAGACGAAACATACAAATACAAGTATCTCTCTCCTGGAGCAAGCCACCGGATTTGATGGGTTGTGGGCGGGCAGCGACGAAAGCGGCAAGGGCGATTATTTCGGGCCGCTGGTTGTGGCAGCCGTATGCCTGGATACTGCGGCCGGGAAAAAACTTTGTCAAGAAGGCGTAATGGACAGCAAGGCGCTGCCTGACAAAAAAATCCACGAATTGGCACAGAAAATCCGGAAAAATGCCAAGAGCTTTTCCATCCTGGCGCTGAAAGAACCGTTTTATAACCAGCGCTATGCCCAGCTGCAGTCGAAAAAAATGAATTTGAACCATCTGCTTGCCAGCGGACATGTTCATGCTCTGGACGAAGTGTTGCAAAAAGTGCCAACGTGCCATTGGGCAGTGGTGGACCAGTTCAGCCGGCATAGTCCTATTGCTGCGCAGCTGATAGCGAGGCATACTGGTCTTCATGTCTATGAAACACCGGGCGGAGAGCGGGATATGGCAGTAGCGGCAGCTTCTATTCTGGCACGGGATACGTTTGTGTCCATCATGGACGATATGTCTGTCAAAGCAGGTTTTTCTCTGCCTAAAGGCGGCAGCACTCAAGCTACTGCAGCAGCTAAAAAGATTGTCAAAGAACAGGGGCGGGAAGCACTGGGACAGTATGTTAAACTCCATTTTGCTAATACCAAAAGCTTTTAAGGAGAGTTTACGAAAACTTTTTCTTTTGGGTCCTATCCCTATGCTATAATAAAAAGTAATGACTAATACATTTTGGAAGGGTGTGTCCCTAATCTATGGTTCGGCAGGTAATGCAACAATGAAGAAGCAGCTTTTCCGCATGTTATGCGTATTGTTTGTAGTCGTAGTAGTGGTTTCGGGCGGCGTTTTGTATTCTACTTTTGATCCCAGCGCAATCCGTTACCTGGCTAATTTTAAGGTATATTATGCGCTGCTGGCGCTGCTAATGCTTTCCATCGGTCTTTTTTTTGATGCCTCCCGGCTGATTACCCTGACGCACTTATCCGGGGAAAAGATGGATTATACACATGTATTTAATGCGGTCTTTGCCAACTATTTTCTGGCGCTGCTTACCCCGGGGCAAGGCGGCGGCGGCATTGCTATGCTTATGTTTATGAAACGGGCCGGTGTGCCGGTGACCAAAAGCACGCTGATTATTATTGTAAGAACCGTCATGAGTATTCTGTTCTTATTTTTGATGGTGCCTGTAGTTTTTTTCTTTGACCCTGACCTGGTAGGGTGGATGCCTACCAGTGTAATTGTTTTGGTGTGCTGTTTTTTTATTTTTGCTCCCTGGCTTTTGTGGCATCTGGTGGTGTCCGGCAAGATTGAAACCTGGCTGGCTCGTTTCAGCCGGCGGTTTTCTCCCCGGGTGCAGCAGGCTATTTTCCTGGGATACCGTGATTTCCAGCAGGCGATGTTCCTTTTGCGGGAAAATCCCTGTCAAGTCTTACGGGCTTTTGTGGAGTCCGGCGTCAGTTTATTGTTTATTTATTCTGTAGTTCCGGTATTTATCCGGGCCTTTGGAATCCACCTGCCGCTGTATGTTGTCATGGGACGGATGTGCCTGATTAATCTGGTACTGTATTTTACCCCTACTCCCGGCGGAAGCGGTGTGGCAGAAGGCGGCTTTTTGGTTTTGTTTAATCCCTTGCTACCTCCTGGCGTGGGTGGTGTAGTTGCGGTTTTATGGCGCTTTTTCTGTGAATACATTCCTTTTACCATTGGGGCTATTGTGACCATTAAGGACTTCGGCATGGATATCTTTAAAAAGCTCCGGGAACATGAGGACTAAGAACATGAAAAAGCTGTGTTTGTTTCTTTGCGGTCTGCTTATTTTTCTCACGGCAGGATGCGGCGGCGCAGAAAAAAATAAAATGGCCAAACAGAATCAGCCACTTGTTCTTGCCACAGGCCCTGCCAACGGAACCTACCTGGGAGCAGGCACGCTGCTTAGTCAATTATGGAATAGTGGTAATCTGGGCTTTACAGTGGATACGCTGGAAACGAGCGGCAGTGTGGCTAATGTTGAACTCATGCGGCAAAAACGGGCAGACCTTGGAATTGTGCAGGGAGACGTAGCGTATGAGGCGAATGCGGGACGAGGTACCTTTCGTTCCAGGAAAATGGAAAATCTGCAGCAACTAGGGGTATTGTGCTGGGAACCTGTACAGATTGTGACCACGCAGCGCAGCGGTATTAAGACGCTCGCCGAGTTAAAAGGCAAGATTATCGCAGTAGGGGCTGCTGGCAGTGGCAGTGAAGTGACGGCACGGCATATACTTATGACAGCAGGACTGACGTTTACGGATGTAAAAGTCCAGTACTTGTCTTTGAATGATGCTGTAACAGCTCTCCGAAACGGTACGGTGGATGCTGCCTTTTTGGCAGAAACCGTCCCATTGCCGATGCTTAAAGAACTTGCAGTGCAGCTTCCTCTGGTATTTTTGGGGATCGCTGATGAACAGATGGCTGCTCTTATTAAAGAAAATCCTCAATACCGGCGGGGAAAAATCCTTGTGGGGACCTATCCTGGCCTTGCTGTGGATGTGCCTACAGTGGAGCTTCCCTGCGTATTGGTGGCAACGGATGCACTTCCTAAGGAAAGGGCCGCAGCTTTGCTGACCAAGCTTTTGGAAAACCCGGCAGCGATTCATCGCACACTGCCCCAGTTTCCCTTATTAACCAAAGCGTCCCTTCGGGGAGCAGAGGCAGTCCCTTGGGCGCCGGGAGCCGAACAATCTTATCAAAATAGCCAAAGTGGTTCCTAAACTTAGTTTGCAAAACAGAGCGGGAATCTGTATAATATCATTCATGAGACTTTGAATGGAAAAGTCCCGAAAGTAAAATGTTCGGACTTTTTCATTGCGGGAATTGAAAACTGCAGTTTCGTAAGTGGAGTATGGTCGCAAAATACTCCAGTCTTTCTATATGTAAAAATTTAAGGAGGTGCGCTTTGAATAATAAAAGCGAAAAGAAAAAACTAACAATAGTTCCTTTAGGCGGGCTGGGAGAAATCGGAAAAAATATGACAGCCTTTGTCTACAATAACGATATGATCCTGGTGGATGCTGGCCTGGCCTTCCCGGATGATGACATGCTGGGGATTGATCTGGTGATTCCGGATACTACCTTTTTGCAGGAAAATAAGGAAAAGTTTCGGGGCATTTTCCTGACGCACGGGCACGAGGACCATATTGGAGCGCTGCCTTACGTGATGAAAGATTTTGATGTGCCGGTATATGGCACACCACTGACGTTAGGAATCTTGTCCGGCCGCTTGAAAGAAAACGGTGTCAGCGATGCCAAATGCAAGATGATTAAACCCGGTTCCAGTGTTCGGGCAGGGACTTTTCGGGTTGAATTTATTCGTGTCAACCACAGTATTCCTGATGCGGTGGCACTTGCTATCCATACCCCGGTGGGCGTGATTGTGCATACGGGCGACTATAAGTTTGACCAGACTCCGGTGGATGGTCAGGTGGCAGATTATGCCAAACTGGCGGAAGTCGGAGATAAGGGTGTGCTACTGCTTATGAGTGACAGCACCAATATTGAACGGCCAGGATTTACGCCTAGTGAAAAGAGTGTGGGTAAGACCTTGGACGATCAATTTAGCATGGCCAAAAACCGGGTGATTGTGGCTACGTTTTCATCCAACGTGCACAGGATTCAGCAGGTTATTGACGCTGCAGTGATGACACGCCGGAAAGTAGCAATTATTGGCCGGAGTATGGTAAACGTGGTCAATATTTCCATGGAAATGGGCTATTTAAAAGTTCCTAATGGTGTCTTGATTGATATTGATGAGTGCCGCAATTATGCCCCCCGGCAGATTGCCATTATTACCACTGGGAGCCAGGGGGAACCAATGAGCGCCCTGACCCGGATCAGTAATAGTGACCACCGGAAAGTTTCTATTTTACCGGGGGATACGGTGATTATTTCTGCGACTCCGATTCCCGGCAACGAGAAAGGCGTTTCCCGCACCATTGATAACCTGTACAAGCAGGGCGCAGAAGTGGTGTATGGAAGAGAACAAGGGATTCACGTTTCCGGGCACGCCAGCCAGGAAGAAATCAAACTGATGCACCGGTTGATCCGGCCCAAGTTCTTCATGCCTGTGCACGGGGAATACCGCCACCTGGTGAAACATAAGAAACTAGCCATGAGTCTGGGCATGCCCAAAGAAAATATTGTAATTGCAGAAAACGGCAGTGTGGTGGAACTCACGAGAGACTCCATTGGAATCAATGGCAAGGTCACAGCCGGCCGGGTACTGATTGATGGACTGGGCGTAGGTGACGTGGGCAACGTGGTGCTCCGTGACAGACGGCAGCTTTCCCAGGATGGTATCTTGATTGTCGTAGTAACCATTGACCATACGACTTATCGGATTGCAGCTGGTCCGGATATTGTTTCCCGTGGGTTTGTGTACGTACGGGAGTCGGAAGAATTAATGGAGGGGGCCCGGGACCGGGTACTGTCTACGCTGGATAAATGCCATGAGAATAATATTACCGAGTGGTCCGCCATCAAAACGGCGGTGCGGGACAGCCTGAGCCGTTACCTGTTTGAAAAGACCAGACGGCGGCCCATGATCCTGCCGCTGATTATGGAAATTTAATATAACCTGATAGTGCAAGAACATAGGAATTAATAAAGAAGGGAACGACGTGGAAAAGCAGCCGATGAAACATAGGACAACTAAAAAAGTAGACTTTACCTTCAACAGGGAAGTACTGGGCATACTGCTGACTGCTTTTTCCGCCTTTACCTTTTGCTGCTTGTGGGGACTTCCTATGGGCAGCGCCGGCGCCTTTGTGAAAAAGGTCTTAAATTATGCCATGGGTGTTGGAGGCTTTCTTTTCCCTCTTTACATTCTGGTATTAGGATTAGGCTACATTCTGAATCATGAGCACCTGCGTTTTTCCAGGCGCTTTTTTATGCTGCTTGTCTTTCTGGTATCTGTATTGTCCTTATGGCATGAATATCGTACCCCTCAAGGAGCAGAACTGCTCCCAGAATATCTGATACCCGGTGGTGGCCTCCTGGGAGGCACCATCGTGTTTGTTTTTACTAAAGTTGTGGGGCGTATTGGAGCAGGAATTGTACTATCTGCTCTGGCACTTGGCTGTGCCGTAGGGAGCGGAGTGGTAAGTCTTCGGAAACCACTGCAAAGTGCTACGGATAGCATGAAGGAAGGCGCAGAAACTATGGCGCAGCAGTGGTCCAGTTACCGAGAACAAAAAAAAGACCGCTCCGCTGCTTTTTATAACCAGGAAGAAGATAAGGGGAAGAAGAAAAAGCCAACCCTGCTGGAGCGTATCAAGGCTAAGACAGCGGGAGAAAAAGCCAAACCGGAAGTGGCACCTACCCTAAAATTCCAAAAGGAAAAAATAGAGGAGGAAACTAGACCCCCCCAGCATTTCACCATAACGGCTATGGAGCAGACTCCGCAGGAAAAGCAGCACGTTGAAAAAGAGCAGCCTGTGCCCACTACCCGTCTGGAGAATGCAGAAACGGGGGAAGTGGTGCCTTATACCTTTCCACCCCTGGATCTATTAAATCCAGACAAGCCGGTGGATACAAAAAATTTTCAGGCTGAAATCAATACCCAGGGACATATTATTGAAAAAACGCTTCATGATTTTGGTGTCAGCGCCAACTTGGTCAATGTGACCAAGGGGCCTTCAGTGACACGGTACGAATTGGAACCGGCACCCGGTGTAAAAGTGAACAAGATCCAGAACCTGGCGGACGATATTGCCCTGAAACTGGCGGTTCCCAGCGTGCGTATTGAACCTATTCCGGGCAAAGCGGCCATTGGAATTGAGGTGCCGTCCAAGACGTCTCAGGCGGTATCTTTCCAGTCTATTGTGGACTGTGCGGAAGTAAAAAATGCCAAAGGTAAATTGTCCATTGGACTGGGAAAAGATATTTCCGGGCACGTTGTGGTGGCAGATTTGGCAAAAATGCCCCATTTGCTTATTGCCGGGAGTACGGGCAGCGGGAAAAGCGTGTGTATCAACACTATCATTGCCAGCCTACTGTATCGTGTGGCACCGGATGAAGTAAAACTTATCTTAGTGGATCCCAAAGTCGTGGAGCTGACCAATTATAACGGGATTCCCCATTTATTAACGCCTGTAGTAACAGGACCTAAACAAGCTGCCTCTGCTCTGCATTGGGCCGTGGTAGAAATGGAACGCCGCTACAGCTTGTTTGCCAAGACACAGGTGCGCAAAATGGAGGATTATAATGCGCTTCAAAAGCCCGGGGAAAAACTACCTTTTATTGTGATCATCATTGACGAATTGTCGGATTTGATGATGGTGGCAGCCGTGGATGTGGAAGATGCTATCCTGCGTCTGGCGCAAAAAGCGCGTGCAGCCGGTATTCACCTGATCCTTGCTACCCAGCGTCCCAGCGTGGATGTATTGACAGGGACGATTAAAGCCAATATTCCCAGCCGGATTGCTTTTGCCGTATCCAGCCAGATCGACAGCCGGACGATTTTGGATACGGGCGGTGCCGAAAAACTCTTGGGACGGGGGGATATGCTGTTCTTCCCTACGGGCACCAACAAGCCACTGCGTGTCCAAGGGGCCTTTATTGCAGATGAGGAAATTAACCGAATCGTGGACTTTATTAAGGAACAGTCCATTCCCACAGATTTTGAGGAAGAAGTGACCACACAGGAACTAAAAGGAGAAAAAGAATCGGATACTAACTATGCAGAGGAAGAAGACGATCTTTTTCCTGATGTACTGGAACTGGTCATGGATACCCATCAGGCGTCCAGCAGCATGCTGCAGCGGAAATTCCGAATTGGGTATACCCGTGCAGCCAGACTGGTGGATACGCTGGAAGCAAAGGGGATTGTAGGGCCGGCAGATGGCAGCAAACCCCGGCCGCTCATCATGAGCCCTGCGGCCATACGGGAACGTTTCCTGACAAAGGGATTGAAGCAGGATACGCTGGAATAAGAAACCCAGGAAAGGGACGGATTATGGAAAATAAAATAGGTGCTTATTTACGCACGCATAGAGAGAAAAAGAAACTGAGCTTGGAAGACGTAGCCAAACAAACCGGAATTAAGGAGCATTATCTGGCGAATTTGGAAAGCGGAGATTTTTCCAAGATTCCTGGGGATGTCTTTATCCGCGGTTTCCTCCGCAATTATGGGAACTATCTGGGCTTGGACGGAAACGGCCTGGTAGAGGCGTATCGTACGGGCAGTGAACCGGGAAAAATGCTGGAAACACGACCACTGCCCAAACTGGACGGACAGCCTCTGGCTGAAAATCATCCTGCTAAAGCAGATAAAGAAGTAGTAGAAATAAAGCTACCGCCAGCCCGTAAAGAAGAAAAAGAAGACCTGGAAGCTACCAGGGTTATGCCCAGCGTCCTAGAAAAAGAGCCTCCCGCTGCAGTAGCCAAAATTTTTCCAGAAGAACAGGGGGAAAAAGCAAAAACAGCGGATGAGACTACAACGCACGAAGTAGATAAAAAGGAGCTTCCTGCTGCTTCCCTGAAAAAAGAAGTAAAAATCAAAAGCTGGATGGACAGGGTCAAAAGCTTTATAGATAATAATTTATATGAAATGGTCCCTGTGGATGAGGAAAAAACGCTTCCGCCTGCGCCTCCTGCTGATGAGGCTGGTGCTGAGAAAAGTGACGGGCAGCCGGCTTTCAGCTTTAAAGTCTTTGCCGGAGTGTTTTTTGTCTGCCTGGCGATTTTTACCGGGGTGATGGCGTATTTTGTCTTTGGCGGCAAAAATACGGAAGAAGTAAAGGCCACTAACACCATCACAGATGTAAAGAGCGACCATTCTTCTGAGAAGAAGGAAGCCCAGGAGGAGAAAAAACAAGAAACCCCTAAAGAAGAAAAGCAGGAAGAAAAAAAGGAAAAGCCTACGAATAAAACATTGGGGCTGGGGAGCAGGGTGACCGTAGAAATCAGCTACAAAAAGCCGGTATGGACCCAGACCACCATTGATGGTAAAAATGTGGAAGCCGCTGTGATTCCCGCAGGATCTACCCGGACGTACAAAGGGGACGACAAAGTTACTGTGAACCTGGGGTCCATCCGTGACGTGGTGTTAAAAGTCGACGGTGAGGAAAGACCGTATGGCGAAAAAGAGTGGGGCGTAGTGACCAAAACCTTTTACGCCCAGTAACAGAGACCAGCTACACGAAAAACTGGTTGAGAGGAGTTTAGATTGGAAATCGGAGTTGTAAGCCTGGGATGTCCCAAAAATCTGGTAGATTCGGAAGTGATGATGGGACTTATCAGGGATCGTCATTGGAAGGTATCCAATGACACTACCTATGCAGATGTGATTATTGTCAATACCTGTGGTTTTATTGAAAGCGCCAAGGAAGAATCCATTCAGACTATCCTGCAAATGGCAGAGTATAAAAAAGTAGACAGCAATCGGAAACTGATTGTCACAGGTTGCCTGGGACAGCGGTATGCCAAGGAACTTTTTGCGGAGTTGCCGGAAGTAGACGCCATTGTAGGGACGGAATGCTACGATGAGATTGGTACCGTGATTGAACGGGTGCGCAATGGGGAACGCTTTACTCTGGTGAAACCGCCCCGTGCCTACACGCAAAAGACGAAGCGGATGCTGGCAACACCACGCTACAGTAGCTACCTTAAAATTGCGGAAGGATGCAATAATCATTGCTCGTACTGTGCCATTCCCATGATTCGGGGACCGTACCGCAGCCGTCCTTATGAGGAAATCCTGGAAGAGGCCCGCTCCCTGGTAGACCAAGGGGTAAGAGAATTGATTCTGGTAGCCCAGGATACGACCCAATATGGAATTGATCTGTATCATAGACTGCGTTTGGCAGAATTACTGCGGGACTTGAACAAGATCCCTCAATTGCGGTGGATCCGGGTGCTGTACTGCTATCCCGATTCCTTTACGGATGAATTGATAGACACCATAGCCAGCTGCGAAAAGGTATGCCGTTATGTGGATTTGCCCTTGCAGCACGCCAGCAACAGCCTGCTAAAAAATATGCACCGGCACGATACGCGGGAACAGGTGGAAACGCTGATTGCCAAATTGCGGGCCAAAATGCCGGATATCTGTATCCGTACTACCTTTATTGTAGGGTTCCCTGGAGAGACAGAGGAACAATTCCAGGAGCTACTGGATTTTGTGGAAAAAGAACAATTCCAGGTAGCGGGTGTCTTTACCTATTCCAAGGAAGAAGGTACCGAAGCAGCCCGGATGCCGCAGCAAATCCCGGATGCTGTGAAGCAGGAACGCTACAATACTCTGGTGGGACTCCAGGCAGGGATTTCTGAATCCCTGCAGCATAGCCGCGAAGGGAAGAAGCTAATTGTTTTACTGGATGGCTGGGATGAAGAAGATCCTACGGTTGCCCTGGGCCGCTCCTATGCAGAAGCACCGGAGATTGATGGCTGCATTTATGTGGAAGGTGCCCGGCCCCACAAACAAGGAGAGTTCGTTACCGTGGAAATCCACCAGGGCTTTACTTATGATGCTGTGGGCCAGATCGTAAAGGAGTGAGTGACTTGAACGTGAATGTGGAAGTCATTAATACCGGAACGGAACTGCTACTGGGGGATATTGTCAATACTAGTTTTGCGTATCTGTCACGCACCCTGAACGATGCGGACTTTAATGTTCTATACCAAACCACCATCGGGGACAATGGGGACCGGCTGGAAGATGTGTTACGCATTGCCTTAAAACGGGCCGATGTAGTAATTACCACTGGCGGATTGGGCCCTACCCGGGGGGACATTACCAAAGAGATGGTGGCACAAGTGCTTCAACTGCCCCTGGTGCCCAGCGAAAAATGGATGCACAAATTAACGGCCTATTTTGCGTCCCGCCGTGTGGTTATGACGGAGAACAATCGCAAGCAGGCTATGGTGCCGGAAGGTGCTGTCGTTTTTGATAATGAAGTAGGGACGGCTCCCGGTGTGGGAGTCTGGACCACCGAACACAAACTCATTGTAATGCTACCCGGTCCTCCGGCAGAGACGAAATATGTTTTTTCTCAGGAAGTTATGCCGTACCTGCGGAAAAGTTTTGCTGCACAGGGAATCATCCATTCCCGGGTACTCCATCTCCGGGGATTGACAGAATCCAAAGTAGCAGAGATGCTGGATCAACTGGTGATGGCACAAACCAATCCCACCATTGCCATTTATGCCCGCAACGGAGAAATTATCATCCGCATCACCGCTAAAAGTGATACCCTGGAAAAGGCTGAGGCCCTGAACCTGGAAAAGGAAAAAGAAATCCGTCAGATTCTAGGAGAATATATCTACGGTGTGGACTATGAAACCTTGCCGGAGGCGTTAGGCAAACGACTGAAGGAAAAACACCTGACCATTGCCTTCGCTGAATCCTGTACTGGAGGCCTTGCTTCCAGTATGGTTACGGATATCCCGGGCAGTTCCGAGTATTTGATGGGTTCTGTGGTGAGTTATACCAATGCTGTAAAGCATCAACTGCTGGGCGTGAAGCAGGAGACTTTGGACCGTTACACTGCGGTCAGTGAGGAAACCTGCCGGGAAATGGCTGAAGGCATCCGAAAGCAATTGGGGACGGATTTGGGCGTCAGCATTACAGGCCTTGCCGGGCCTGGTGGCGGCACGCCTGATAAACCTGTAGGCCTTGTCTATGTAGGCGTGGCAGATAAAAATGGTACCAAAGTCCGGGAGTGCCGGTTTAAAGCAGCGCGGACAACGATTAAACTCCGGGCTGCCATGCAGGCGTTGTCCTTGGCCATGGACCGGATAAAGAATTTATAAGGAGTCAGTATGACGGAAAATCAAGAAATGCAAGAACAACAGGAAAACGAACAACAGCAGGAAATCACTTCTTTTGAAGATTTCCATTTGGATCATAAGATTATTACGGCACTGAAAGATATGGGGTTTGAAGAACCTTCTCCCATTCAAAAAGCGTCTATTCCGTTGGCACTGGAAGGCAGTGACCTGATCGGTCAGGCCCAGACTGGTACGGGAAAAACCGCGGCTTTTGGGATTCCCATTGTCCAAAATCTGGATGAAAAAGACCGGAACATTCAGGCGCTTGTCATGTCTCCTACCCGGGAACTGTGCATTCAGGTAGCGGATGAAATCAGCAAAATTGGCCGGACCAAACGGGTACGGGTGTTGCCGGTATACGGCGGACAGCCCATTGAGCGGCAAATCCGCAGCTTAAAACGGGGAATTCAGGTAGTAATCGGCACACCGGGGCGTCTCTTGGATCACATCCGGAGAGGCACCATTGATTTGGAAAACGTTCGCTTTTTGGTACTGGATGAGGCAGATGAAATGCTGGATATGGGCTTTGTGGATGATATGGAAAATATCATCAAAAATGTCCCAGCCCAGCGGCAGACCATGCTGTTTTCTGCTACCATGCCCCGACCTATCCTATCCATCAGCAAAAAATATATGAAGGCCCCGAAACTGGTGGCCATTCATAAGGAAGTCGTGACCGCACCCACGATTGATCAGTACTATTATGAGACGCGGGACAAAGTAGATGGTCTTTGCCGGATCCTGGATACTACTGATGATTGTAAGATGATCGTATTCTGCCGGACTAAAAAAGGCGTTGACGAATTGGTTATCGCGCTTGCAACCCGGGGTTATGAGGCAGAGGGGCTGCACGGGGATTTATCGCAGAATCAGCGGGATCGAGTAATGAAAAAATTCCGCAGCGGGCAGGCGGATATCCTGGTAGCTACCGATGTGGCAGCCCGGGGACTGGATATTGACAATATTACCCATGTAGTTAATTTTGACGTGCCCCAGGATCCTGAAAGCTATGTACACCGGATTGGACGGACCGGGCGTGCCGGTAACACAGGGGTGGCGTTAACCTTTATCACACCGCGGGAGTTCCGTCAGCTGAAACTCATTGAACGCAGCATCCGGACCAAAATTGTGCGAGGGACTCTGCCTACGGATGCCAGCGTATTGGAACGGCAGCGGGAACAGATCGTATCCAAGATGCAGAGCATTTTGGAACAAGAACGGTACCAAGAGTATCTGCCCATCGTGGAAACCCTGGAAAAAGATTATGATGTGCAGGATATTGCGGCGGCAGCCCTGAAATTCATGCAGGAAGGGGCCAAAGCCTTGGAAGCTCCGGCAGAAGAGGGTGTTTTGCCGGATTCCCTCAGCCATACGGGGGCAGAACCGGGGATGGTGCGGCTATTTGCCAATATCGGGCGCTCCAGCCACGTGACTGTACGGGATATTATCCAGAGTATCGCCATTGAGGCAGAAATCCCGGCCAAGAGTATTGGGCGCATCAGCATTTATGATAAATTCAGCTTTGTGGAAGTGCCTTCAGAATATGCTGAAAAAGTTTTGGGGGCCATGCACCGGAATACGATCCGGGGCAGCCGGGTCAATATGGAACCGGCTAGAGCACGGAGCTAAAACAAGGAGAATATTCATGGCGCAGACCATTTATGGCAATACAGAGGGCTTAAAAAAACAGGTCCTTACCCAATTGGAAGCGTTTTATGAAGAGAAAATGGAAGAGGGCCAGCTGCTACGTTGGGAGTTGGCCCTTTCTTGGTTAATTGAAAACCCCGCCATAGTGGCGGGGGTCCGGAAAGCTTATAGCTA
>USHN01000006.1 GCA_900554515.1 uncultured Acidaminococcus sp. | reverse complement strand
TTAGGATTTTTTCTCATAGCTATAAGCTTTCCGGAACCCCGCCACTATGGCGGGGGTTTCAATTAACCAAAAAACGGGGATTGCACCCCGTTTTAGTCCTTTTGTCATTTGCGGTTGTTGTATATGGTTTCCTGGATTGCTTTCGCAATGGCTTCCTGCATTTCCGGGCGATGCTGATCCACTTCCAGGATCCGTTTTAGTTCCTCGTCCGGATCGTCATCCACCTCGCCAAATTCCACGTGGCAGAGATTTTTGTCCCAGGCACACAGATAAAAGGTTTGTTCCTGTTGGTTATACTCCACAGTATAATACAAGGAATTTTCCCCCTGAGGGCCGGTGACGATATAGGCACGGCGGCACAACGGCTGTGCATTGGCGGTAAAGGGAAAAAACAGCCGCAAAATAAAGCCGCCCAATTTCCCTGCCCGGGCATCCGCCCGATCCCCAAAGGGAACAGCATCCACCTGGAAGTGCTCTTCCTGTACCTCCACCGGGCACTTTTCTTTAGCTGCTTCCTGATAGTTTTGCAAGGTGGCGGTGCAGATCTTGGCAAAGCTGTTCGCCAGATCGAAAACATCCAGTCCGTATTTTTCCTTGCCCTGATAGATCACAACAGGAAGGAATTTATGCTCTACGTAATACAAAGGATCCATGGTTATTCCTTTTAGCAAGAGGTTTGGGTGTGATAGTGGGCGCTGACAATATCCAGGATCCGGTTGCCCACGGCTTCTTTGCTCATAAGCTCCAGGCTCTCTACCCGGCCATCAGGGAAGAGGAATTTTACCACGTTGGTATCTGTGGAAAAGCCAGCTCCCTTCATACTCACATCATTTGCTACGATCATATCCAGGTTCTTTTTCCGGACTTTTTCTGCTGCGTTTTCCAGCAAATGCTGGGTTTCCGCTGCAAAGCCCACCAAAAACTGATGGGTCTTGCGGCTGCCCAAAAGTTGCAGGATATCAGGATTTTTGTCCAGTGTCAGTGTCAGGTTCTCATCATGTTTTTTGATTTTCTGGGGTGCTTGCTGGTGAGGTTTATAATCTGCCACGGCTGCTGCCTTGATCACGGCATCCACCTGGTCATATTCTGCCAGGACGGCTTGCAGCATTTCCCCGGTGCTTTCCACCCGGATAAAGCGGATATTTTTAGGCGGGGTAATAGCCGTGGGGCCGGAAATCAATACCACATCAGCCCCGCGCCGGGCTGCATCCCGGGCAATGGCATAGCCCATTTTTCCGCTGCTGCGATTGCCGATAAAGCGCACCGGGTCAATAGCTTCCCGGGTACCCCCTGCGGTAACAAGAAGCTTGAGTCCCCGCAGGTCCCCTTCCTGCTTGGCAAAAAAATTGTCAATAAAAGAAAGAATATCATCCGGTTCCGGCAGACGCCCGGCACCACAAACGCCGCAGGCCAAATACCCGCTGCCGCTGTCCATGATGGTGATCCCATCCTTGCGGAGGAGTTCCAGATTACGCTGCACCGCTGGATTTTGCAGCATATTGGTGTTCATGGCCGGACAAATAATTTTAGGTTTGTCGCACGCCAAAAGGGTGGTGCTCAGAAGATCATCTCCGATACCACCAGCCATTTTTCCTATGATATTCGCTGTAGCCGGGGCCACCACCACTACGTCACACCAGCGGCCCAAAGCCACATGCTCCACGTTAAATTCCGCATTGCCTGCCCACAAGTCGGTAGCTACCGGGTTACCGCTGATTTCCTTAAAGAGCAGCGGGGAGACAAGATGCGTCGCTGCATCGGTCATCATCACACGCACCGAGGCGCCAGCCTGTACCAGGTGACTTACCAGCGTTACCACTTTATACAGGGCTATGCCCCCGGTCACGCCCAAAGCAATCTTTTTGCCTTCTAGCACGATCCTGCTCCTTTATGCTTTCTGCTCTTCCTCAAGATCTTTTTTTGTAGCAATGCTAACCATGCCCTCGCCGATTTCTTTCAGGGCGATGGACACGGGTTTGTTGGAATCCGATTCTACCAGTGCCGGGGCATGGTCCACCAGCTGACGCGCCCGTTTTGCAGCCATAATGCACAGGGCGTATTTACTCCCTACTTTTTTAGACAGATCATCAATGGAAGGATCAATCATAGACATAGTTTCGTTCTCCTTTACTTTTCGTCCCGGCTGCCTTCGGTTTCGCCCTGGCAGATCTCATCCACAATATAATAGGTACGGCCCACCCGCAGGTGTTCCACATCAATGATTTTGCTGACTTTATCGGTGGCCTTTTCTACTTCATCATTGACCACAATATAATCGTATTTTGAAGCGTAGGAAAGCTCACTGGTAGCAGCGGACAACCGGCGTTTAATCACATCCACTGCATCCGTGCCCCGTTTGTAGATGCGTTTGCTCAGCTCATCAAGGGACGGCGGCACGATAAACACAAAGACACCTTCCGGATAACTTTTTTTCACTTGCAGGGCGCCCTGAGGATCAATCTCCAAAATCACGTCCAGCCCTTCCGCCAGTTTATCCAGCACATATTGTTTCGGTGTGCCGTAGTAATTGCCGTACACGGACGCATGTTCCAACAAGCCCCCGTTTTTAATCAAATCTTCAAATTCATCCCGGGTTTTAAAGAAATAATTGACCCCGTCCACTTCCCCTTTGCGGGGTTCACGGGTGGTACAGGAGACAGAGTAGGCCATATGGTCACGTTTTTCCCGCAGTCTGCCGCAGATCGTTCCCTTGCCTGCACCACTGGGGCCGCTTAAAACCAGCAGGATTCCCTGTGGCTTATTCATTGCCATCCTCCTTTTCCTCGGCAGCAGGAGCCGGATCCGGCACATCCTGGGCGAACCGGTTGGCAATAGTTTCCGGCTGCAGCGCTGAGAGCACCACATGACCGCTGTCCATAATCAAAACGGCACGGGTCCGTCTGCCATAGGTGGCGTCAATCACCACGCCCTTATCCCGTCCATCCTGAATAATCCGTTTGATAGGAGCGCTTTCCGGGCCGATGATACTGATAACCCTTTGGGCAGAAACAATATTACCAAAACCGATATTAATCAATTTGATATCCATCTTCACTCTCCTGCTTTGTTATTGTATATTTTGGATTTGTTCCCGGACTTTCTCAATTTCACTTTTCATATTGACTACGGTCTGGATAATCGGGGCATCCGCCGCTTTGGAAGCGATGGTGTTGCTTTCCCGGTTCATTTCCTGCACCAAAAAATCCATCCGCCGCCCCACTGGCTTATCTTCCATAAGGAGCTGCCGAAACTGGCTGAGATGGCTGTGCAGGCGGACAATTTCCTCCGTGGTATTGACCTTGTCGGCATAAATCGCTGTTTCCGCAATAAGACGCCCTTCGTCCAGGCTTCCGGCACCAGCTTCCTGGAGCAACTGACGGACAGATTCCGCTAGACGGCTGCGGTACAAATTCAATGTCTCCGGAGCTCTTTTCTCGATGGTCTCCAGATCGGTCTCTATCGTATCAATACGCTTTCTTATATCACGAGAAAGCGTCTCCCCTTCTGTTTGCCGCATGGCTTCCAGGTGATCCAAAGCCGTTGTTACGGCCCTTTCTACCAGCGGCCACAAAGGCATAAGATCCAGCTCTTCTTCCTGTGTCACCAGTACATCCGGCTGCCCGGCAATAAAAAGAAGTTCTGCTTCTTCATGATCTTCCGGCACGCCCAAAAGCTGACGCAAGCCTTGTAAACTATTATGATACGCACTTGCCAGCGCTTTGTCAAGCCTTACGCTTTTTGCGCCGCTGCCTGTATAGGAAGCGTTAATGAATACGTCTATATGCCCCCGGGGAATCCGGTCCAAAATCAGGCGACGGATTCTGCTCTCTACCGGGTTCAAAAAGCGGGGTGAGCGAATTGACAGTTCCGCATAGCGGTGATTCACAGTCTTAATCTCACAGGCAAAGGAAAAATCTTCCTGCTCCACCTGGCATCGTCCGTAGCCGGTCATACTCTGCAGCATGAGACGCCTCCTTAGTTCATTTTCGTCAAATTCAGCACAAATTCCCGTGTGCCGCCGTACTCATCCTGGGCGGAGAGCACCATAACCCGATTGGGATCCAGCTTGGACAAATCAAAGTACACAAAGTATTGCAAATCCCACACATTGACCCCTTCCAGCTGGCCGGTGCGGGGATTGGGTAGCTGCATATCCCGCTGGGCTGCCGCATTTAAATTGTTGTAGTAGGGATAAAGAACTTTCTGTCCCTGGTAGATCTTCACTTTCAAATTTTTAGGTTCCAGCCGGACGCTGGTACTCAGATGCAGGCCCAGCGCCAATACGCCCTGGTATTGCTTAGCCACTTTCATGCCTTGTGCCAGGCTTGGCTTTTGCCCGCTGCTTTGCTGGGTGTCCACAGCCGCCGTCAAATACGGCGTATAGACCACGACCCGTTCCCGCAGGCCGTATTTATTTAATTGTTTCCGATCATAGACGGTCCATGGTGCCAAAAGTTCTCCCAAAGAAGCACCCCGGCGCTGCTCTCCATAGGTTTGGGCAGCTTTTATGGTGGAATCTGTCAGTGGGAGCATGGCAAATGCTGTTTGGGTCAGCAGCAGGCACGCTGCCATCAAAAGACCGATTTTTTTCATAGTTCCTGTCTCCTTTGCAGTTTGACCGAAGTCTTTTTGCCATATATACTTATATATTATACCGGATTTCAAAACGACGTGCAAATATCGCACGACAAGGAGGCAACGATGAATCTGGAAGGTATTACGCTCCGGGTACTGACCCACGAATTGACGCAGGCTCTTGCCGGAGGGAAAATTATAAAAATTTTTATGCCCACACGGGCGTCTGTTTTATTACAGGTGGCTCTTTCTACCCGTACCGCCAACTGCTGGATTGACCTGGGCGGGGATTCCCCGCTTATTACCCTGCCTGAGCGCCTGCCGCAGCGGCCGGATACGCCCCCTTCTTTTTGTATGCTACTGCGCAAACATTTGGAAGAAGGCCGTATCGCCCGGATTCACCAGGTAGGGTTGGACCGGGTTTTAATGATGGACGTGGACCTCATTGGCGCAGAGCGCAAAATTGTTACCAAGCGCCTGGTGCTGGAACTCACAGGGAAAAACAGTAACATTATCTTTCTGGACGAAAGCGGCACGATTCTGGATGCCCTGCGGCATATCGGGAAGAACCAGAACCGGGTACGGCAAATTCTCCCGGGACTTTCCTATTGTCCACTTCCTCCCCAGGATGGGCTGGATTTTCTAGCAGCATCCCCTCATGCCATACGGGAAAAGGCAGTGGCCCAGGGAGATGTAGGCCTGGTGCAGGGGCTCATTGCCGCCACGGTGGGAATTGGTAAGCTCACCGCCCAGGAAACAGCGTGCCGCAGCGGCTATACAGGCAGCTTGCAGCTGATGCAGCTTCCTGACGCACAAAAAGTGGAGAGTGCCATTGCTTCCCTCCAGGCGGAAATCCAGGAAAGATTGACGGATTCCAAGTCCCCCGTCTTTGCCCAGATTGATCCCCGCAACCGGATGAAAAATCTGGTGTCCTATTGTCCGCAAGCGCACAAAGAATGGACGCTGCAGGAATTTCCATCCCTTCTGGATGCACAGGCTTACAGTGCGTCCCTCATCCCGGTGCAGATACCGGACAAAGAGCTTTTGCAGAAACTGGTGCATAGCCAGGCCGCCAAAACGGAAAAGCGCATTACGTTTCTAGCACAGGATCTTTCTAAGGCGGAAAAGGCAGATACCCAAAAAGTTATCGCTGACACGCTGATGAGCTACGGCTACCAGGTGAAAAAAGGCAGCACGAGCTGCACGCTGCCCAATATTTATAATCCCGAGGAAGTGCTGACCATCGCCCTCTCCCCGGAGCGAACCGTAATGGAAAATGCCCAGGCTTATTACAAAAAATACAATAAGAGCAAACGGGCCATAGAAGAAATCAAGACGCAGCAAAAAGAGGCGGATGCCCTGCTTGCCTACCTGCGCAGCCTGGATGCCAGTTTGGATACGGCCTCTACCAAAGGGGAAGTGGCAGAAATCAAGCAGGAAGTCATCGCCCTGGGGCTATTACCACCGCCTAAAAAAAAGCAGCCTTCCCAAAGCAAATCTGAGCCGTTAAAAATTACGCTCTCCCCGGAAACCACAATCTATATTGGAAAGAACAACAAACAAAATGATTATGTAACCTTTAAATTAGGCCGGGGCAACGACCTGTGGTTCCATGCCAAACATATTCCCGGCTCTCACGTGATATTAAAAACTACCCTGCCTGAGCCCCGACAGGAAGATATTCTGCTGGCAGCGCAGCTGGCGGCTGGCTTCAGCAAAGGTAAAGACAGTGACCGGGTCCCTGTGGACTATACCCCCCGCCGCCTGGTGAAAAAGCCCAGCGGAGCCAAACCCGGCTTTGTAATCTTTACCGGACAGACCACCGTTTATGTAAAGCCCCGGACATCCCTTGCGTAGCATTAAAAGAAAAGAGCCTGGTGTACAGCATTTCTGCTATGCACCAGGTCATTTTTATTGGCTATGCTTTTTATTTTTTCATTGCTTCCAGCTGCTGCAGGATGGCATTGATTTGTGCCTGCTGGGAAGTAATCTGGGCCTGCTGGTTCTGCACCTGCGTTTTTAACGCCTTATTTTCTTCCTGTTGGGCATTTAATTGCTGTTGCTGGGCTGTGAGCTGCGCCTTTTGGTCTGCAATCACGGTAGTAAGCGCTGCCTTGGAATAGCCTGCATAGGGGCTGGATTTTCCTAACTTCAGGGTAAGCCCCACGTTCACCAGATTTTCTCCGCCGCCCATGCTGCCGCCTACGGAGAACATGGTTCTGCCATCCGGCCGGTAAAAAGCACCGATGGCCATGGCATTGGCATTACGGTAGTGCCCATAGCCAGCGGCAAAGTCCCACTTATCATTGGGATCAAAGTCCTGGGGATGGAGCGCTGCCAAGGCTGCTGCCCCAGCACCTACCCGGTCGATGCGGGCATCCATCCGGTTGATACGGTTCCCCATAGTATTAATGGTGTCAGTATTCTGTTTCACTTGGTGATCCAGTACCATCAAGTTCTCCCCAGCCGAATTAGCAGCTTTCACATAGGCGCCATCCTGGGCGACCCGGGTTTCCTTATACACGGTACCACCGGTTACAACGCCGGTATTGTCCTTGTCCACCTGGCCGTTTGCCTTGACGGATACGGTGTAGGTAGAGCTTCCGTCAGTATTAGCAGCTTCCTTCACGTCAACATTTTCGCCCGCCTTCACTGTGTTACGGGTATCAACGGCCACGCCTGTGCCGCCGCTGTTAGGTTTCATGGCTTCCACGGCCTTTTTCAGCTGGGCCACGTTCACCGCATCCGTATCCTCACTGCCTGCGGCCACACCGGTAATTTGCCGGGTAAAAGGTGTTGTCTTAAAATCGATAAAATCAACAATACCCTCGCCTCCGATGGACAGGATGCCTGTGGTGGATTTCCAGGTAGCGCTGGTATCCTTGCTGGCAGCGTTGGTTGCAGGGTCATAGCCAGGCACGCCGGTAGCCCGGTTAGCCTTGGCAAAGTTGCCCAGCGCAATGGATTCCATGGTGTCAGCTTCTGCGAAAGCACCAATAGCAATGGTGTAAGCTCCTTCGGCAGTGGCCCCGCTTACTCCCACTGTATTCATCCCCCATCCAGAATTGGGAGCTCGGCTCTTCATGCCAGAATAATTATATACTCGATTGGGCCCCAGGGCAATGGCCCCTAGAGCCTCTTCTGCCACGGTGGAAGCACCCAAGGTGACGGATCCTTCTCCTTTGGCAGTACCGGTACCAAGGGATAAAGCAGCATACCCGCTGGCAATAGATCCCAGTCCAAGAGCCATAGAACCCGTCCCTGTGGCAGAGGACCAGTTTCCCACGGCCATCGCCTGGGCAGAAAAGGCTTGTGCATGGTCCCCCAGGGCAATTCCGGAATAGCTGTTCATAAAATAGCTCGGGTTAATCCATGGCCTATCAGAGTCAGATATGATACGTTCTTCCAGATCGGCCTTGTTTCCCACTTTCGCCTGGTACCCGATGGCCACCCCACCGCCATACAATTCAGAATAAGAAGAATCATCGGGTTGGTAGTCTGTATTCCCATCCCAATAAGGGACATAATCTTTGATGGTGGCCCCGGCACCAATGGCTACGGAATTAGGGCGCACCGTGGAGCTATTACTGCCGATAGCAATGGCCTGCGCCTGTTTGGCACTGGCCGTATCCCCGATGGCTACTGCCCCGCCTTTGAGGTCCTGTTTCCCATCCCACCAAGGCTCTTCGTTATAGCCATAGGCCGTGGCGTTGCGGCCGATGGCCAGGTCTTTCTCATACTTTGCTGTCGCCGTGTCACCGATAGCAATGGCATAATCTTCTTTGGCCCCATCATTATTTACGTTGCTGTCTGTCGCTGTACTCAAACCCTTAACGCTCACATAGTGCAGGTCGTCCGCAGCAGAGACTACGCCTGTACCCCCCCCCGATGGACAAAAGCACAGCTAGCGTAAGGCCTGTGGCAATGCCTTTCTTGTTTCTGGCTGCTTTCCCTGCCCCTTTGGCCAGCTCCGACGCCACCACATAGCACTGCCTGGTACTGTCCCAAATCACCTTGTAGATTCTGTTCATACTAAGGCTCCCTTTCCATTTTCCCCAATATTTTTATTCCGATTGCATTTCACTTAAGAATCTTTACTTAATTATAATTCATGACTATATTGGTTGAAAAGAGGGAATTAAGAGAATTTTTAAGCGATTACTACTTTAGCGTTTTCATCATCCTTTCATATACAGCGTGCTATAATACCCTGTGGTATTTTTTAGCAGCGAGTATTTTATGAAAGGATCTTTGTATCACGTCCCTTATCCTGCAAAACCTGGCAGCCTTTCTCAATCACGTAAAGCATGGCGGCCCCTACCTCACCACCATCACCATTTTGGCGACCCAGGCTCTATCCATCCTGGTACTTCATGTATTGTTTCGCATGGGTATCTCCCTCATTGCCGACCACACCCGTTTTTCCCACCAGTATCTTTCCCGGGTAGCCAGGTTTATGCCCACCTGCCTGGGGCTCATGGTAGGGATAAAGCTCACCGAGGATACCTTTGATTTTCCCAGCTTTGTCACCACAGCTATGGACAATGGCTTTCACAGCCTGGTGATTATTACTGTAACGCTTTTTATTGCTCACATAATTTCTACTTATATCCGGTACCGGCTGAGCAAAAGCACCAGTGCGACAGCTTCCACGTCCATTCTGGCCACGGTGGTGGATTTCACCATCTACACCATGGGGTTTCTGGCTATTTTAAATTCTTACGGGATTTCCATTTCCCCGCTTTTGACAGCTTTGGGCGCTGGGGGCCTGGCCTCTGCTCTCGCCCTCAAGGACACCCTCACCAATCTTTTTTCCGGCATCAGCACACTGGTCTCCAAGCAAATTCACATCGGCGATTATATCCAGCTACCATCCGGACGTACAGGCCGTATCATCGACATGAACTGGCACCACACCACCATCCGCACGGTCAAGGGCAATACTGTCATCGTCCCTAATGCCAATATTTCTAATTCTGACCTGATTAATTACGAACGCCCCTATCCCCAGTGCACTATCGCCATCCCGGTGACCATCGCCTATGGCAATGATTTGGACTTTGTGGAAAAAGTGACGTTGGATACAGCCAATGCCGTCCTTGGCAGCAGTGAATACGGCGTAAAAGGTTTTCATCCCATGGTTCGCTACAATACATTGGGAGACTACGGAATTTCTTTGGACGTAGTGCTGCAAATCCGCAAGGTAGTGGATGAATCAGCCCTGCGCCACCAGTTTATCAAGGCACTGTACAAAGCTTATGGAGAAAACCACATTCCCCTGATGATCCGCCACGACTAAAAGTGCGAAATATAACTGTTTTGCCAATATTTTTCGCAAAAAATCCGGTATGCACATGCTAATACATGTCCATACCGGATTTTTTAGGTTATACCATTAGTTTTGAAATTACTTGCCCCAGTCAATCATATGATCAATGAAGCTGTCAATACGATCCTGGTGTTTTTCTGCCGGGGTCTTTTCCCGTTTGCTGTCTTTGTGATCCTTGTCGTCATCCCAATCGCCGCAATACTCCGGCCCTCTGCCACATGGCCAGGAGCCTTGGTACCGGTTTCTCCGATGGGGATAAGGACGCATGGTATCGTGATGGTAAAAATCGTCTTTATTATAGGCGTACACCGCTTCATTAAATTTATGAATGGCGCTGTCCTGCTTATCCCGCAGACGGGCAATCTCTTCTTCCAGTTTCCGGACATAGCTGTCCAGATCGCTGCGATAGGCTGCCATTTCCTCATAAGTGGCCATAGCCGGGTTTAGCGGCTCATGGCTGCTGGAAAAATTATCCTGTGCCGCACTGGCGGAAAGTGGCGCCAGCGCTAAAGAAGCCATAATGGGTAGTAATAGTATTTTTTTGTGCATCATCTGGTTTCTCCTCTTACTGTTTTTTTATTAATAACAGATATTATTTGTCTATTATAACAGAAGAGGCTTGCTCTGTAAAGTATTTACCAGAGCCCCATCACATGCTGCAGCAAAAGGCTGACACCGGTAATCCCGGCCCAGCATACCGCTCCCAAGGCAAGAGGCTTGCCGCCGCTGCGGATCAGTTGCACCACATTGCTGTTTAGGCCGATGGCGCTCATGGCCATAATAATAAAGAACTTGCTGAGACCTTTTAACGGGCCAAACACGCTGGAAGAAACGCCCATGGATACGGTCACCGTGGTCAGGATGGACGCCAGCACAAAGAACAGAATAAAGAGCGGAAAAGCCCGTTTTAAGCTAAAACCACCTGCCTGGTTTTCGCCACCCTGTGCCTTTTGGGCATGCAAATAGGCTAGTACCAGGGTAATGGGAATGATGGCCAGCGTCCGGGTCAGTTTTACCGTTACAGCTTTATCCAGGGTCTGGGTGCCCAGGTTCCACATGCCGTCCCAGGTAGCCGCCGCCGCCGTTACGGAGGAAGTATCATTCACCGCCGTCCCGGCGAAAATTCCGAAAGCGTCCCCATTCACCGTAGAAAAACCGATCATCTGCCCGAACATAGGGAAGAAAATCGCAGCCAATACGTTAAAGAAGAAAATCACGGAAATGGCCTGGGCCACTTCATCATCTTTTGCCCCAATGACCGGCGCCGTAGCTGCAATGGCAGACCCGCCGCAAATGGAAGACCCTACCCCCACCAGTGTGGAAATCGGTCCGGGGATATGCATGGCCTTGTGCATAAGGTACGCCAGTATCAAGGACGTAGAAATGGTGCAGACAATAATGGGCAGGGATTGACGCCCTGTTTCCAGTACTACATGCAGATCCATCCCAAAGCCCAGCAGCACCACAGCCGCCTGCAAAATATACTTAGAGGTAAAAGCAATGCCCGCCTTGGCCTTTCCCTTATTAGTCCAGAACAAAGCCAGCACCATGCCCAGCAGGATACCAACAACGGCCCCGCCTACGACAGGGAATGCTTTTCCCAGAAAATGGGACGGTACTGCAATAGCAAAGCAGACCAAGATCCCTATTCCATTTTTTTCCAAAAAGTTCATAAATGATTTCCTCCTTGCCTGTGTCGTTTTATTCTACCAATACTGGCGTGTATACAACATCGTCTCCAATACTACCGCAAATACTTCAAAAAAACAAGGGATTTGACAGAACTAACCGACTGTGCTAAGGTATGTATTGCAAAACGCAGATGCAAGTAGTTTGCATTTAGTTGATTATATGGAGGCGATTTTGTGAAAAAGTTCATAGTATGTTGTATCGCTCTGTTATCCCTCGGCCTGGTCAGCGGCTGCGGCAGCTCCAGCACTCCGTCAGAAGCACCGGCACACAAGACCAAGGTAGCCGTCAGCTTTGATGCCATGAAAGAATTGGTCCAAGCCGTAGGCGGGGACAAGGTGGAAATCACCAGTATCATTCCGGATGGGACGGAACCCCATGAATTTGAGCCCACTCCCCAACAGATGAAGACCCTGCACAGCACCGATGTGTTCGTAAAACAAGGGCTGGGAATGGAACCCTGGGCCGAAGCCATGGAAAAAGCGGCAGACAACGCCAAACTGACTGTGATTGATGCATCTAAAGATGTACCGGCTATCGCCAACACGGATGAAGACGAAATCAAAGAACACGGGCAGTATGACCCCCATGCCTGGCTGAGCCTTTCCTGTGCCCAGATTGAAGTCAAAAATATTGCCGCCGGCCTTGCCAAAGCTGACCCGGCTAATGCTGCCTACTATCAAAAGAATGCCGAAGCCTATAATGGCAAACTCCAGGAACTTTTGACCGAATACCAAAACAAATTCAAGGGCATCACGAAAAAAGAGTTTGTCACCGGCCATGCCGCCTTTGCTTATCTGTGCCGTGACTTTGGCCTGCAGCAAAACAGCGTGGAATCCGTCTTTGCTTCCGGCCAGCCCTCTGCCAAACAAATGGCAGACCTGGTGGACTATTGCCGCAAGCACAATGTGAAGACCGTTTTCGTGGAAGAAATGGTCAGCCCCAAAACGTCTGAGACCCTGGCCAAAGAAGTGGGTGCCAGCGTAAAAGAAATCCACACTCTGGAAAGCAGCGAAGGCGGTGCCACTTATCTGGACCGCATGAAAGAAAATCTGCAGATGATCTACGACAGCCTGAAAGCCTGACTCCCAATAAAAAAACACCTTGGAACCGTTTGCGTTCCAAGGTGTTTTTTTGAGGTTTTCGTATGGTTTTAGGAGGGTTATTTTTCGCCAAAATATCTAGCCAGCAGGCCATCGAAAGCACGGCCATGACGGGCTTCGTCCTTAGCCATTTCGTGTACGGTGTCATGGATGGCATCGTAGCCCAGTTTCTTGGCCAGGGTTGCAATTTCTTTCTTGCCAGCGCAGGCGCCCTGTTCAGCAGCGGCACGCAGTTCCAGGTTTTTCTTGGTGCTGTCGGTAACCACTTCGCCCAACAGTTCCGCAAATTTGCTGGCATGTTCTGCTTCTTCAAAAGCAAACCGTTTATAGGCTTCCGCAATTTCCGGATACCCTTCCCGGTCTGCAACACGGCTCATAGCCAGGTACATCCCTACTTCGGAGCATTCACCGGTGAAGTTTTGACGCAGGCCTTCCAGAACTCTTTCATCTACGCCCTTAGCAACGCCTACTACGTGTTCATCAGCGTATTCTTTTACGCCTTCCTTCAGTTCATCAAACTGCTCTTTGGGAGCGCCGCATTGCGGGCACTTTGCCGGAGCTTCTTCGCCTTCATACACATAACCACAAACTCTGCAGATAAATTTTTTCATCATCAATTCCTCCTCTTGAATTTACCTTTTTCCTTCTGCGCAATTTTGAAGGAAAAATCTTAGTTGATAATTATTATTGTTTATCTCTTACAGTTGTTATTATAGCAGGTTTCTACAGAAATGCAAGCCTTTTTTAATAATTATTTTTAATTAGGAATACATAATTAAAAGCATAGGAAAACGGCGCTTTTGCGGGCGCCGTTTTCCTATGAAGTTAGTCTGCTTTATTGCGTTATAGGTCAAGGCCTGTCGCAGGATCCAGTCCCAGGGCCAAATTCATATTCTCAATGGCCGCTCCGCTGGCTCCTTTGCCCAAATTATCAAACTGGGCAAAAACAGTAAAGCGTTCTGCGTTGCCGCACACATAAATGCGCAGAGAATCCTTGCCGGATAAGGTATTGGATCCCAGCATTTTTGGCTGTTCCTCGCTTTCCATCACCCGGATAAAGGGCTGGGCACCGTAGAAATCTACAAAAAGCTTGCGAATCGCCGCAAGGGAAAGACCGAACGTATTTTCAAATCCGGCGGTTACCAGCATTCCGGCATAGTAGGGTGCTACGATGGGCAAAAAAATCGGTGCTTTTTCCAGCGCAGCATATTTTACGATTTCCGGCAGGTGCTTGTGCTGCTGGGTTGTTGCATAAATCCGTGGCGCATCCAGCTCCGCATCGTGCAGATGCTCGTATTCATTAATCATTTTTTTGCCGCCGCCGGAATAGCCTGTGAGACTGATAAGGCTGTACTGGCCATCTTTGGGAATAATCCCGTTTTGCACCAACGGTGCCAGCACGGCAATAGAGCCTGTCGCATGGCAGCCGGGATTAGCAATGCGATTGCTGGTTTGCACCTTATGAAGATACTCCGGTCCCAGTTCCGGGAACCCATAGGCCCAGCTGGGATCGCAGCGAAAGGCGGTAGACGTATCAATGATTTTGGTGTCACAGTCTTTAGCCGCTTCGGCAATCTCCCGGGACGCCGCATCGGGCAGGCACAAAAAAGCCACATCTGCCTGGTCAATTTTTTCCAGACGGGCCGCTGCATCTTTGCGTCTACTTTCGCTGATTGCCAAAAGCTCTATATCTTCCCGCTGTTTCAGCCGGCCAGCCAGCCGCAGCCCGGTGGTTCCTTCCCCGCCATCAATAAACACTTTGACCATATGGGCATCCCTCGTTTCTCGTACTTTTTTGAGCAGGTTTATTATAGCATACTGACGAAAAAAATAAAGGCATAACCATACAAAGTTACGCCTTTATTTGCATGGTTATGCCACTTTTATACGGTTATGCTTTTTCCACGAACAGGCAGCGCATCGCATTCATCACGGCGAGGATCAATACCCCCGTGTCGGCAAAAATAGCAAACCACAGGTTAATCATCCCAAAAGCACCCAAAATCAAGCTTACGGACTTAATCCCAATAGCAAAGATGATGTTCTGATAGACGATGCGGATGCATTTCCGGGCAATGCGGATGGCCTTGCTGACTTTCAAGGGATCATCATCCATCAATACCACGTCTGCCGCTTCAATGGCCGCATCGCTGCCCAAGGCTCCCATGGCAATCCCGATATCTGCCAGAGAAAGCACCGGAGCATCGTTGATCCCGTCGCCTACAAAGGCTACCTTGTCCCCTTGTGCTTTTTCCCGCAGCAGGGTTTCCACCTTTTCCACCTTGCCCTCCGGCAAAAGCTCACTGTACACCTGTCGAATCCCCAGTTGGGCGGCTACGGCCTCGGCGGTCTTTTTGGCATCGCCAGTAAGCATAATCACCTGCTTCACCCCCGCTTCATAGAGAGCTTTCACAGCTTCTTTTGCATGGGGTTTAATTCGGTCTGAAATGAGAATATGGCCGGCGTAGACTCCGTCTATGGCCAGATGAACCAGTGTCCCCACCATATGGCAGGGTATTGCCTGAATGCCCAGAGACTCCATTAATTTACTGTTGCCCGCAGCCACGGTATGACCATCTACCTTAGCCACAACACCCTTGCCGCTGTATTCCTGGATCTCCCCCACCCGGGAACGATCCAGCCGTTTGCCGCTGGCTTCCTGCAGCGATTTGCTGATGGGGTGACTGGAGGCGCTTTCTGCCAGTGCTGCAATCTCCAGCAGTGTTTTTTCTGCAATCGTATGATGGTGAATCCCTGCCACCTGAAATACGCCCTGGGTCAATGTCCCGGTTTTATCCATCACCACATAGGCGGTATGCGCCAGGGTTTCCATATAATTGGAACCTTTGATTAAGATCCCCGCCCGACTGGCCCCACCGATGCCCGCAAAAAAGCTAAGAGGAATGGATAGCACCAACGCACAGGGACAGCTTACCACCAAAAAAAGCAGGCCTCTGTAGAGCCACTGCCCCCACAAGGGAGCCAGCCCCCACACCCCCATCCGC
Source organism: uncultured Acidaminococcus sp. (assembly GCA_900554515.1). Taxonomy (GTDB): domain Bacteria; phylum Bacillota; class Negativicutes; order Acidaminococcales; family Acidaminococcaceae; genus Acidaminococcus. The sequence goes on along the minus strand of USHN01000006.1, from coordinate 49,623 downwards.
ACAAGCGGCGGAACAAGGAACAGCAGCAACGCACTGCCGCAAACCGCCGGCGTATAGTAGCGGGCAAATTTGGAGATAAAAACTTCGCTTTTAGCCTTACGGCTGCTGGCATCTTCCGCCAGCTCTAAAATCTTATTGACAGTGGATTCCCCAAATTCCTTGGTAGTACGAATAGTGAGAAGGCCGCTGCGGTTAATACAGCCGCTGATCACTTCATCCCCTTTCCCTACTTCCCGGGGCAGGCTTTCTCCGGTAAGGGCTGCCGTATCAAGGGTAGAATGTCCTTGCAGCACAATACCGTCAATAGGAACCTTTTCCCCGGGCTGCACGATAATTTCCGTGCCCACTGCCACCTCATCCGGGTCTATTTTTACCAGTTTCCCATCCTGCTGCACGTTGGCATAGTCCGGGCGGATATCCATCAGTTCGCTGATATTGCGACGGCTCTTGTCCACCGCATAGTCTTCAAATAGTTCTCCCACCTGGTAAAAGAGCATGACGGCTACGGCCTCTGCATAGTCCGCATTGCGATAAACTCCCAGTCCAAAGGCGCCGGCGCTGGCTACAGCCATAAGGAAGTTTTCATCCAGCACCCGGCCTTTCCGGATATTTTTCAAGGCCTTTCCCAGAATATCGTAGGCGATAATCAGGTAGGCGATGAGGTACGGGATGAGGTGAATACCCCGCTCTGCACTGCTTGCAGTCTCTCCGCTGAAATGTTCCGGCATAAAACCTGCTGCAATGACAAGCAGGGCAGAAAGGGCAATCCGTGCCACCATCTTCTTGTTGGCATCCATGATGATTTCCTCCCGGGTTATTTAGCAGAAGATCTTACAATCATCATCCACTCGTGCCACATTCTCTTTGCACCGTTGCATAACTTCTTGGGGATCCACTCCATTTTCAAAGGTAACATTTAACTTTAGCAGCATAAAATTCAATACGGCGTCCTTTACCCCGGCAGTGGTTTTAACAACGTCTTCCATTTTCGCTGCACAGTTGGCACAATCCACATCCACTTTATAACTTTTTTTCATGATTGATCCCTCCATTTTCAATTTAATTTTTATTTAATTGTTTACTGCTCTTTTTATACTCTTTTTCCGGAAAAGAGTCAATAGAAATAAGAAAAATAAGCTAAACTTTTTATGATAAATAAAATAATGTTTAACCCTTTACACTTTTATCATAATTTTTCTTGCAAATTATCCGGGTACCCATGGTATAATGAATAGAATTTATCAATGGAGGGATTTCCATGGAACCCAATCAGGTCAAACTGCCCCACAACCATGGGGAAAGCAGCAGTCTGCTGGAACACATGCCGACCGATCGTAAATTTGCCACGGTCTCCAGCTTGTTCAGCAGCCTGTCTGACAGCAGCCGGATCAAGCTGTTCTGGTACTTGTGCCATTTTGAGGAATGCGTAATCAACCTCTCGGCTCTGATGCACATGTCCAGCCCGGCGCTCAGCCACCATCTGAAGGTCTTAAAGGAAAAAGGCCTCATCACCAGCCGGCGCCGCGGCAAGGAAATGTACTACTTTGCTACCGACACAGAAGAAGCCCGGCTGCTCCACCACATGATCGAACTCTTAATCGACATCACCTGTCCGGAGCCCCCTGCCGTCCTGTAAAGGGACAAGAAAGCACCCCTGATAGTGTGGACACGTGTCCACGCTATCAGGGGTGCTTTTTAATTAAATCTTTTTCTAATTATTTTGCTGCTGAGCAGGGAATCTCCCCTCCCTGGGGTAAGGGCATAGCCGTAACTTTTCAAAAAGCGGTACTGCACTTCAATGGTATGCAGCAGATTTTTCCGTGACTGATTCTGGAGATCGCCTGCGGCAGCCGGTGGTTCCATAGGCATACGGATTACATTGGCGCCGCTTTGAATGCTGAGCAGCTGCCCTCTTGTATGAATGCGGCGGATTTCCCAAGGCACGGCAATATTAGCCCGGGGATACAAAATCCTAAGCACCGCTATGAGGCGCAAATATTCTTCCAGCGGCGCCTTATTTCCCTGCCGGAAGGTTGTCCCAGCCTGGGGACAAAAGGGTGTCAGTGTCAGACTCTGGGGGTGCAATTCCGAAAGCAGGGTAAGATCCCGCATTATATGCTCCGCTTCTTCTCCCGGTGCCCCGACCAGAAAGCCGGTATCCACCTCATATCCCAGTTCCTTCAGGTCATTTAAACAGGTGATTTTGGTGGACAGCACCCACCGCGGCGCATGAAGCCTGGAAAAATGCAATGGGTCCGCCGTGACAAAACCCAGGGTATAGCGCTCTGCCCCGCTGCGCATAAGTCGCTGATAGGACAGGTGACTGCGTTCTCCCATGGATAGGCCAATGGCACAGTCAGGGAACTCTTTTTTCAAATTGGTGAGGATATTGCACAAAATCATATCCGTATAATACGGATCCTGCCCACCAATTAAGATAAACGAATGGATTCCCAGCTCATGTCCTTGGCGACAGGCCCCTTTGATCTGCTCCCAGTTCAGGCGGAAACGTTCCAGCTCCCGGTTTTCCGCCCGTCGTTCACAAAAAAGACAGTTTTCCGGGCAATGGTTGGTAAATTCCAGCGTGCCCTGGAACCAGACCTGGTTGTGAAAAAGAGTGCGCAAGACTTCCTGCGCTGTGAGGAAGAGTTTGTTCCGAAGCGCTCCATTTTCGGTTAAAAGGAGTTCCTTCATCTCCTCGTCCGTGAGGACTCCGTACTCCTTCAGTTTATCCACCAGATCCACAGCGTTCCATCCTCTCTGCCCAAATGCTTTCTTGTTTCATTATATAGGTTGCACGCTTTCTGTCAAGCATTTTGGAAACACTCCGACCTTTTGGGCTTTATCCCCCATCGTAAAAGCCCCCGGAATCCATAAGATTCCAGGGACTTATTGGTTCATTTCTTTTTCTTTTTTGCCTGACGGCGAGCCAGGGCGGCCAGCTGCTGCTTAATCTTCTTTTGCTCTGCAGACTTGCTGTCCCCATTTCGTTTTCCAAACTTACCCATGAAACCATCTCCCTTTTCCTGCGTTATGCTGCGCTCATAAAAATTTTACCTATTGATAAATGGAAATGCAATGGCCTAAAAGGGTCCAATCTGCGTTGCGGCTGCATACCACATCACGCCAAAGGCAAAAATCCATTCCAACGCCAGCAGCGGGAATGCGAACTTCCACCATTTGCGGATCGGAACGCCGGCAATACTTAAGACCGTCATGGTCGTGCCGCTGGCCGGGGTGATCATATTCGTAAAGGCATCCCCCATCTGAAATGCCAGCACCGCCGCCTGCCGTGTCATCCCCACCAGATCAGCCAAAGGAGCCATAATAGGCATGGTCACTGCCGCCTGCCCGCTTCCAGAAGGAATGACCAGGTTGATGATGTCCTGAATCATAAACATGCCAAATCCCAATAAAGAATGAGGGAAAAGATTCAGTGCGGAGGATAAATAGAACACGATGGTATCAATAATTTTACTGTTGGTCATCAAAATCGTGACACCACGGCACAATCCCACCATCATGCAGGGCAGTGCCATATTTTTTACGCCACCGATAAAGGCCTTGGCAAAGTCATTGGCGCTAAGCCGCCCTACCAGTCCGGCAAATACCGCCATCATTAGGAACAGGGCCGCCAATTCATCCATATAGAAACCAAACTTGACAACGCCTACCAAGATGGCAATAATCGTGACCCCAAACCCGGCCATAATGATCTTATGCCGTCCGTTCATCGTCACCAGTACATTTTCATCCAGGCCCTGGGTAGCTGCTTTCCGCCGTTCTTCATCGTATTCGTACATAAAGCTTTTTTCCGGATGTTTTTTGATCATACGGGCATAAAAATACGTATAGACGACGCCCATAATAATCAAAAGGACCAGCATAACAATCCGCACCTGAATCCCGGAAAACATGGGGAGCCCGGAAATGCTCTGTGCCACTCCTACCGTAAAGGCATTGGTAACGCCTGCCCCGTAGCCGCCGCTCACCGCAACAAGGGGCAGGGACACCGCTACGATGGAATCAAACCCAAGGGCAAAACTGACGCTCATCAAAAGCGGTACAAAGGCAATAAATTCCTCACTGCACCCGGCAAAGGAGCTAAGGCAGGTAAAGATAGTGAGAACCACGGGAATCATCAACAGTTCCCGCCCTTTCATTTTGTTCACCACATGGCCCAGCGCTGCATGAATGCTTCCCGTGGCGGCCAGCACATTTAACGCCCCGCCGATGATCATCAAAAAGCCAACGATACTGGCAGCACCCTTAATGCCCTGAGGAACTGCCATAAACAGATCAAAGAAACTGGCCGGATGTCTGGCCACAAAATGAAAGGATTCCGGATTGACCACCATGCGCCCGCTGGTGGCATCCTTTACTCGGTCAAATACACCGGATGGAATGATCCAGGTGGCAATGGCGGTAATGATCAAGATAAAGCCGATAATAATAATCGGACTGGGAACACTTAATTTTTTATTTTGGGGCTGCGCCCCATTCGTATTGTTTTGTTCTGTCATCCTGTGAACTCCCCTTTTGGTTCTGCTTTATAGCCTGCAAACTGTTTCTGCTAAGAGCATCGTGCGTGCAAGCAGCGTTTCTACCAGCGCATATTCCTGCTTGGTGTGAGCCTTATCCCCCTGGATCCCTACAGAATCAAGGATGGGGATGCCAGCCTGTGCCATAAAAGAAGCATCACTACAGCCGCCAGGATGGGCAGCGCCAAATGGTTCCATTCCAAAATCTTCGGCAACGGCATTGACCAGCGCCAATAGGTTGTCATTGCCACGGGTTCTTTCAAAAGTAGGCATGAAAGAAGGAAATTCTACTTCCGCAGTGGTGCCTGGCACATGGGTTTCGGCGCAGATCGCCTTAATTTTTTCCTGGAGCATCGCTTTATCTGCATTGTGATCATAGCGGCAGTCCACCTCAATCCGGCACGTATCCGGAACGGCGTTGGAAGCCGTGCCGCCAGACACGATGTCCGTGCTGACAATCAGCCCTTCTTCCAGATTGGTCAGGCTGCGCAAGGCAATAATTTTATGGGCCATTTCTTCAATGGCATTGGCAGAACTGGCATAGGCATTCCCCACGTGGCCTGCTTTACCATGCACCGTTACCCATGCATCCATACAGCCTTTGCGGCCTACGGTCAGTGTATGGTCCATCCTGCCGGTTTCAAAATTAAAGGCACACAGGCACCCTTCTGCTTCTTTAGCCAGCTGCTGATCTGCATTACTGCCTATATGGGTCGTTTCCTCGTCCCCTACAAAAACAAGCTTTACCGGATGCTTGTCATAGCCCAGCTGTTCCAGTACCTTCACCAGATACACGGCCATCACAATGCCGCCCTTCATATCCCCTACGCCAGGGCCATAGGCTTTTCCCTCCCGGATCGCAAAGGGATTCTCCGGATAACTGCCACTGGGAAAGACCGTATCCAGATGTCCTGAAAACAGAATCGGTTTTCCTGGCCGTTCCTTTCCCCAGTACGCCCGTAAAACAGGGATGTCGCACCCAGTAGGCAGCAGTTCTCCTTCCATGCCGAGCGCTTCCATTTTGTGCAGCACGTTTTCCATCAGCGTATGAATCCGCCTGCCCTCTTTGCTTCCTGCCTGAAAATTAACCAGCTCTTTGTAAAAATCCAGCATATCCTGGCGATATCCATTGACAATTTTCTGGATTTGTTCTTCCCTTAGCTCCATATAGGTTGCCCCCATCTTGCTATTTTTGATACATGACTAGTATTGTACTAGATTTTTGCCAGGCCTGCAAGGAGAAATGACAAATCAAGTAATTTTTATCTGCTTTTTAGGAAAAAGTGCAATGTTAAGTTACAGTGCAGGCAGTAAAAAGCCGCTCCATAACGGAACGGCTTTTTGCTGCCTGATTACATCCAGGCTTACGCTTTTTTCATTTCTGCCAGCTGGCGCATAATTGCTTCGATCTGCTTTTGCTGGGTTGCCACTTGATTTTCCAGTTTATGAATAGTGGTTTTCTGATCAGCGATGACGGTAGTAAGGGCTGCTTTGGAATACCCTGCATAGGGGCTGCTCTTACCCAGTTTAAAGGTCACGCCGGCATTGACCAGATTTTCTCCGCCGCCCATACTGCCGCCTATAGAAAGCATCGTTCTGGCATCCGGACGATAGAACGCACCAATAGCCATAGCGTTGGCACTGCGGTAGTGACCGTAACCGGCGGCAAAATCCCATTTATCATTCGGGTCAAAATCCTGAGGATGAAGTGCCGCCAGTGCTGCTGCACCAGCACCGACTCGGTCAATCCGGGTGTCCATCCGGTTCAGCCGATTATCTACATTGGCAGCGTAATTATTTACAGCGGCAATACTATCCGTGTTCTTTTTCACCTGTGTATCCAGCGTCGAGATATCATCGCTATTTTGTTTTACTTTATTATCCAATGTGGCGATAGTGCTGGTATTTTGTTTAACATGGGTATCCAATGTTTCAATATTGCTGGTGTTCTGCGTTATACGGGTATCCAATCCGTTCACTTTTATCCCCATGGTTTTTAGCTGGGCCACATTCACCGCATCGGTATCCTCACTGCCAGCAGCAACTCCGGTAATCTGGCGGGTAACGAGCTTCCCGTCGCCGCTTTGTCCTCCACCTACCGCAACAGCATTAGCGGTAGCAACCCAACTCTCATTCGTCTCGGTACTGGTGCTTCCCGTGTTGGCATCATAGCCAGTATGGCCTTTTACACGATTGGCCAATGCACCGCTTCCTAACGCCACACTGTCCCGCAATACAGCTTCTGCATCACTGCCGATAGCAAAGGCGTTGGTAGCTTGTTGTCCAGTTTTACCACCTGCCATGGCTACGCTGTTGACGCCCTGTGCTTCTGAAGCAACGCCTTCCGCAAAGGCACCTCTAGCCCCTGCAACCGTATGGTATCCCATAGAAACTGCATACTCTCCTGTTGCACGAGCCCCATCCCCGGCAGCAAAGGAAGTCGCTCCAATGGCATAGCTACTATTTCCCATAGCAACGGCATTATCCCCGGTGGCGTTGGTAGATTCCCCCATCGCAACTGCATTACGGCCATTAGTCTCCGTACTTTCCCCAAGGGCAACAGAGTTTTCCCCATTGGCTTGTGTAGCATGACCCATAGCAGTTGAACTCTTTCCGTTAGCCCTGGAGGATAATCCCATTGATGTTGAAAAATCTCCCACAGCCCATGTACTACTTCCCATAGATGTAGAAGCATACCCTTCAGCATTTGTTGTAATGCCCATCGCTGTAGACATCTGGCCAGTGGCAATTGTCGCTACTCCTATAGCTGTAGCCCCAAAGTCTTGGGCCTGTGTATTACTGCCAAGAGCCAAGGATGATTCTCCTGATGCGATAGTCCCGTTTCCTATACTTATTGCTCTAAGTCCAGATGCTTCCGTGAGGACACCTAATGCAACTGCCTCATCTCCAGTAGACGAAGCCACAGGCCCAATTGCAATAGCATCTACCCCCGTAGCAGAATTATTATTATAATTGCTGTCAGCATCTGTTATGCTACTATTAATACTTAAATAATGGATTTCATCCGTCGCTGAAGCTACACTTGTACCCCCCCGATGGACAGTACACCTAAAACGGCCAATATCACTGCTACACGACTAATACCTGCTGCTGGCACTTTTTGATAATATTTTTCTCCCCATTGCCTCAATGTTTCCACTCCTTCCGCATTACTATTAACAGAATATTTTAATTATTATTTTCATTATACAATAATTGTAGCATTAAATTCAATGTCTTCATTATCTACGTTAACGCACGAATACCTCAGCAATGAATATGGCTGCTTTTTTTAGTTTCCTCGCTCCAGATTTTTTACACATCCATCCCACTGGCAAGGGCTAGGCCATACACGTAACAAACGCCGGCCTTTTTGAGTACCCGGGCTGCTTCTGCGAGGGTGGCACCGGTAGTGAAAATATCGTCGGCCAGGAAAACGATGTCCGGCAGGTTTGCGTTTTTCTTCAGCGCAAAGCAGTTTTTTACATTCTCTCGGCGCTGGGTTCTATCCAGATTGAATTGGGGCAGCGTGCTGCGTGTCCGCACCAGCAGCGGTTCCCATACTAAACCTCTTGCTTTTCCCCAGGGGCGAAAGATCTCTTCCGGGATATCATAGCCCCGCTCCTTTTTCCGCATGGCATCTGTGGGAATGGTTACAAGGGCTATTTTTACGCCTTCCGGGATATCCCATTGAAACAGAGCTGCCTCATGGATGCCTTCTGCCCAGGTTTTAGCCAGGCGGGGCAGAAGATCTTCCCGTTTCTGGAATTTCACCAGCTGCAGGGCTTTTTGGATACCGCCTTCGTAATTATAGAGAACATACACTCCATCCAAAAAGGGAGCCTCCAGGCTTTCCGGATGCATGGAGCGGGGATTCCATACCTCCTGCCGGCAAATTTCGCAAAGCAGGCCTTCATCCTGTACTTCTGCTCCGCAGCCGGGGCAATAATGGGGATAAAATAACTCGGATAAAAGCTGAAAGAGCTGATGCATAACCTCTCCAAAGCAAAAGAAAAGGACCCGACCCGCAGGCCGAGCCCTCTTTAGGGTTCCTATCCGTACACAAAGACCGCTATTTATTTAATGGCGTTAGCGCAGTCTCCGGTATCCACATAGTCCTTAATATTCTGGTAAGAGATTTCTACCATGTTCTTTACGGCTTCATCCGTGTAGGATCCCAGATGCGGGGTGATGATCACTTTGGGATACATTGAAACTAGTTTTGCATTGGTAGCATTGGCAATTTCTTTGCCTTCCAGGTTGTGGTTGAAGATTTCTCCTTCGCCCACCAGTACGTCGCAGCCATAGCCGCCCAGTTTGCCGCTTTCCAGGGCTTCAATGACAGCAGCAGTATCTACCAGCTGGCCACGGGCACAGTTCACCAGAATGGCGCCGTCTTTCATCTTAGCCAGGGTTTCTTTATTGATAACAGGAGGAGCGCCTTTGATAGCAGGAGCATGGATGCTGATTACATCAGCCCGTTTCAGCAGGTCATCCATTTCCACCTGGGTGCAGTATTCATCAATGCCTTTGATTTGGAATACGTCTTCCCCGATAACGGTAGCACCCAAGCCGTGGAACAGCTGAGCGCAGACACGGCCAATACGGCCGAGGCCGATAATCCCTACCGTGCAGTTACGGATTTCCTTGGAGAACATTTGGGCATCCACCACAAAGTTTTTCTTGGCGGATTCGCTGGTAGCATAGGCGGTATGCCGCAGTAGCATCATGGCTTGTGTTACAGCCAGTTCGGCAATGGCATTGGGAGAATACCGGGGAACAAAGGCCATTTTAAAGCCCAATTCCTTGGCATAGGCAATGTCGATATGGTCCGTGCCGGCGGTACGGGTCATCAGGTATTTAATCCCGTATTCTTTGAAACGATCCAGGTTTTCCTTGTTGGCAAAGCAGTTGCCACGCAGGATGACTGCATCGCAGCCTTTGGCCATTTCACAGGTTTCTTTGGAATTCAGATAATCAGGAACCAGCTTCAGATCATAGCCGAATTCTTTATTGCAGGCTTCAAAAATCGGTTCTTCAACGTCTCTAACACCGTAACACAAAACCTTCATACCAAAACCCTCCTAAATTTTACACACATTTGACAATACCCCTTACCTGTACTGCCTTATACGTTTTATTTTAGCATAAGATTTAGCTTTTCTCAACGTTTCTTGTTTTTTGTATACAATTTCACGGTTCTTTAGTATTTAGGATTTGATAGGTCGTTCCGGCATCCCAATCAAAATGCCACCACTCCATATCGCTGCCGGTAAACCCTTCCCGGGTCATCATCTGCCGGAGCAGATCACGAAGATAGCGCTGTTTTTGCGTGCCACCGGCGAACTGGGCATACTGGGCCGGAGAAGGTTCATCAAAATCAGAAATCATGGAGACTTCTTCCCCGCTTGCCAGATCAACCAGGCTTACATCTACGGAGCGTCCCGTATTATGCGCATAGCCTTCTTCTGCTTTGGGCAGCATATCCTGATGTTTTTCTCCCAGGGCAAGCGTCGCCAGTTTAAAATCACTCCAGCTGCGATAGCCTTCCCAGAACACCAGACCATAGCCATAGGGTTTTAAATCCTGCTGCACCCTGTTCAGCGCCTGGGCAGCACTTCTGTCCAGATAGGCATGGTTGCTTTGTACCAGCGGAGCACCAAAGATATTGTTCGCCGTGGTGTAGCGGAGATCATACACGATGCCTGGAACTACACTTGTGATTTCCACCAGCTGGGCCGTCTTCTGGTACGCAGGTGAAGGGGGCTGTGCAGCTTCTGCTTCTTTTCGCAGTTCTTCCATAGGCTTTGGCGGCGTGATTCGCATAGGCCTGCCATTTTCCCCGCCAAAGCGACGGGTATAGCTTTTCTGCCCCATATTCAGACTGATGCCCTGCCCGTTCTTATCCCGGTCAAAGCGAAGTGTACTCGTGGCATCCGTATTGGGCCCGATTTCCCGGAGTTCATAGTTATCATAATAATTTTTCACCAGGGTAAAGACATTGCTTTTGGTGAAGTCTTTATCTTTGGGCTGATAGCGGTACAAAATTTCCAGCTGCCCTGCATTTTCCCGCACGGCCAAAGACTCCCCGTTGCCCTGATAAAAGCCTACCAGGGCCGCTTCATCCTTGGACGGCTCTTCGGGCATCCAGGGTGCCGCAAAAGCCCAGAGGGTTCCCGTTACGCACAATACACCACAGAAAAGGGAACTTGTGATTTTTCTAAGTGTCTTCATAGGTTTCTTCCTCCACAGGCGGTTCTGCCGAAAGCGGTGGCATATTTTCTACCACTTCTACGTCCGGTACAGTTTCCTTCTGCCGCTTGTCCGGCTTATAAGAGGGGAAGGTAATCGTAAACTGGGTCCCCTTGCCTACTTTGCTCTGTACCTGCGCCTTGGCTTTATGCATGCGAATAATTTCCTTGCCTATGGCAAGACCCAGCCCCGTCCCCGCAATGTGTCGGGAGTGGGACTTATCCGCTTTGTAGAACCGCTCCCAGATATAAGGAATATCTTCTTCCGGAATACCAAAGCCCTGGTCGGCCACCACCAACACCGTTTCATGCTGGGAATTGGCCGTCACCTGGAAGGTAATAGCAGAACTATCCGGAGAATATTTCATGGCGTTATCCCCCAGAATCATCACCAGCTGGAACAGGCGATCTCCGTTGCCATAGACCAAAAGGCTGTTGTCCAACTCCTGGTCCAGGCGGATGTCTCTTTTTTTCGCCCGCACTTCCAGCATCTGCACCACGTTTTCCACAATGCGGCCCAGGGGAATGGGTTCCATTTCTTCCCCTTCGCCCCGCTGCAGGCGGCTGATATCTAAAAGATCCTTAATCAGCCGTTCCAGCCGCAGTGTTTCATCATTAATCAGTTTCCGGTATTTCTTCACATCTTCCGGGTCGGTGATGGTCCCATCGCTCAGGGCCTCATTGTAGCCCTGAATAATGGTGATAGGCGTGCGCAATTCGTGGGAAACATTGGCCACAAAATCCCTACGCATTTTTTCCATTTTCCAGGACTTTTTCACGAACTGTTCCAGGTCCCGGCTGAGAGAATTCAGGGAGCGCCCCAAGTCTGCGATTTCATCGTCCCCATCTACTACCACTTTAAGAGAATAATCCCCCAGGGCAATGGCCTTGGCACTATTTTTCATGGATATCAGCGGTTTTACCATGCGCCGGGTCAGGCCGCTGACGATGGCCATACTGATAAGCAGGGCTACAACCCCCACACCGATGGTGTAGAGATAAATATCTTTTAGCACCTTATTCAATCCGCCCAGGGGAGAAGCCAGCAAGATGGCCCCATTTTGGCTGCCATGAACGTCCTGCAGGGGAATCCCCACCAGAATCATCTGCTCTTTGTAATAAGGATGGAAAATCCGGGTACTTACCCGATCACCTTTATAGACCCGGGTAATCATGTCCTTGACCTGGTCGCTTAACGGGCCCCCATCGCGGAGCTGCCGGTCAATATCGGCCACACCCTTCAGCCATTTTTCCCGCCGCTGCTGTTCCCGCTCCGGGGCGGCTTCTCCATGAGAGTGGCCCTGGCTGAAATCAACGCCGGTTTCAGAGGCTCCCACCAGCTCATACTTCTCATTAAAGAGCCAAATACGGGCCCCGATAAGCTGATCCATGGACGTCAAATACTGGCGCAATAGGGCGTTATCCATGCGCATGGCGTTAAAATACCGGACCATCATGGCCACCTGGCCGCCTTTATCGTTCAGCTCCAATTCCTTGGTACGAAAAAAATAGTCCGTAATGAGGTAACTCAGGCCCACGGAAATACCCACGATAATAGCCACAATCAGGCCCATGTAACTATACATGAGCCTGGTACTTAATGACTTTTTCACTTTTTGACCTCAAATTTGTAGCCCACGCCCCAGACGGTCATAATATCCCATTTGGAGTCCGGCGGAATGGCCAGTTTGTGGCGTACCCGCTTGATGTGGGTATCGACGGTACGGGTATCCCCGTAATAGGTGTAGCCCCAGATTTTTTCCAGCAGCTGATTCCTGCTGAACACGATGCCGGGATTGGATGCCAGGCACCACAGCAGTTCCATTTCTTTAGCAGTAAATGTGATCTCCTGCCCAAAGGCAACCACCCGGAATTCGCTGAGATTAATCATCAGATCCGGATATTCCAGTACTTGTTTGTTCTGGCTGTTTAGGGACGCATTGGTTCGGCGCAGCACAGCTTTAACACGTGCGACTACTTCCCGGGTATTGAATGGCTTGGAGATATAGTCATCCGCCCCGATTTCAAGACCTAAAATCCGGTCATCGTCGGAATCTTTGGCGGTAAGCATAATAATGGGTATATCGGAAATTTTCCGGACCTGCTTGCATACTTCCAACCCGTCCAAAACGGGCATCATAATATCCAAAAGGATGATATCCGGCTTGCCGGCCTGGATCTGTACCAAAGCTTCTGCGCCGTCGGCTGCTTCCACAACCTTGAAACCTTCTTTTTTAAAGTAAATTCGAAGGATTTCCCGAATCTGTGGTTCGTCATCTGCAATAAGCACCGTCTGCTGTTTATCCATAGCATTCCCTCCCCCTCATGGCCGTAAGGCCTGGGTTCTTTGTATACAAAATGACTTTCAAATTTTTATTATTATACCATACCTATACAAATCCATAAAGCCAACACGCGGAATCCACAAAAAATTCAAAAGCATGAGGCCCTATGAAAAAGGACGTGCTCTCCTGGCACGTCCTCGTTTTTGCTTACCTTACGACCGCTTGGAACGCAGCCGCATATATTGTTTTTTCAGTGCTTCAAATGTTTCTTCGCAGATATCGTGCTCAATCTTGCAGGCATCTTCCTCCGCATGTTTCGGAGAAACACCCAGATAAATCAAAATGTGGGTTAGGACCTGATGCCGTTCATAAATCCGTTCCGCAATATCCCGTCCCGTTTCTGTGAGATTGATGAACCCGGAATCATCCATGGTCACCAGTCCTTCTTGTCGAAAGTTTTTCATCGCCACACTGATGGTCGGTTTAGAAAACCCCATTTCATTGGCTACGTCAATGGAACGGACCAGTCCGAGCCGATTTTTCAGTACCAAAATGGTTTCCAAATACATTTCCGCAGATTCATGAAGTTTCATTGTTTTCACCCTGTCTTATAATGTAGTCTATGTTTTCTCCCCTAGCTATTTATCGCATTCCTTTCGGACATTATTTTTATTATACAACTTCAGTGTAATTTGTGCAAATACAGTTTCGAAGCCCTAACTAAAATGCCTCTCATAGAAAAAACGTCTGCCTTTATTTTCCGCATATAAAGACAAACGCTTTTTCTCCCCTTAAAGGACTCTGGCAGCCCCCAGATACCGGGCACCAAAATATCCTGTAAACACATTGGACACGGTCACGCCTGTACTGCTCCCCGCTTGGAGCATCTGCCCATTGCCGATGTAAATCCCCACGTGACTGGGTCCTGGTTCATAGGTCTCAAAAAAGACCAGGTCACCGGGCTGCAAATTTCCACTGGACACTTTGGGATAGCTGTAATATTGTACATCCGCTGTTCGGGGGATTTCAATCCCCATCTGCCGGAATACATATTGGGTATACCCGGAGCAGTCAAAGCCCCAAGGCGTGGAACCGCCAAATACGTAAGGAACGCCCACATAATCATAGGCAATGCTGATCAGCCGCCGTGCCGCAGCACTGCCATTGCCATAGGTACTGCCATAATTCCAGTTATTGCCCCGCACATTTTTGTGGGTGGGCATTTTCTTACCCATCAGTTTCTTGTAGGTGAAGTCCCCTATCACCCCATCGGGTGTTACTCCCAGGGCTTTCTGGTATTTTTTTACAGCAGCCACTGTACGGGCTCCATACACACCGTCAGGAATCCCGATATCATATCCTTCCATCATCAGTTGTTCCTGAATCGCAGCCACTTCCGGTCCGGACTGACCTTGTTTGTAGCTGGCCAGCCCATGCTGCAATGGCAACAAAACGGTCAGCGCCGCACTGAGCACAGCACCCATGAGTATCCTTCTGCTAATAATAAACACATCCTCTCGATTGCCCTACGAGGTTAGCTGCCGGGTGCGGGTCGAGATGCCCTATTCCTAAGAAATTAACCCCAACGTTGGTTCCCCCGTTCACCGCTCCACGGTGATTCGGTTTTTATCCTGATGTTTCAAAATACTGTTTTATTATAACAAATTTGTGGTTTTCTGTCTATTTATCCACCTTTGTTTTCACGATATGTTCACGAACAAGATACAACGGCCGGTGTTTTACCTCGTTGAAAATCTGCCCTATATACTCACCCAGGATCCCAATCCCAATGAGTTCCACGCCGCCCAAAAAGAACTGTGCGGCGGCCAATGTAGTCCACCCAGGCACAGCATCCTGGATGATAAATTTCACATAGGCTACATGAAACAGCAGTAAAATGCTGCCAAGCCCGCTGAGGATCCCTACATAAGTAGCAAGCCGCAGCGGGGCACTGGAAAATGCCATAATCCCATCTAAGGCAAAATGCAGCATCTTTCGCAAACTAAATTTAGAATGACCGGCAAAACGGGGCGGCGCTACAAATTCCACCGTGGTGGACCGAAAGCCTAAGGTATTCACCATTCCCCGGATAAACCGGGCCCGTTCCCGGTAGCGGCGCAAGGCAGTCACAGCAATAGCATCCATCAGGCGAAAATCGCTGCCTCCTGGCGTAATCCGCACTTCGCTAAGGGCATTGATCAGCTTGTAATACATCTTGGACGTAAAATTCTTAAACCAGCCTGCATCCTGGGTTGCCAGGCGTACGGTCTGGACAATTTCATGCCCTTCTTCCCATTTTTGCAGCAAGGTGGGAATAAGCTCCAGCGGATGCTGTAAATCCCCGTCCATACTGATGACTGCATCTCCATCCGCTTGATCCAAGCCGCAGGTAAGCGCCAGCTGGTGCCCATAATTGCGGGCAAACACATACCCTTCCACGCGGGGATCTTTTGCTGCCAAGTCCCGGATATAGTCTTCCGTCCGATCCGTAGAACCATCATCAATAAAAAGCAGGTTGTACTCATACGACAAAGGCGCCATTACTTCCGTAAGGCGCCTGTAGAACTCATACATATTTTCCTGCTCATTGAAAACGGGCACTACAAAAGAAACTTTTTTCATGCTGCGCTCCTTTTTGCCAGTAAAATATGAATTCAAAACAAAAGTATGAGTGCGCAGTAAGCCGAGTTCTGTCGAGAACCACCATTTATCTAGTCCTGGAATTGCTCCCAGGCTCCAGCGACACTACCCGGAAGGTTGGCGGGCCGCTTCATCCCTTCCCTATTTGGTCTTGCTCCGGATGGGGTTTGCCAAGCCGACCGGTCACCCGGCCGCTGGTGCGCTCTTACCGCACCGTTTCATCCTTACCGCAAAAGCGGCGGTTTGTTTTCTGTGGTACTTTCCTTGAGGTCACCCTCACTGGACGTTATCCAGCATCCTGCCCTATGGAGCTCGGACTTTCCTCATCAGCCGAAAGGCTGCTGCGATGGTTTTTCTGCACTCATGTTTTTTACATTACCATATACCAGCCGTTCCCGTCAAGCATTGTACAAAAAGCGCTGTAACATTTTGTCGTATTCCCAGTGATTTTTTGTCTGTTTCTCCTGGAACTGATTCATGATAGAATCCACTTCGTCCGCATAATGCACCAAAAAGGCTTCTTTTGTGGTACAAACGACAGGGGACCCTTTTTCATGCTCCCCATGGTGGGACAGCAAAATATGAAGCAGCTGCTGCCGTTTAGGAATCGTCAGTTCCGGAATATGCCGAGAGGTACGATCCACCAGCATAGCGCCAATGGCAATATGTCCTAAAAAGCGCCCTTCCGTGGTATAGGGAAAGCCTAAATCCCCGGAAATCTCCCAGAGCTTGCCGATATCATGCAGCAGGGCCCCGGCAATGAGCAGGTCCTGATCCACGCCGCCTACGGCGCTGCCCATGGCAACAGCCAATTTCGTCACACTCACAGTGTGGTGCAGCATGCCGCCCACATAAGCGTGGTGCAGC
This sequence comes from uncultured Acidaminococcus sp., assembly GCA_900554515.1. GTDB lineage: Bacteria > Bacillota > Negativicutes > Acidaminococcales > Acidaminococcaceae > Acidaminococcus. The sequence goes on along the minus strand of USHN01000006.1, from coordinate 33,039 downwards.
CGCATCCCCGCCGGATTTCGCAAAAACAGCTGATAGGTCCGACCGGAAAAGATCGCCTGCAGCAATTTTCGCAAGCCCTCATCCTGAACGCGCCCCACAAACGTGTGAAACAATTCTTCACAGGCGCCCAAATCCACACTGCTGCTGGGAAGCAGGATGGATAGATCATCCTCTGGGCCTACCCCGGTTAATTTTTGCACCACCACCTGGTAAGCCATGGTCGTAGAATATTTATTAAGCTCTACTTTGCCTCCGATAAGATACGGTGCCGGTTGTTCCAGGTTCCGCAGGCGTCCGATGGGTCCTTTCTCAAAACAGATAAAGGGAATGGAACCGCTGTTATCTTCCAAAAGGCCCTTGGCATAGGGTTTGCCATTGGAAGAGGTGCCCACTTTCTGGAGTCGAACCAGGCAGGGCTGTTCCATGGAATTTCCTAGCTGCAGATCCTTGATCATCCTAACGCTCCTTTATACCGTTTGAAGAATCCGTTCTTCTTCCGCCCGCACCACGGTAAAATGCCGGCCGTCTTCTTTTGCCCACTGATTCAGTACAGCTTCCAAATGTTCCACTACGGGAAGTTCTGTCAGCTGATGGGTACCATCCACTACATTCAGGCCCAGGTTGACAGCTTTTTGTGCTACATGGTATTTTACGTCCCCGGTAACGATAGTATCCGCTCCTCTAGCCAAAGCGTCTTCCATAAAATCAGCTCCGCTGCCGCCAATAACGGCAACACGATACACTGGTTCTTCTCCGCCGGCATAGGTTAAATGCGCAGCACCCAGTGTATCCCGTACTTTTTTGGCAAAGGCTTTCAGCTTCATGGGCGCATCCAGCACTCCGATGCGGGCAAGTCCCTGTTCCGGGCAGCTGGTACGAGGAATCTCTTCTACGTCATGCAGTCCCAGCTTGTCGCACAGCACATCATTCACGCCGCCCTTAGCTGCGTCCAGATTGGTATGCGCCGCATAGACAGCAATCCCGTGTTTTACCAATTCATATAAAATATCCATTTTAGTATCCGTTACCGCCAACGTTTTTGGCAAATGAAAATAAAATGGATGATGGGTCACGATCAAATCACATTCCTGCGCAATGGCCTGTTCTGCCACTTCCGGCATCAGATCCAGCGCCACCATAATTTTATGCACATGGGCGCTCAGGTATCCCAGCAGAAGACCGGGATTATCCCATTCTTCTGCATAGCGCACCGGAGCTACCTTGTCCATAAATATACACAGGTCTTCAATGGTCGTTTCTTTGCCCTCATGGGCGTCCACTGCCAGTTCTTCTTTTTTAGAATGTTTATGTTCTGCCATCCTGTAAAGCCTCCCATTGTTTTAATTGCGCACACGCTTTTTCATAAGAAAGGGACTGCCGGGCCTCTTCACTTTTTTCCATGCCCCGCAGCTGTCTTTTTATTTTTTGGATATGTTCTTGTAACAATCGCCCTAAAAGCGGGTGCTGCCGCTCCACTAGATCCGCTCCTACCGTATAACAGGGGGATGGATATTTCCACCCTGGATGCGGACACAGGTGCAAGATCTCATACAAGCGGCCGGATTCTGCTGCCAATTCTTCCCGACAGATTTCCCAGCCATTATCTTCTGCCCAATGCCGCAGTTTCTCGCTCTCATTCTGCGGCTGCAAAATCAAATGCCGGCAGGATGCATCTTGCCAGATTTCCGGGGATGCAGCAAGGATATCCCGCATGGTCCCGGCCCCCATCCCCGCCATGACAATAACCTCTGCCTCGCCAGGCTGCAAGATCGTAAGTCCGCTGCCCTGCCGCACGGTGATTTGCTGTTCCAAACGATAGGATTTTATCGTTCTTCGTGCCGCTTCACAGGGCCCGGGCACGATATCCCCTGCAATGGCTTTTTGTATTTTACCCGCTTGCACAAGAAATACTGGGAGATAGGCGTGATCCGTCCCGATATCTGCCAGCGTAGTACAGGCTGGGCACAGCGCCGCCACCATCTTAAGCCGAGAACCGATATGCATCACGCATCCTCCCGGAGCGATAGGATATACTTTCGGGTATCATCCAGGCTATCCACATCTTTCCAGTGAAAAACGCGCAGCTTGGCACACAAAGCAAAGGCTGTGGCATAGCGCTGCAGCAGCTGCCGAGCCAGGCGAAAAATCTCCTGTCCTACAGCCGACTTCAAATAACTTTGCATCGCTGCATCCAGAAGTGTTTGTTCCTTCCATGCTTCCCGAAAACAGCTGTGGATAAATAAAATCAAATCCAGTACCCGGGGATCCGCCTTAATAAACCGTTTTTCATTTTCCCAGTCCAAAAACGTAATCTTGTCCGCCTCTTTGTCGTAGGCAATATCCCGCAGTGCCGGACGTCCATGGTGAAGCCCCTCCGTATGAAGCTGTGCCAGTGCCATTCCGGCCTTGGCAAAAGCTTTTTCACGACAATCAGCCCAAGGCGCTTCCTTGGCTACACCCTGCAAAGTCTTTCCCACTGCCTTCATGACAAAATAATCGTCCGCCAGCAGTATAATTTCCGGTGCCAGGGGAAAGTATTGGTTTACCGTGGAAATTTTTACGATTTCACACCAAAAGGCCGCATCCACACTGCTTTTGGCAAAAGCATTCCTGTGGTTGCCCATACGCCGTTTAATAAAATAGGTTTGCTGCTGATAGGACAAGGATAATACCCGCTTATCCGGATTTTCCGCAATACATGCGTCTACTGCTTTTTTTAATTCTGCATTGATCATAGACTTTTTTCACCCTGGCAATGTGCTGATCAGTTTCCGACTGGGCAAAATTTTTCCTGGGGACATGCTCAACTCGTCCACTCCCATGGATAAAAAATAGGGAATGAGATCCGGATCCGCTGCGGACTCCCCGCAGATGCCTACCCAGCAGCCATATTTATGACCGTTTTGGATGGTCAGCTGAATGAGCCGCAAGATGGCCTTATGCCCTGGATTGGCTATTTCTTCCAGTGTAGCATTCTGCCGATCCACTGCCAAGGTATATTGCAGCAAGTCGTTGGTTCCAATACTAAAGAAGTCCACTTCCTGGGCCAGATCATCAGAAATAAGCGCTGCCGCCGGGGTTTCCACCATAATTCCCACTTCCATTTCCGAATTATAAGGAATCCCTTCCTGCTGCAATTTAATCCGGGTGGCTTCCAATAGTTCCTTGGCAGCCCGCACTTCCTCCACGGAAGTAATCATAGGAAACATAATCCCCATATTGCCGAAAGCGCTGGCCCGCAAAATCGCCCGCAGCTGCGTATAAAAAATCTCTGGCCGTTTCAGGCAGATGCGGATCGCCCGAAAGCCCAGCGCCGGATTTTCCTCCTCGGGCAAATGAAAGTAATCAACTTTCTTATCGGCTCCAATATCCAGCGTACGGATAATCAGCTTTCTTCCTTTTAGTGAGCGGGCAGCTGCAGCATAGGCTTGAAATAATTCTTCTTCCGTAGGATATTGGTCCCTTCCCAAGTACAGGAACTCGCTGCGGAAAAGGCCTACGCCTTCCCCGTCATTAGCAAGCACAGCGTCAATATCTTCTGGCTGCCCAATATTTCCATATAAGGCAATCTGCCGTCCCTGGGCGGTTACTGTGGCCCGTCCCCGGTAAATCTCCAATGCGTCCTGCTGGGCACGGATTCGGCTTTCCTTTTCTTTTAGCTGCAATAAGGTGTCCTGGTCCGGTTCCAAATAAAAACTGCCCGTTTCGCCATCCAAAGCGCCCAGTTTCCCATTCCACGTAGCAGAAAGAGGCAATCCCGTATTGACGATAGCCGGAATTTTCATTGTCCGGGCCAGAATCGCCGTATGAGAATTGCCACTGCCGCCACTGGTTACAAATCCCAGGACGTTTTCTTTATTCAGCTGCAAAGTTTCGCTGGGGGTAAGATCTTCTGCACAGATAATAGAAGGCCTCGTGAGCTGATCCCACCAGTTTCCCTGGTGCTGCCGCAAGGCTTGTTCCAATTGCCCGCAGATATCCCGTACATCCGTGCCGCGGGCCTGCATATAGGCATCATCCATGCTCTCCAGCATAGCGGCAAAGCTTTCGCCTGCCTGTTGTACAGCTTCTTCCGCTGGCAGCAGGGAATCTCCTGTAATAAGGCCTGCAATTTGTTCGGTCAGGTCCGGATCCTGCACCATCAACTGGTGTACATCAAAAATTGCTGCCGCTTCTTCTCCAGCTTCTGCCAGGGCCTTTTCCTTCAGCGTCTCCAATAGCGCCACTACATCCTGTTGCGCCGTATAAAACCGTTCCAGTTCTTGCTGGGGTGAAAGTGCAGTCCTTTTTTCGGCAGTTTTCTGTTCTGCTGGTTTGACCAGGATCGGGCCCACTGCAATACCGGCAGAAGCTCCTTTACCCTTTACCAGATCCATAGGGCCTCCTTACAGATTTTCTTTCAGGAACGCTTCTATAGCAGTTGCTGCTTCTTTTTCGTCCGGGCCTTCCACTGTCACGATAATCTCCATGCCAGCCTTAATCCCCATAGCCATTACCGTGAAAATCCGTTTCAAATCCCCTGTTTTCCCATTGCCTTCCACCTTGCAGGCAGATTTAAACTGGGCTGCCGTTTTCACCAAAGCGCCGGCCGGCCGTGCATGGATACCCTGTGGATCTTGAATGGTATATGACAAGCGAATCATATCTCGTATCCTCCTTTGTACAACTTATCCTTGTTTAGAACAACGATTCCGCTTGTTTTATTATACCATAGAACCTGGCGCTTTAATTTTTCTTTTTCAATGCTTGCCGATACGCATAGAGTGCCGCCCCTAATGCCCCATTATATTGTGCCAGTGGCGACGTAAGAATCTTGACGCCCAGGCCTTCTTCCAACGCCTCCCGCACGCCATAGTTTTGGGCCACGCCGCCTGTCATAACCACATCCGGCACCACACCTACCCGGTGTGCCAGTCCAATAACGCGGCTGGCAACGGAACGGTGCACGCCGGCGATAATATCTTCTTTGCTGACACCTTGGGACAGCTGGCTGATAACTTCACTTTCTGCAAAAACGGTACACGTAGAACTGATGGAAACCCGTTTTTGGGACAGCCCGCCCAGCCGTGCCAGATCCTGTACCTTGACTTCCAGAATGCTCGCCATAACATCCAGGAAACGCCCTGTCCCGGCAGCGCATTTATCATTCATCTGAAAATTGGTCATTGTCCCATTTTCCACATGAATTACCTTCACATCCTGGCCGCCAATATCAATGACCGTATGTACCTTGGGCCAAATAAAGCTGGCACCCATGGCGTGACAGGATAGCTCACTCATCTGTTTTTCCGCAATCCCCTCCAGGGAATTACGGCCATACCCAGTCGCCAAGGTAAAATCCATCTCTTCCCGCTTCATCTGTGCGTTTTTCAGCACTTCTTCAATAGAGCGGGCAGGGCCGCTGGTTCCCGTACCTACATCCACCAGGGACTTAGCAACAATATCCTTCCCATCTTTTAAAATAACGCATTTAGAAGCCGTTGATCCTACATCAATACCCAATGTGTATATGCTCATAATTTTTCTCCTCGTTTTCCCTAAAAACTGTTTGCTTTTTTTGCTTCTACTATAGCATAGTAGCCTTTTTTAGTACGTTGTCCAAACAACAAACTGCAAAGTGACAACCAAAAAGCCCCCGCCAGCGTAAATACGATAGCGAGGGACTTGTAAAAAGAGCTGTTTTATTCAGTTGGAAAGGATACTGACCGCTTTAGAAATCGAAACATGCTGCCGCGCTTCATTGGCTGCTTCCGTGATATGTTTGGACAGTAAGGCGTTCAAGATGGCCAGGTGCTCAGCACGAATGGTTTCCAAACTGTTATTGAACAAGGCCATGTACCAGAATCGTTGGGATTTATAGATCAATTCGGAACAAAACCGAATCAGATGGGGATTTTGGGATAAATGCACCAATTGTATATGAAACTCCGTATCCTGTTTCAAAAAGCTCATATACGCGTCCTTGCTGTCCGTAGCAGTAGGGATATTTTCCCATTGTGTTTTCAAGGCTTCCAGTTCCTGACGATGGGCATCAATGTCCTGAGGTGTAAGATTGGAGATGATAGCGATCTCGTTCAAGCTGCGCGCTTCGTAGATATATTCCAGATCTTTAAGGGAAATGGGCGATACAACGGTCTTTTTCCGTGGCACAATGGTAACGTAATTTTCATATTGCAGCTCCAGCAGTGCTTCCCGCACGGGTGTTTTGCTGATTTTCAGATGGGCCGCAATTTCATCGGCCTGAATAATGGCTCCAGGAGGAATAGCACAAGTAATGATTTGTTCTTTTATATAATTAAGAGCCAAAATCTTATTATCTTTATTGCTAGGCAATCCGATCCCTCCTTTTTTCTCATTGTATTTTAGTAATATTATACTTTTTGCAATAAATAAAGTCAAATACGTATTTATCACGATTTAATTTAATATAAAATATATCACAAATTCAATTATTATATTTCTACAGCAAGAATTTTTCGTATTATATGTAATTTTTATTACACTTATTCTGGTATTTATTCTTATTTTCGGAATAAAATAAATTTCTTATTGACTTATGTGATATTTTACAATAGAATGTATTTGAACAGTGAAATATCACAAGAGGGGAAGGCGAAATAATTTGGAAGAGGACCGCAATGGCAGAATGAAATTTAGCGTATGTGCGGTGGACCGCCCACTGCCCATAGATGTACCTTTTCCCCTGCGGGGAGACAGCTACCGGCAATGTGCGGAGATGGCAGCCTCTCTGGGTTTTGATGGGATTGAATTACAAGTACAGGATCCCTCAAAGTATAATGGCAAAGAGCTGCGCAAAATGCTGGACAGCTACGGGCTAAGGGCCTCTGCTGTAACCACGGGACTGGCCTATACCTATGAAGGCATGAGCATGGTGCATCCGGATAAAAAGATTCGGCAGGCAACGGTGGAACGGTTAAAACGACAGCTGGACCTGGCCAAAGACCTGGACTCACAAATTCTCATCGGTTTTTTGCGGGGCAGAAAAGCGCCCGGGCAGACAGATGAGGAATTCGAGGAAATCTTAACCGAAAGCGTGTACCAGGTGCTGCGCTATGCGGAGGAAATACAAACGCCGATGGTCATGGAACAGATCAATCATCTGGACGGTGACGTATTTTGCTCCACAGAAAGGACCATGACTTTTCTGGAGAAGTTTAAATCGGACTGGCTGGTATATAATGGAGATACCTACCATATGGCAATGGAAGACACGGATATTGCAAAAGCAATCCAGCGATCCCTTTCCAAGCTGGTTCTTTTCCATGTATCCGACGTGGGCAGGATGTTCCCCGATGGAAAACATTTTGACTTTGCCACGGCGGCCAAGACATTGAAAGATAACCACTATCATAAATGGGTCAGCATCGAATACAAACCGCTGCCCGATACCCTGACAGCCTGTCGTAACGGGATTGCTTACCTAAAGGAACATTTCGGAAATTAAAACGGAGGGATGAAACCATGAGTATTGAAAAATTGACCTTTGCGGAACCGTTCTTTCATGTGGTTTATATTGAAAACGAAGAAAAGTATTTTGTAGAACCTATGAGTATCGTCTTTAACCTGGCCCACAAGAGCCAAAAAGATTTAGCGCTGCGGGATATGATGCTGGCTCCGCTAAAGGGTGCTGTGGTATCCGGTGTGGAACTCCACAACATTGAAAAAGCCGTGGTCTTCCTTGATTTCGCCAAGCTGGATATTAAGGACCCTGCCACCACGGAAAAGATTAAGCATACCTGGCGCAGCCTGTATCAATGCTCCGGGCAGGAACGGCACAAGGGTCTCCCCTATTACAAGTCCCCCAAAATCCGCATCGGCGGCGACACGGAAATCAACGTATGCTACGTGGACAGCCCGATGTATCCTTCCGGCCCGCACCGTGAACATGACCGGAATTTCGATGAAGTTCACGCACAAATTCTGGGCATGGGGATGATGCAGAAAATCGAACAAAAAGAATGGGAAGAAGAACATAAGATTAAAGTATATCAGGAATTTATTATGGCTCCGGGGATTGTCCATGACAAGTTTTACGACGCCAATGGAAACTATCCATGGCACCAGTACTGTAGCATAACGCCCTGCGTTTATATGCCTATTGAAATTGACCGTTAAAAGCAAAGGAGGAAACGGAAACATGAAGGGAAGAATAGAAAAACCGATTGTGATTGGCATTATCGGCACCGGATACGGCTCCGAACTTCACGGTAACGGCTATATCAATATGGTAGGCGTACCCGTCCGGCTAAAGACGGTCTGTGGCGGCTCCAATATGGCTAAGGCGGAAAAAATCAAGGAGAAATTTGGATACGAAAAGGCAACCTTAAATTACATGGATATCATCAACGATCCTGAAATTGACGTAGTAGATATTACTGCAAACCAGGATTTGCATATTCCCCTTGCCATTAAAGCCATGCGTGCTGGAAAAGATGTGATTTGCGAAAAGCCCTTGACCGGCTACCTGGGCAACGGCGAGGACAATGTGGGAAAAACGGTTCCCAAATCAGTAATGTATGATGCTGTCATCGCCCAGATGGATGAACTCAAGCAAGTGATCCAGGAAACCGGCAGAAAGTTCATGTATGCGGAAAATACGGTCTACGCCACGCCAGTACAAAAGGCTGCTGAAATTATCCGGGCCAAGAAGCCGAAAATTATGCTGATGACCAGCGAGAATACGCTGATTGGATCCAGCTCCGATAAAGCCGGACATTGGAAAAATATCGGCGGCGGCACCATGATGCGCAATGGCATCCACGGATTGACGGGCATGCTGTGGTTAAAACAGGTGGAGGCGCAAAGCCGGGGTGAAGACATTTCTATTGTCAGCGTAACGGCAGATATGGGCGTACAAACAGCCGCGCTTAAAAACGAAAAACACCGTTATGTGAATGCCCACCCGGTGGATGTGGAAGACATGGCGTTGGTATCCGTAACGTTTTCTGATGGCACAAAATGTGTGGCGATGTGCTCTGACGCTGTGTTAGGCGGGTCCCGGAATACCCTGAATATTTACGGCAGCGACGGCACTTTATTCTGCAACTTAAATCCCTGCAATATTTTAAACACCTATTTCATGGATGAAGAAGGCCTGGATGATGTCTATATTTCCGAAATGCTTCCCCAAAAGACCGGATGGAACGAAGCCTTTGTATCCGACGAAGTCATCCGTGGCTATACGGGTGAACTAAAGAGCTTCCTGGAAAGCGTCGCCTATAATACCAAGCCCGATTCTGATTTTGACCTGGCTTATACCGTCATGAAAGTCATTTATGCCGCATACCGTTCTGCTGAAGAAGGCAGGAAAATCGTTCTGTAATACTGTCTTGTGATTAGGGGGTAAAAAAATTGGCAAGAAAATATTCCTTAGCGCATTTGGGATTTTTGACCCTGACTCCGCCGCAGCTGATTTATCTGGCTAAAGGTGCCGGCTATGACTACGCCAGCATACGCATCATTTTGCTGGGCGTTAAAGGGGAAGTGGATTATGATTTAGCAAAGAATCCAAAACTCTTTGCCCTGACAAAGCAGGCCATGGAAGATACGGGAATTGGTATTCATGATATTGAACTGGCCAAAATTTCCGATGAAACGGATGTGGCAACGTACGAACCGGCCTTTGAGGCGGCTGCCAAATTACACGTACACCAAGTGATCAGCAGCATTTGGACGGACAACGAACCTTTTTATCTGGAACAATTTGCCAAGCTCTGTGACCTGGCAGCCCAGTACCAGCTGAATATCGGACTGGAACCCGTTACGTTTGCTTCAATTTATAATTTGCAGCAGGCGCTGTCCATTCTTAAGAAAGTTAATCGGCCCAATGGCAAAATTCTACTGGATACGCTGCACTTCCACCGTTCCCGGGTTTCACTGGCAGAAATCCAGTCCGCACCAAAAGAACTTTTTGATTTTGCCCATATCTGCGATGCGCCCAAGGAAATTCCCACCTCGAAAGAAGCGCTGATACATACGGCTCGCGATGAACGGCTGTATGTAGGCGAAGGCGGCATTGACGTAGCGGGCATGGCAAGATGCCTGCGACTGGATACCGTATTTTCACTGGAATTGCCCCATACCCAGCGCATTACAGAGTTAGGTCATTTTGAACACGCCCGGCGCTGCCTGGCAACGTGCAAGGCTTACATGAAAGAGCATGGATTGGATTAAAAGAATCACCCGTCAGGGACGCACATCCCCGACGGGTGATTCTTTATACTTAAAACATAAATTTTACGGCTCCTGGTGCAGCAAGCGAAGAAATTCTGCTTCATCCAGGATAGTAATGCCCAGGCTTTGCGCTTTGGCCATTTTGCTTCCAGGATCGGCACCTGCTACCACATAGTCCGTTTTTTTGCTGACACTGCTGGTCACGTTAGCCCCTGCATCCTGTGCCATGGTTTGGGCTGTAGCCCGGTCCAGATTAGGCAAGGTTCCGGTAAAGACCATCGTTTTCCCATAAAAGGGATGGGTTTCATCCGTGCGAGCGCCATGTGTCATTTCCATCGTGAGACCTGCGGCCTGTAGCCGGGATAACAAATCCAGATTCGCAGGATCTCCAAACCAGGTCACCACGCTTTCAGCAATCACCGGACCAATATCCGCAATCCCTGCCAGTTCTTCCTGGGTTGCGTGCTGCAGCGCCTCCATAGTTTGATACTGCATAGCCAGTGTTCTGGCAACTTTGGCGCCTACATGACGTATGCCCAAGGCAAAAAGCAATTTATCCAAACCCTGCTGCTTGCTGGCAGTAATGGCATTGACCAGATTTTCAGCGCTTTTCTGCCCCATGCGGTCCAGTGTAACCAACTGTTCCACCGTTAACAGGTACAAATCCGCAGGATCTTTTACCAGGTGCTGTTCCTGCAGTCGTGCCAGGACGCTGGGCCCGCAGCCGTCAATATTCATGGCGTCCCGGCTGGTAAAATGGATCAACCCCTCCCGTCCCAGCGCAGGACAGTGGGGATTGGTGCAGCGTACCGCCGCTTCCCCAGCTTTACGTTCCACCGGCCAGTCACATTCCGGGCATTTTTCCGGCATATGAAATACGGTTTCCGTGCCGGTGCGTTTTTCTGTGACCACCCGCACCACTTCCGGAATAATTTCAGCTGCCTTATTGATCATCACATGATCCCCAATGCGAATGTCTTTTTCCTTGATAAAGTCCTCGTTATGCAGCGTGGCCCGGCTGATGGTGCTGCCGGAAAGCCGCACCGGGTCCAGTACTGCAGTAGGCGTTAAAACACCGGTACGGCCCACCTGGATGACAATCTCCCGCAAGGTGGTTTCTGCCTGTTCCGGAGGAAATTTGTACGCCATAGCCCAGCGGGGATCTTTGCCCGTAGCACCTAAAATATTCTGCTGCCATACCGCGTTGACTTTAACCACGACACCGTCCGTATCATAGCCCAGGGAAGTGCGCCGCTCCCCATGTTTTTTAATCAGCGCATTGGCTTCCTGAATGGTTTTCACCAGTGTCCGGCCTTCTGTCGTGGTAAAGCCGTACTGCTGCAGCATATCCATAGAAGCATTATGGGTATCAAGAGCCCCTGTCCCTACGCCATAGGCAAAAAATGCCAGCTCCCGTTTGGCCGTTACCTGGGGATCCAATTGCCGCAAGCTGCCAGCGGCGGCATTCCGGCAGTTGGCAAATTCCCGCTCCCCGTTTTCCACCCGCTCCTCATTGAGTTCCATAAAGGCATGCCGGGGCATATACACTTCCCCCCGCACGTCCAGAATTTCCGGCAGTTCCATACCGGGAATAGGCTGTAAGGTTTTAGGGATATTGCGAATGGTTCGTACGTTGTCCGTCACATTCTCCCCTACATTCCCATCGCCTCGCGTAGCCGCCCTGGCAAACCGGCCATTTTCATAAATAATACTGCAGGCCAGCCCGTCGATTTTGGGTTCGACTACATATTCCACCTGCGCATCTTTAGGCAGTCCTTCCCGCACCCGCCGGTCAAATTCTTCCATCTCTCCCGGAGAAAATGCATTGGCGAGGCTGAGCAGCGGCGTCATATGCCGGACTTCTGTAAAGCCTGTTTTTACCCGTCCCCCCACTTTTTGGGTGGGAGAATCCGGCGTTAAAAATTCCGGGAACTGATTTTCCAGATCCCGCAGCTGCCGCAGCATGGCATCATATTCCCAGTCTTCCAGGGTAGGAGCATCCTGGACATAGTACAAATAGGAATTTTTTCGCAGTTCTGCCCGTAAAGCCTCGATTTTTTCTTTGGCTTCCTCTTTGGTTCCTTCAAACACCATTCTGCCTCCTATGCCTTTTGCAGGATTTTATACTTTGTGGCCAGCTGTTTTACGCCGCATCCTGGAAAAGCAGCCACTACCACCTGTCCCTCTGAACCATCGGGTTTTGCTTCAATAATGGTACCCGTACCAAATTTTTTATGAATACATTTGTCCCCTGGATGGAAGGTAGGCACTGCATCTCCCTCCGGGATATACCGGCTCCGGGGTTTTGGCGAAGGCACATCTAAAATACTGGCGCCCCGTTTTTTGGCAATACTGCGCAAGGCGCTGCGTCCTTCCAGCATCCGCTGCGCACCGGCTTCATAGCGGACATTTCTCCGGATAGGCCTTGCGTTTTCCAAAAGATTCCGGGGGATTTCCTGAAGGAACCGGGAAGAAGGATACATTACCACATGTCCATACACCATCCGGCTCTGGCAGCTGGTTAAATACAGTTTGCGTTTTGCCCGTGTGATTCCCACATAGCACAGCCGCCGTTCTTCTTCCAGCTTGTCCTCATCATCCAGGCTGCGCTGACTGGGAAAGAGCCCATCTTCCAGTCCGCCGATAAACACCACAGGAAACTCCAGGCCCTTGGCTGCATGCAGCGTCATAAGTGTCACTGCATCCTGAGTCAGCTGGGCATCATCAATATCCGAGACCAGTGCTACATGGTTCAGAAAATCTTCCAGCGTCTTATTATTTTCTTCCCCTTCCTCCCGGGAAAATTCATCAGCAATCCGTTCCAGTTCTGCCAGATTTTCCAGCCGGCTCTTGGACTGATCAGAGTTTTCCAGCTGCAAAGTCTCCAGATACCCGCTTTTTTCCAGTACCAATTGAATTAGATCTTTTACAGGGATGACATCTATCTGTTGGGATATCTCTGCAATCATATTGGTAAAGCTCCGAATTTTACTGAAAGCCCGCCCCAAAACCGCTTTGGCGTCGGCTCCCTCCAGCACTTTGGAAAAGGGCAGTCCGGAATTGTCTGCCAGTGCATGAAGTTTTGCCACAGTTGCAGCCCCGATTCCCCGTTTGGGCTCGTTAATAATCCGGTCCAGGGCCTGCCCATCCCGCTGGTTGGCAAGAAAACGGAGATACCCTAAAGTATCCTTGATTTCCTTCCGGTCATAAAATTTCAGGCTCCCCACCATCACATAGGGAATCCCATTATTAATGAGATTTTCTTCAAACATTCGGGATTGGGCATTGGTCCGATACAATACCGCCATATCCCCAAACGAGGTGCCTTGTCTATGTAAGGCTACAATTTGCCCTACGGTATATTGGGACTCTTCCCGGTCATCTCGGGCTTGAAAGTAAGTAATCGGCTGTCCGTTGCCATTATCCGTCCACAGCTTTTTGGGACGCCGGGCCGCATTGTTTTTGATCACTCCGTTAGCGGCATCCAAAATCACCTGGGTGGAGCGGTAGTTCTGCTCCAGCTTATAAATCTGGGCATTGGGGTAATCTTTTTCAAAATCCAAAATATTATTGATATCTGCGCCCCGCCAGCCATAGATGCTCTGGTCAATATCCCCCACGGCACACAGGTTGTTTTCCGGTGCCGCCAAAAGTTTCGCCAGCAGATACTGCACATGATTGGTATCCTGGTATTCGTCAATCAGGACATATTGAAATTTTTGCTGGTACTTTTGCCGTATGTCAGCATTCTGCTGTAACAGCTGCACCGTCAGCAACAATAAATCGTCAAAATCCAGGGCATTGCTCTGCCGCAGATGCTGCTGGTACTCCTGATAAATTTCCGCCACTTTTTTTTCATGAAAATCCTCCGCTTTTTGGGCAAAGGTTATAGCATCAATCCGGGCATTTTTCGCATTGGAAATAGTGGATAAAAGCCCCGGCAGCGGATAAAATTTCTCATCCAGATTTAATTTTTTCAAGGATTCCTTCAGCACATTTTTGCAGTCGCTGGTATCATAAATGGAAAAACTGGTTGTATACCCGGGCAGTTTGCCAATTTCCCGCCTCAGCAGCTGATTGCAAAAGCCATGAAACGTATACAGCCACACATCCTTTGCCGCCGGTCCCACCAGTTTATTCACCCGCTGGCGCATTTCCTTAGCTGCCTTATTGGTAAAGGTAATGGCCAGAATCGTATAGGGCCGCACGCCCTGTTCCAGCAGATAAGCAATTTTTGTCGTGAGCACTTTAGTTTTTCCGCTGCCTGCGCCCGCCAGAATTAACGTAGGTCCTGCCGTTTGTTGTACCGCTGCAGCCTGCTGTAAATTTAGTCCGTTTAATAACTCCGTCATACCGCTTTTATTCTCCTAGTTTCAATCCGGGATCCGCATTAAGATCCAAAGACGCAAAATCTTTGTGCAAATATTGATAGTAGCCCCGCACCCCGATCATGACAGCATTGTCCGTACACAAAATCGCCGTGGGATGTACCAGCTCTGCGCCCGCACTGCGGGCACCTTCCGCCAATTTTTGCTGCAAATGCCGGTTGGCAGAAACGCCGCCCGCCAGAACGATTTTTTTCAGCCCCGTCGCCTTTAACGCTTCCTGGCTGCGTTTGACCAGTACATCCACAATGGCTTCCTGGAAAGAAGCCGCCACGTCTTCCCGTTTATACGGCGTCTTATTCTGCTCTAACTGGTGCATATAATTAATCACGGCACTTTTTAGGCCGCTGAAGCTGAAATCATTGGTATCCTGCAACCGAGCCCGGGGGAAGGCAATAGCCTGGGGATCTCCAACAAGTGCCAGACGTTCAATTTCCGGACCTCCAGGATAAGGCAGTCCCATAAACCTGGCGATTTTGTCGAAAGCTTCCCCTGCCGCATCATCCCGGGTCTGCCCCAGCAAGTGAAAGGTATTGTAATCTTTCACCACCAGCAAAGAAGTATGGCCCCCGCTAACCACCAACGCCAAAAAAGGAGGCTGTAAATCCGGATCCGCCAGAAAATTGGCAAACACATGCCCCTCCAGATGGTTTACGCCGATAAGAGGTTTGCCCGTTCCCAGTGCCAGTCCTTTCGCCGCAGAAAGCCCTACCAAAAGTGCTCCCACCAGTCCCGGCCCGTAGGTCACAGCAATAGCATCCAAGTCCTGTAATGACACTTGTGCTTCCTGCAGAGCCTTATCAATCACTGGCAGCACATGCTCAATATGTTTCCGGGACGCAATCTCCGGTACCACGCCGCCAAATTTACGGTGCACCAGGATCTGGCTGGAAACCACATTAGATAGGACTTGCCGCCCATTTTGTACTACAGCAGCGGCAGTTTCATCACAGCTACTTTCTATCCCCAAAATAGTTACTGTTTTCTCATTCATTTCTTTTCCTCTATCGTCAAGGCAAGACGCATCAAGATAGCATCTTCCCCATTATCCTTGTAATATTGGGGGCGCCGTCCACAGACAGTAAATCCCAGATGTTGGTAGGTTCGCCGGGCTGGTACATTGCCATTCCTTACTTCCAAGGTCATCTCCTCTGCCTGCAGGGAGCGTGCCGTTTTTATCAGGGTTTCTACTAAAAAAAGCCCCAAGCCTTGCCCCTGATAAGCAGGCGCTACCGCAAGGCGCATGACCTGTGCTTCTCCGACCACCAGCCAAAATCCGCCATAGGCTACAGGCACACCGTTTTGTTCCAGTGCGATATAGTGACTAAAACGGCCAGATAGTTCCTCCATCCAGGCATCTTTTGTCCATGCTTCTGAAAAAGCGGCGGCATCCATGGTTAACAGCCAGGGCAGATCCTCTGACTGCAATTTTCTTACGATTGTTTTTTCTGCCGTTTTTCCCATAGTTCCTCTGCCTCACTGCGACGGATATAAAAAGGTTCCAATCCAAAATAGGCATGCACCGGTCCTGGTTTATAACTGGCTTCCCCCAAAATGGCTACAGACGATGCCCGGGGCAGACGTGCCGCCAAAGGCGCCAAGGTTACAGTAGTATTGCCGCTGAGAGTAAGACGCTTACATTCCCCCAGAATGACTGCCGGGATTGGATCTTTTGCCAGTTCTTGTTCCAGATCACTGGCAAGAACGATAGAAACCGGTGCGGTTTCTATAATTTTTTGGCCATCCCAAGCGTACTGTCCTACATACAAATTCCCTTTTTGGGCATCCAGTACAGGAATAAGCCGCACGCCCTGCACCGGGAGATTACAGGCTATCGCTTGTAAGGTATCTACCGCCTGAAGGGGAACATCCAAACTATAAGCAAGGGCCTCCGCTGTTGCCATTCCGATGCGCAGCCCTGTAAAGGAACCGGGGCCCCTGCTGACGGCAATGAGCTGCACCGCTTTTTTATCCACACGGGCCATGGTGAGCAGGGTTTCCAGCTGAGGAACCAGTCCCTCGGAATGTGTCAGCCCTACATTGACATCCAGGCTTGCCAGCACTTTTCCTTCGTCGACAACTGCCACCGAGCAAACCCGTGTTGCTGTATCAATCCCTATCGTTAGCATGGTATCCCTTCCTTATCAGCGTTCCAAGCTGCCTGTATATCCTGGAGTAATTGTTCATACCGGGTGCCGTGAGCTGTGATTTCTGCTTTTCGTCCCTCGTTGTCCCGTGATAACTGCACTTGCAGCGCTTCCAGCGGCATCATGTCCGGAAAAAGGCCTGCCCATTCCACAAAGGTGACCCCGTCCCCGCCGCAGTATTCTTCAAAGCCAATATCTTCCAGCTCTTCCGGCCAACTGATCCTGTATAAGTCAAAATGTTTGATATTGTACCGGGTACCGTGATACACGTTCATAAGAGAAAAGGTAGGCGACGTAACTTCTCCTGCGGGAACCCCCATAGCATCCGCTGCCGCAGTCACAAGGCAGGTCTTTCCTGTTCCCAGGTCCCCATCCAGAAGAATCACATCCCCATCCTGGCAGAATTGTCCTAGTATCCTGCCCAGCCGCTCTGTGTCACGTACCTCCGCACAAACAAATGACACCATGTCCTCACCATCCGTTCCGTACCGTTTGCAGTATGTTATTATACCATATACGGCATAGACTTTCAGGCTTTATTTAAAGTTTTTAAAATGCACTGTACATGCGGCTTTTGGCCTTCGTGAGTTTTTACACCCGTGCTATTTTTCTTGGCAGAGTATATTCTTTGCAGTAAATATGCAGTAAATTTTCGTGTTTCTAGGCCTATAACTCATATAATGAGCCCTATGTCAAGACCACTTTTAAAAAAAATTGAGTGTGTTTAGATATCTGGCCGCAAAACATCCGTTATAGTTCAGATACAAGGATCTTGTCTTTGATATTGACCGTGATAGCACTGCTACCCGTTTCAATTCTCAGTTGGTTTTTACCGTCATCAGTTATCTTTGCACCCGGGAACGCTTCTCGAACTTCGGCCTTGAGGTTATCTACACTGCGTGCAAGGTCAGTGTCTTGTTGCCAACTTGACGGGGCTTGTGCTTGATACAAAGCGTTATTTTCAGCTTTTAGCTTGCCTAAATCTTTCCCATTTGGTATACTAGTTTCAAAGAAGTCACTAGTGTGGTATTCTCGTGATGGCAATTGGAGCCGGCTATGAGAATACCAGCTAGTGACTTTTTGTTCGTTTACATAGTACAAACTCCGCTTATTTTCGGGGAAAGATTCTTCCGCTCCTTCAAAGAGTTTTTTATACCAGCCTGTCCTCTCTGTCCATTTATCACTTTTTGTTTTGCTGTAAGCACTAGTAATAATGTTTGCTTCATATCCGCCTGGTAATCCTGCGCTTAACTCCAACGGTAGAACAACATTCCCACCGTTAGCACCTTTCAAATCTAACACGACAACTACACGTCCCGGATGAATATTTGATGGCGCAAGTACTAGCGGATCTGCAAATCCTTGTGGAATTTGTTTAACTATATCGGTTGTCATTTCTGGATGTTTTTTCATCAGAAAAGTTAGTTTACCTGCGGAAATTTTTACAGGAAGTTGAGCCGCTTTTGCATAAGACATAACTAACGGTGTAGTCATAACGTCAATAATACCTTTTTGATTATTTAAATCGTCAACGGTATTACTCCACGCCGCTATATCACGTTGCAGTTTTTCTTCCCCGCTTAAAAACGCTTTCTTTGTACCTTCCTCTTCGGCTTCTGTAACGCTGTAGTGTGCCTTGGTTTCTTTATCTTTTGCTGTGACTTTTTCGGTGACGTTTTCCTTAGTCGCTTTTGTAGTGGTCTGTGCGTCCTTGTTACTCTCGTCCAGTTCGTCCTGCGTCGCAATCATTCTATCCATAACATTTCTTACTGCGCTGGATAACCTAGCACCCTTGCTGAATCCTAGTTGTCTCAAGTCTTGGTAAATATCCTTCAACCATTTCTTGAACCGTGCGAATACCCGCTTGAGTTGCGGTACAGGGGATTTCCCGCTTCTTAGATAAGACTCAAAGCCACGTGCGAATTTCTCGTGCATAGGCGTTGTGATCTCATCTTCAATGCCGTTGTTACCGAACCATTGTTGAATGGTCAGAAAATCCTTTTTAAACTGTGCAGACGCATTTTTATTTTGCGCCAGCTCCTGCATGTTCTTTAAGTACCAATGCCCTGCTTCGTGTACAAAGGTAGACTGATCCGCCGCTTGGAAAGCTGAAATAATGGAATTCTGCCCAATAAAGGCGGTCTGCCCTCGGACAGTAGAACCATCTTGTCCGTGCGTGTAAATAGGTGCGCCGCTCGGATCCAATGCTAGCAACGTTTTAACCTTACCATCTATAATGGCGTGTACACCCGGTGCATAGTTTAAATGCCCGTTTGTAACATAAGGTTTTCCGTCTTTATCCTTGACACCGTCAAGCAGTTCTGATAGAGTAATAGTGGATACAGTTCCGCGTTTATGAAGTCCAACAGGACTTTGTTGCGGGACTGTATTTTCTTTTATAAAATCATAAAATTGTGCCGTTCCAATTTCATATTCCCCAGACTGTGGTTTTCCCTCTTTTGCTACGATACGAATCCTTGAGATGTTATCCCCGTTGCGTACTGCCGCATAGAGTTCTATATACTTTGTCTTTGTTTTGTGGTTTTTGTCATCGTGTTTTTCAACATAGACTGCGTTGTTTAGTAGTTGGTCAACTATCGACAGTGCTTTTAATCGAGTTCCGCTCTTCCTTTTAAGATTGTTAGACGAACCGACAATGTGCTTTCCGTCTTTCATAGACGCAACAATACCTTCTGCGTTGCTCCCCACAATAGAGAACTTCTCACCGATCAACCGTTTTGCGATCTCGGCTTTTGCCTTGGAATCGTTGGGATTAATCTTTTCGAGATTGGTTACATCGAATACAGGGATTTTTGTATTTTCATTTATATAAGCATTGGTTACGGCTTGATTGTAGCGTTCGATGATAGAAATTGCCTTGTCGTCAAAGACAACAAAACAGCGTCCGTCATGTAGTCCGTCGTATGTTATACCTTTTATGCCGTGCTGATTTAACCATTCAGAGGCTTTTCTTTCACCACCATGTCCTTTCTCATCACTAAAAGCCATCGTTAAATCGTTATAAATCCGTTCCCCGCTATTATCACCACGATTAAGTAATTGCGGGATTTCCTGCCGCAATTTATCAATCTTGCTATTTAGAGTTTCTTTCGCTTTCCGGGCTACAATTCCCGCCGCTTTCTTGGCTTCGTCAATCCTAGGTTGCAGTTCGTCAATGGTTTTTTCTCTGGCAGTTTCGCTGTGTTCAAACTTATTAATTTGAGTCTCAGTAAATCCTGCTCTTTGAAGGGCTAATTTGTCCCTGTCCTTAACAAACGGAGCGGAACTTTCCCATTTCGGGATATTTTCTATTGCACTAACGGCACTGCTAAGAGTACTCAGCTTTCCTTCGGCATGGGCACGTTCGTTCGTATAATCACTTAAATTAGCAAACCTCTTGATAAATACAGCTTGTTTGTCCGCTGGCAGTTCTTCAATCGCTTTAACTAAATTCTTTTGTACAAATTTTGATTGTCCCCAGAATCGTTTTTGTTCGTCTAAAAGGTACTTGTTGTTTGGGATATCTACTTCATACAGCTTGCCACCAGTAAAAGCGTCAGCATGGTTACTGTTTTCAATCAGATCAGCCGCCTGTAAAAACGCTTTGTTCTGCTTTTGTACTGATTCGTTCTTGCTGTCAGCACGGCGGGCCGCTTCTTTCCGCAATGTTTCTACTGCTAGTTCCTTTTGGCCTTTGTCATTTAAAAGCTGTGTAAGGGCATACTCTAACGGGCTTCCTTCTTCTACGTTTTGACCATCTGCTGTAAATGTACCATCTTCATTTTGGGTATAAATTTTACCGTCAAGGTCTACGTTGTTTCCCTTATATCCTAGAACATCTTTATATGCTTCGGATAGTTTTTTGTCCTTAGCAAAATACAGGCCCCAGCCGTGTACTTGGTTTCCTTCACCTTTTCCAATTGCGCCCAGATCGAACTTGTCAAACTGGTATGGGAAACCATGGTAGGCAGTCTGGCTGTAGACCACTAACGCATTAGGATCATGCACCGTTGGCATTTGAAGTGTTGATTTATCTTTTACCAAACTTCTTTTTTCAGTTTCCCTCGCTTCCTGCTCTCCGGCTAACCTTCTATACGATTCCCATGTATCACCTTCTGTTGCGGCTTTCTCCAAATTCTTAGCGGCATGAAGATTTCCCAGTAAAACATCAATAACCTTTGGGGGAATCCCTATCTTTTTAC
This sequence comes from uncultured Acidaminococcus sp., assembly GCA_900554515.1. Lineage (GTDB taxonomy): Bacteria > Bacillota > Negativicutes > Acidaminococcales > Acidaminococcaceae > Acidaminococcus. The sequence goes on along the minus strand of USHN01000006.1, from coordinate 12,111 downwards.
GCTGTTTATCATACTCCGCTCGCAAGCGTGTATACTCGCTCCCGTTTAAACCGTCTGAGAAAAGCATAAAGTTTTCTAGTTTTTGTTGCGTGTCAAACAGTTTTTGCAGTTCTGTAAATGGCCCCCAATGATATTCTTTCAGTACGTTCTTTACAGCATTTTTTTGTGAGTTGCTACTAATAGCCAGTTTTTCTCGTATATTGTCGGGCGACCCCCCAACAGCAAACTTCTCCATTTTCTGGATCCAGTGCTGTATCTCATGAATAAGGGAAGTTTTTATTGTCGTTTCTCCCCGTTCTTTATGGTTGATAAGAAAAATTTCGTTGTCTACAGGATCAAACCAACCGCCTGTATTTTTCCCCCAGTCCCCTAATTTTTCACCGTCAAATATCACGACAAGAGTATTTTTTAACGCAGGATAAGCAGTATACAACCGTTTATTATCGTAAATCTTGGGCAACCGGTACGTGCCGGGCTTATTGATTTCATCACGAATTTTGCTAATATCGTCAGGTATTTCAAATCGCCACCTGTTGTCATTGCCAACCGTCCAACCTGTAGCTTCCCAAATTTCCCTTTTACTTTTGGCCTGTGCTTTCATGGCCTTTGCTAATGCCAATTTTTTTCTAGGCGCATATCGGGCGTGTTCTCCTGCCATTTGATTATAGGTAAAACGCTTGACAAAACGTTTGGCACCTGCTAAACTTACGGTACCAAAAGCACTTACCTTATTACCAGACATCAATCCGGTGTGCCCTCCAGCCTTTGCGTTGGCCCCGGTGCCCTTGGCGCTGTAGCTGGATACAGCCGATGGAGTTTGTCGCCCATCAAAGGTAAGTGCTTTTTTTGCGCTCTTTTCAATCTGCGAACGTTCTTGAGGAGTAATGGTTACTATAGTGTAGTAGTCATCTCCTGTTGACTTATCGTTTTCTAAGTCAAGAATAAGTGCCACACCGCCATTCTTGTATTTACTCCGCAATTCCAGTCGTTTATCTTTTGATATTACAGAGTCCAAATTGTCCAGAACATGGTTTACTACGGCTTCTACACCGCCCATTTTCTTTACAATGCCGCCGTGTTTTAACAAGTGGGCATAGCCTGCACCAATCTTGGAGCTACCAACTTGAAAGCCGACTTGTAACCGAATAGGCGCACCTTTAATAATAGTGCCGTTATCTGCCTTTAGAGAGGGAATTTCACCAAAATTCAAGTTGCCCGCTTTGGTCAATACATAGCGTTTGTTTTCTCTGGTCATGGGTTGATCAAAAGATTCACCGCTTACTGCGTCATTCTGCGTTGCGTCCGGGCGAATTTTGACAGACTTTGCTACATCTTCCGCCGTAGTTTTCTTGCCTTGTCTAGTCCATTCTTCCGCTTGTCTTTCACACATACGTGCAAATAGTACAGCACTATAAGGAGCGGCTTCACGTACACCGTCAGACGGGGACTCTAAAAGGGTATCCCGTGTCTTAACATACACGTTATACCCTTCTGGTGACAGTCCTTGTGTAATTGTCTTTTCCTCTGCGGATTCCTTCTGTGCCTGCTTGTTTTTCTGCTCTTTCTTTTGTTGCGTCGTTTTATTCGTTGCCTTGCTAGTTTTTTCAGTGCTGGAATTATTTTTAGAATCTGCTATACTAAAAGTAGAAGAATCTCCAATGTCTCCACTATGACGAGTAAGCGTAGGCATAGTGGCAGTAGCTGTGGAAGAGTCGTAAACCTCTCCACTAGCACTCATGGGGGATCCTTCTTTTTTTATGTCTCCATCTTCCCAACCAGTTAACAGCCACGTATTCCTAGCTTGTGTAGCAGAACTTAATATTGCAGTATATCCGTCGTAATGCACCTTTAGACGGTATTCACCTTGATCATGTAGCGCATGTTGGGTTTCCATATCAGTTCCTTTTGCAAGAACTTCTATCAGCTTGTAAGCGGTTTCAATGCCCTTTCCGTTTTCTGCATTGCGTTTAGCAATAATGTGAGAGACTCCATAGCCTTTTTTGAAGTTCTTCCCTCCCCTTCTTTGCCCCATAAGAAGTCAATGCTACCAATGCCGTTTCTGTACATTGCGTTTCTAACGTCTTTGTGCTTTGCGATAACCTCACGCATTGCATTTGTGCCATTAGAAATGTTCTGTTCTATGGCTATGTCAGATTGGGCATATCGTTTTTCTGCTTGTTGTTCTTGCTTGGTTTCTACTGTTTTACCAGTTTCCCGTAGTGCGTCCTCTTGTAGTTGTCCAGTACCTTTTGCAGATACCGCTCTTTCTCTGGTGTCAGGCTGTACAGACTCGATACTGTCTTTACCTTCTGATGGCTTAACTGGTTCAGGTTTGGTGTTGGAATCTTGATACCCATTATCCGTGCCGCTCTCCGTTTTGCTCTCATTCTCCGTCCGTAAAACACCTTGGTTTCCCCCTCTTGCGTTTTTGTCAGCAATATCGATTACATTTTTTGCCGTAACATCGCTAGGTTGCGGCCCTTCGTCCCGGAACATTGCCGTTTCATCCTCTAAGGGATTGCCCATACCGTTAATCACTTCAGCCATTTCATTAAAGAAACGAACTAACGCTTTCGGGGAACGGGGATAATCATTGACGTATTCTAGGATTTCATGGGCTTCTGTACTAATATCAGGTAGCAAGGCCTGATTAGCAATGTCGCTTCGTTCTGCGCCAATGGCCCACAAGTCTTTTGCCAGTACCAGATTAGCCCCTACTCCCTGTATGGCTTGTACATCCGTTGCATTTAAGAGGGCAATCTTAAACTCCGTAGGCGTTGCATTTTTAAGTATCGGGTAATGCTCGTTTAAGTACTTGCCAAACTCCACAGGATCCGAACGGTCTACTCCCGGTGCTACCCGGTCAGCGGTTGCCCATCGGTACTATGGCAAGCGTTTTACCGAGCGGGGATAATATTTTTAGTAGCGTTCTTACCTGTGGATTGGTTGCGCCCGTCTCCATACGTAGGTACTCTGCTAACAAAAACAAATTGAGTAAATGTGTGTAATGTGTATAATATGTATTTAGGGAGATGATCTCATGGAGACCGTTAGAAAAAATATCACAATGCCTATCACAGCGTATGAAACTATTAACGAGTATGCTAAAAAATGCGGAGTATCTTTTTCGCAATTTTTGAGAGACGCGGCTTTAAAAGCGATTGCTAAAAGCGATAACTTAAACTTGCTTGAATATCTTAATGCACATTGCACCTACATGGACAACAGCGAACAGTCCGAAATTCAAGCGTTAAATGTCGATTTTGATGATCTGGATGGAAAGGAATTAACGCTTGATGAGCTTTTACAAAGTTAAATATTCAAAACCTGCTAAAAAGTTCATCAAGAAAAATAAAGCAGTAGGCATTAGATTTTTTAAAGCGTTCGCAGAAATAGCAGAAAACAAGGAAAGCGCGCGCACGTACGATATAAAAAAATTCCACGCTAAAAATTACGATAACATTTTTAGACTGTGGATAGGTGATTACAGAGCCGTTTTTCGTGTTTTAGACGATGAACTGCTTATTTTTGTGTTTAACCTTAGAGCACGGGGCAATATTTACAAGAAAATATAGTGCCACACCTCACATGAGTTGCGTGGATTGAAACACAAGAAAAAATTAGCAAAGAAAAGCCCGGCCTATTCCGCCAGGTATTTCCTTATCAGTCCATAAATCCAGCCTTCCGTCAGGTTTCCTTAACGGCCCTTCCCATGCTACAATAAAGAAAATTACAGCAAAAGAGGCTTATTATGCGACCTTCCGTGATCGGCATCATCGCCGAATACAATCCTTTTCACAATGGCCATGCCAGGCAGATTCAACTGGCCCGAGACCAACTGGGGCCTGTACCTGTTATAGCGGTGATGAGTGGTAATTTAACACAGCGGGGAGAACTTTCCCTGCTGGATAAATGGCAGCGTACGCAGCTGGCACTTTTAGGCGGCGTAGATCTGGTGCTGGAACTGCCCGTTACCTACGTTCTCCAAAGTGCCCAGCATTTTGCCGAGGGCGGAGTAACGCTTCTCGCTAAAACAGGGATCATAACCCATCTCTCCTTTGGCTGTGAGACAGATGATTTTCCCCTGCTCCGGCAGCTGGCAGAAGAAAACTTCACACATGCGGCCTTGCAGCAAGCACTTAATTCAGGAATAAGTTATGCCAAAGCCGTAGAGGCCCTTGCTACTGCCAAGAATCCCGCCTACTGCCCCTTGCTCCAAGGGTCTAATAACCTATTGGCGCTGGAATATTGGAAAGCCTTACGGCGTTTCCCGGAAATAACTGCCCTGCCGGTGGCGCGGCGAAGCGTTGCCTATAATGCAGCAGTATTAACGGCAGATCTTCCTAGCGCTTCCGCCATTCGTCTGGCACTTTTAAAGACAGGCTGTACTGAAGCAGTTCTTCGCAATCTTCCTTATGCTTGTCACCCGGTATTCCAGCAATATTGGGAACAGAAGAAAAACAGTCATCCGGAATCTGCCTTATCCCTTTTGCTGTCCTATACACTGGAAAAAAGCAGTCCACACGCAATTGCCTCTGCGGCCCAGGTATCAGAAGGGCTGGAAAATATTCTCTGGAAAAACCGACGGGCACAGAGTATAGATGATTTCATTAAAAGCTGCGCAACCAGGCGCTATACATTCTCCCGGATCCGGCGGCTTCTGTGGCAGGTTCTGCTCTCAGATGACAAAGTATCCTTTAAAGATGCTGCGGCACAACCACCGCAATATCTCCGGGTACTGGGCTTTACACAAAAAGGGCAGCGGCTCTTGCAGCAAATAAAAAAAGAAGGTGCGTTGCCCCTTCTGCCCAATATAGAAAAAGACACCTTAAAAGCCATGCGTCCCGCCCTGCGCAGTCAGTTGGCGCTGGATATCCGTGCCACCAATCTCTACGAACTGCTCCACACAGGATGCATTACGGATAAAGAATATAAGCATCCCCCTGTCATAACTCCATAAAATAAAGCGCCCCCGATGGCTGGGAAAAATTTCCACCCATCAGGGGTATTCGTTTAAAAAGCGGGAAGAATGGCACCTTTATATTTATCAGCAATAAATTTTTTCACAGGATCGGACTGGTAGATCTGGAGAACCTTTTTATAGGTCGCATTGTTTTCATCCCCTTGCCGGACGGCCAATACATTGGCGTAAGGAGATTCCTTGGCCTCTACGTAAATCGCATCTTTCTGGGGATTGAGTCCCGCAGGAATGGCATAGTTGGTATTGACGCAGGCTACGTCCGTATCTTCCAAAGAACGGGAAATCTGGGCCGCATCCAGTTCTACAAATTTCAGATGCTTAGGATTTTCGGTAATATCCCCTACCGCTGCTTCCACCGAATTGCCATTTTTCAACCGGATAAGCCCGGCCTGCTGGAGCAATAAGAGAGCTCTGGCACCGTTACTGGGGTCATTAGGGATGGTAACTTGGGCACCTTCGGGTACTTCCTGCAGAGATTTATATTTATGAGAATAGACCGCCATGGGGAGCAGGATGGTCTTTCCGATGCTTACCAATTTTATGCCTTGTTTTTGCACAATATTGTCCAGATAGGGCTGGTGTTGGTAAGAATTCAGGTCCAGATCTCCTTCTGCCAGGGCTTTATCCGGCTGCACATAGTCATTAAATTCCACAACCTTAAGGGTAATGCCCTGCTTAGCGGCTTCCTTAGCCACTTCTTCCATCACTTCTGAGTGAGGGCCGGCGGTGACGCCTATCTTAATTTCTTTTTTGGTCGTTTCCGCCTGGGAAGTGCTGGCAGAACTGCCGCACCCGGCGGCAAAGACACCAAGCGCCGCGATAAGACCCAATGCAATCCATTTATTCGTAGATAGTTTCATAGTATTTCCTTCTTTCTTCGTAATTTTTTAGACATCAATGACTTTGCCCGGATTTAGGATATTATTAGGATCCATGGCCCGTTTGATGGTTTTCATTACCTGCAGTTCTCCTTTGGGAGTGAATTCTTCCATATATTTCATTTTCTTGGCACCGATACCATGTTCTCCTGCAAGGCGTCCCCCCACGCTGTACGCATAGTGGTACACCTCGTGATGAAACGTATCCACGGCAGCGTCCCAGGCATCGTCCGGCATATCCATTTTAAGCAACACAATGTGCATATTGCCGTCCCCTATATGGGCGTTGATTTTTACCTGGAAAGGATATTTTTTCCCAATGTCCATAATCGTCTCAATGGCGTCCGCAATCTTATGGACGGGCACCACTACATCATCGGTGAGGAATACTTTGCTGCGCATCTCGCAGGAAGGCTGGATATTCCGGCGCATATTCCAAATCCGCTCATCCGCCTCCAGTACATCCACTGCCCCGGACTTATCACACAGGTTATACACGGCCTCCATTTTGCTGTCCAGTTCCTCTTCCCGAAAGGTTTCCACAGTGATAATCACATAAATCCCACCCGTATAATGGGGTACATTCTGGTATTTACAGTAGTCTGCCGTATCCCGCACATAGGAATTGTCCATATATTCCAAACTGGTGGGGTCAATGCCTGCTTTCAGTAACGTCGGCACCATGTGTAAAGCCTTTTTCGGGTCCGTATATACCGCCAGCACATCAAACCGATAGGGCGGCAAGGGCTCCAGTTTTACAGTCACCTTAGTAATAATCCCCAAGGTCCCTTCACTGCCGATAATCAGCTGCTCCAGATCGTAGCCCGTGGTGCACTTTTTTAAAATGCTGCCGCATTCCACAATCTCCCCTGTAGGAGTTACCATTTCCAAACAGTACACCTGATGCCGTGTCACCCCATACCGCACGGCTTTCAGCCCGCCAGCATTTGTGGCCAGGTTTGCCCCAATGAGGCAGCTTTCGGCACTGGAAGGATCTCCTGCATACAAAAGTCCGTGGGCTTTGGCTTCTTTTTGCAGATCCACGGTACGTACACCGGCCTCCACCGTCATGTACAGTCCTTCTTCGTTAAGTTCGCAGATGTGGTTCAGGCGTTCCATCAGAAGTACCAGACCGCCGCATACAGGGATAGCGCCGTCGGCCAGGCTTGTACCGGCACTGCGGACTGTGATAGGGAAATGTTCCGCATTGGCCAATTTTACAATCTCTGCAATCTCTTCTGCATTGGCGGGAAGAACGGCTGCCTCCGGCATGTGGAACAAAGCAGGATTGGTCTCGTAATCCGTTTGGTACTGGATCAGGATATCTTTATCTGTTTTTACATGGGTTTCCCCTACGATCGCCTTTAATTTCTCTATGATTTCCTGTGTAATCGGTTTGTATGTATGCTGCACAGCATAATCCCCCCTTTGGTACTGCCTCCTGCAAATTTCTACTAGTTAAGTAGAATATGGTTCTTATTGTACTCCAAGATAACTATTCAGGGAAATTGTTTTTATATATCCATAGGTATAGTTTAAGGTTATAGCGCTTTAGAACTCCCTTTACTTTTTCCCATAAAAAAACTGGCAGCCCTTGAACAAAGCTGCCAGTTATGCATCATATGCAGTTTTTACAGGGCCGTTCCTTTCGTGGGTACAAAAAGCCCTGTCATATCTGTTTTTTCCAGCTGCAGGAGTTTAACCTTCCGCCACATCCCGCCGCCATAGCCGGTAAGGCTGCCGCTGGCACCAACTACCCTATGGCAAGGAATCATAAGCGAGATGGGATTGTGCCCTACTGCGCCGCCCACTGCCTGCGCCGACATTTTAGTCAGACCTTTTTCCTTAGCCACTTGCCGGGCAATATCCCCATAGGTGCGAACTCTGCCGTAGGGAATTTGCTCCATGATTTCACATACCCTTTTGCGAAACGCAGAACCCCGTATCTTAAGCGGCGGAGTAATCCCCGGATCTTTCCCGGAAAAATAAAGATCCAGCCACCGATCCGCCTCCTGAAATACAGGTACGGTTTCTCCTATGGTTGTTTCTTTAGACAGGCTTTCTCCAAAATACCGGCCGTTTGCAAACCATAGTCCCACAATATGGGAGCCGTCACTGGCAAGAGTAATCTCCCCCAAGGGGGACTGATACGTGTGTAGCAGATCCATATTAGCTCCTTTCCACTCGTAACTGCTTTTTATTGCATTTCCTTCTTTCTCCGAAATAACAAGGTTGCTTCTGTACCGACAAAGATCCATGGCAGCAGCATGAGCACATTTTCCACCAGCATCACGGCAGCAGGTTTTTCAAAATCCGGCATGCCGAAATGGGCCTGAAACAGCAAGTAACTTACCATGTCATTTTCTATAAACCGGTACAGGCCATAGCAGGGCAGCATGGCTAAGATAACGGCTATCCCCGGTTTAATCCTAGTGGTAAAAAATTTCTGTCCCACTATCGCAGGGACATGGAGTCCAAGATGAATGCCCATCAACACAAAACTCCAATGTGCCAGCGACAGATGGAGCCTTTGGGGATCGGACAGATGCCCCATGCCATATAAAAAAGGAACTGCTTCACTGCTCATGCTTATGCCGCTAAAAGCCGTCCCGGCAAAGGATGCCAAAAGGAGCAGGGTAACTGTTGCAGAAAAATTTCGCAATCCACTATAGTGCCCTTTTCCCAGTGCCCCGTACCACTTCCGGTTCAGGATCTGATGCACGATGACAAGTACCGTTTCTCCTATACCGATCCATTCATGGACGGTTTGCCCCGTTACTAAAAAGGACATAAGCAAAAGCATGCCCAGCAGCATACCAATGTCAACGATTCGTTTTGCTCTCCCCATCGATCGTTACCGTTTATCCTCTGCCTCCACAATTTCCTTCATGGAGTCGTTCATAGAGCCCGCCGTCACCAACGCCCACTTATTATGAAACAGGGCAAATATGTGATACACCTTATCTTCAAATGCTTTCATGCTCTTACCCTTCTTGCTGTCATATTTTGCTTTTTCTCTTTATCCTATTATAGCTTTCTGTATATGTCAATATTACAATTAGATTTCTACAATCTTTCCTGGCAATACTTCCGACATCCGATGAGAAATGGAGAGCACAGTGCGGGAGGCTGCCGCCCGGAGCAGCGCCTCTATAACGATTTTTTCGGTAGCAGTATCCAGCCCTGCTGTAATTTCGTCCAAGAGCAAAATCGCCGGATTGGACACAACGGCACGGGCAATCATAAGCAGCTGTTTTTGTCCCTGGGAAAATACCGAGTCCCTATACTCCGTATCCAGCTGTTCAGGCAGCCGCATCACGGTATCTTTTAGATCGGCAATAGCAAGAGCTTGCCAAATTTCTTTATCAGAAAAAGCATTGCTCCCCAAGGTTACCTGATCCCGTATGGTCCCTGGTACTGCAATAACCTGCTGCTGGACGCAGCTAATGATCCTTCTCCGTTCGGCACCGGAATAGGCAGTGGGGCGCCATCCCATTTAACAAAATGCTGCCTTCTTGTGGCGTATACAGCCCCAGCAACAATTTAAACAGTGTAGATTTACCGCTGCCGGTACGCCCCATCAGCGTTACACATTCCCCTTGTTTTACTGTCAGGGAAAATTGCTGCAGGATGAGATGCCCTGCGTCATAGGAAAAGCTGATATTTTGTATCACAATGGCATTTTCCGTATCTGCGTTTTTCTCCATGGCTGCCTTCTGGGGCAAAATCCGTTCTTTTTCCCGGAGAAATTGCTGTACTCGTTTCCACCCCGCTGCCGCCGACTGCACGGTCTGAATTTCCATCCCAATATTAGAAAGAGGCGTAAAGATACTATTAACATAGGAAATCAGCGCTACGGCAGTTCCTACGGACATACCAAACCATTTAAGAAAAGCGCCCTGGGCACCGGAAAGGCTCATCATAATCCCGATCACTGCTGCACTGGTTGTAATGATGACAGGGGAATATACGGAATCATAAAAATTGGTCTTTTCCAAGGCTTGAAAGCTGTTTAAAAGCACCCCGTCATACCGTTTTTCTGCAAATGCCATGGCGTCATAGATATGCAGGGAACGGATGCAGTGCAGGGTTTCCGGCAAGATCCCACTGGCATCAGCCGTAGCTTTGCGATTTTGGAGATGTGCTGCCAGCATTTTTTTCTGCACATAGAGGGTAAAAAGGGACAAAAGGGGCAGCGCTACCAGCAGCAGAATACCCAAGCCCGGGCTTTTAGTCAAAACTACAAATAAAATGCTGAGCACAGTTCCCAGGTCAGAAATCATGGAAATCAGTCCGGAAGAGAACATATTCTCGATGGCATCCACGTCATTTACCTGTATAGAAGCGGTTTCCCCGGCTTCATGACGGGTAAAATACGATGCCGGTAATCTACGAACTTTTTCCATCATGGCAGAACGCAGACTGTGGGTAATGCCTTCCCCTGTACCCACAATCATGGCTTCCCGCAGGGCACTAAAAGCCCCGGAACAAGCGAGCAGAATAAAATATCCCGCTGACAGAATAAAAGAAATCGCCTTTTGCCCGGTAAGGGTGTCTACTGCCCGTCCCAATAAAAGCGGCGGCAGAACTTCCAATACGACAGAACCTATAATGGCGATCAGCGTAATGCAGGACCGCAAAGTATGGGAGATAAGGGAGCGGAAAATAATCTTTTTAATATCCGTTTCCATTATTCAGCCTCCTTTCGTGCCTGGCACTGCAACTGGTAAAGGGCTGCATAGTCCGGTTCCTGCATCAATTCCTCGTGCCGTCCGGTCCGGAGTGTGCCACCCTGCAAAAAGCCGATCTGGTCCATTTCAGGGAACATGGCCATCCGATGAGAAATCAGAAGAATAATCCGCCAGGATTCCTGTTGCCGCAACGCCTGGAAAATTTTCTTTTCCGTTGCCGCGTCCACTGCGGCAAAAGGATCATCCAAAATCAAAACAGGCGCTTGAGAATAGAGTGCCCTGGCTAGTGCCAGCCGTGCCTGCTGCCCTCCGGATAAGGCATTGCCTTCCATCCCCACTTGCAATGCAGGCGTCACTTCACCGGCGATCTGGACTTCTTCCAGAACTTTCTGGAGACGCTTGTCATCTTTTTTCCCAAAGGTAATATTCTCTTCTACGGTACCGGTAAACAGCTCCGGAGCATGCCCGGCATAGGCAAAAATGCTTTGTACATTGTGGCGAATATCCTTTCCATCATAGAGGATCCGTCCTTCATAAGGGTATTCCTGCAAAAACAGCTTGCCAAAGGTGCTCTTGCCCGAGGCCACTTTCCCGGTAATCCCGATGATTTCTCCAGGACGAGCCGTAAGCTGCAGATCGTGCAGCGCAAAGGAGCCATCCGCCCACTGAAAATATACTTGCTGCATTTGGAGGATTCCTGGTTTTGCTGCTATTTTGGGAATTGCGGGTTCTTTTTCCGTTAAATAGCCAGCAAATCCGGCGCCAGGATACCTGGGCTTTTTGCACCGCATTAAATAATTTGGCAGCGTGGGAACTTTTCACAGCCAATTTGGTAAAGCAGGACAAATAGGAGGAAAAAGCAGCAATGCTCCACACTGTCCACCCTTGGCCCAGTACATTTTTGCCCCCCAGCCACAGAATGGGAATAACGCCAAACATAGAAATCACCAGATATAGCGGCTGGGGACTATTCTGCCAAATGCCTGCCATGACGTTTTTCCGTTCATACGCCGTCAGGTCTTTTTCATACGCAGCAGCCCGGTTTCCGTCTTCCCCATAAATCCGGTAGGTCAGCGCATGACTGATGGCATCTACCGCCGCATTATTCAAACGGGACATAGCCATACGGCTTTCTGCTGCAGAAGCGGTCACTTTCTTTTTTAAAGCAGCAGAAGCAATATAGGCGACCGGAGGAAACACCAATACGATAAGGGTCAATTTCCAATCAATGCCCAGCAGCATGGCCATATAAGCAACCATGACCACCCCGGTATCAAAAACTTCCGTAGTAAATTTCCGCATTCCTTCCGCACAGGCATCCGCATCCGCAATAGCTCGTGTCATCATAGCCCCCGTATCCTCCTGCTGGATCCGGGCATAGGACTCATGAATGAGATGATGGTAGATATTTTCCTTCATGGCACGGCTCACTGCATTGGCAAATTTTCGCACGTACAGCCTTTTAAGAGCCCGTGCACCCTGCACCAGATCAATCACCAGCACATAGAATAATGATCCACCCGCCTAGCGGGTGGTTTTTCATTTTCGGGCATAGCCCTAA
>USHN01000005.1 GCA_900554515.1 uncultured Acidaminococcus sp. | reverse complement strand
ATAGCTATAAGCTTTCCGGAACCCCGCCACTATGGCGGGGTTTTCAATTAACCAATAAGGCCCTGGGAACTTCTACCGATGGCTGCAGGGTTTTCACTTTGGTAAAAGCCGCTCCCTTCTTCCGCCAATAGGTTTCCATAGCCTGGCTGCCGCTAAAGCTGGAAAGTTTTACTTTGGAAAAATCAAAACGCTCCAGATACACGGTTTTTACCCCTGTGAAATCATACTCCGGATCCTGCCAGGACGCATACCTAGCCCCTGCAGGCAGGGAGGAGAAAACCGTAAAGCACAGTGTCAAGAATCCCACACGCCATTCGTTCAACATGTTTCCCACCTCCGGAACTGTATACTTGACATTAACATTTACTTATTCTATACTTATACCCATACAGAATACAACATTTCCTGAGAGAATGAAAGAGGTGGAACAACGTGGAATATACCTTCACTAAAGAAAATTTTGCACAAGACGTGCTGCAAAGCGACCGTCCTGTGCTGGTTGATTTCTATGCCGACTGGTGCGGTCCCTGTAAAATGATTAGTCCCATTGTGGCCAAAGTCGCAGATAAATACGCTGACCAGCTTAAAGTAGGCAAAGTCAACGTAGATGAGCAGCAAGAACTGGCCCTGCAATACCATGTAATGAGCATCCCCTACCTGGCCTTTTTTAAAGGCGGTGAACTGGTAGGCGAAATTGTGGGTGCCGTCCCCGAATCCCAACTGGAAGACGCTGTACAAAAAGTGCTTGCTAAATAAGAACAAAAAAGGAAGTCACTGGTGTCGTACGACCTCTGCGGCAATTGGAGCCGATAAGTGTCATACCAACCAGTGACTTTTTTGTTTGTTTATGTAGAGAGGTAGTGGATCTTCATTTCCTCTCCGTTTGTTTCTATACAAACTGTTCCAGCCATTCTTCGCTTTTTTTCTCATCCACGTCTTTGACCAGCATAAACTCACTGAGCAAAATATGCTTGGCCGTGGTTAAAAGCCGACGCTCCCCGGCGGAAAGGCGTTTTTCCTGCTCCTGCACAGCCAATGTCCGCACCACGTCGGCCACTTCAAAAATATCGCCGGTTTTCATTTTATCTACGTACAAGTTATAGCGGCGGTTCCAAGTGATTTGCTTCATTCTGTTTTCCGGTCGTGCCTTCAGAACTTCTTCCACCTTAGGCAGGGTTGTTTGCAGCACAACGGGCCGCAGTCCGATCTTCTCCGTATTTTTCACGGGGATCAGGACTTTCATGTCACTTAAAAGCATGTCCAGCACTAAGTATTCCACGGATTTCCCGTTTACTTGCTTTTCCTCCCTATCCTGGATCACTGCTGCCCCGTGCATAGGGTACAGGACCTTATCACCTACGCCAAACATCTTATTACCTCCCCCGTCCAGGATATGTATCTATGCGAAAACTCGTATCCATTGTATGCCTATAAGAATAGTTTAACACATTAGGAGGTAATAAGTCAAAATTTTTTATATTACCATTTCATACTACCAATGTCAATAGGATTCCTGTAAAAAAAATAAAGTTATTCTTCCGTTAGTAAAAGACTTTTCTTATACGTCAAAGGGAGCACTGTTTCTGTGCTCCCTTTGTATGTTTTCTGAACCTAGCAGGAGTTCTTACTTATTACTGAAATGTTCCACCAGGGTTGTGACAGTAGCGGCACTCTGGGACAGTACTGCTTCATTAAAGTCAAACCGGCTCTGGTGATGGCCTGCGGCCTCCTGCGTACCATAGAGCATATAGACCGCTTGTCCGCCCCGTTCCTGTACCCGCGACAGAAAATAACAACAGTCCTCACTGCCGGATATCTTTTTTTCCAAGACCAATTTTTTATATTGATGCAGTGGCTCCAGCACCTGGTAAATTTCTTTCCCCATGGCTTCACTGCTAAGGGCAGTAGTGGCAGAACCCACAGGAATCATTTTTACATTGACTCCATACATTTCTGCAGCTCCTTCCACCATACGCCAGGCGTTTTCTGCTACAAAGTTATTGATTTCTGCCGTTTCGCCACGAGTTTCAAATTTTAGCACCGCATTTGCCGGGACCACATTCCGCCCGGTACCGGCTTCCATAACGCCTACATTGATCCTTGAAGCCCCGCTGCTATGCCGGGGAATCGCATGGAGAGCAAGAGCAGCTTGTGCAGCTGCCAATAGGGCATTTTTCCCTTTTTCCGGTTCCGCCCCGGCATGGGCTGGAACGCCAGTAAAAACAGCATCAATTTTATCTGTGGCTAAAAAGCCCTTTGCCATAATCACTAAGGACTGGTCTTCAAAATCCCCCAAGCCGATATGCCCGCTGATAAAATAATCCACGTCGTCGGCCAGACCGCTATTAACCATGGCTTTGGCCCCTACTACGCCTTCTTCTCCGGGCTGGAAGAAAATTTTCAAGGTGCCGGCCATTCTTTCTTTGTGCAAGGATACAAGTCTTGCCACAGCCAGCCCAATGGTAATGTGTCCGTCATGGCCGCAGGCATGCATCAGGCCAGGATGATGGGAAGCAAAGCCTTCTGCGGTTGGCCGGTGATCTGCTTCCTCCGATTCTTTGACGAACAAACCATCAATATCAAACCGCAGTCCCACGGTTTTGCCCGGTCTGCTAAAGTGCATCACACCAACACAACCTGTATGTCCACCATCCATTTTTTCTACCAGGTTCGGATCTGCGCCTTCTGCCAGCGCCCGCTTTTTGCAGGCTTCCAGCGTTTTTTCATCTGGCACCAGCATCCGGGACGGTTCATCCAGGATATCCTTACCCAGCAACACCTCAAAGCCTAACCGTTTTAGCACCGTAGCTATAATGCTGGTAGTTCTAAATTCTGTCCATGCGGTTTCCGGATATTGGTGGAAATCCCGCCGCAATTTGACAAGTTCCGGTTGCATTTTCTCTGCTTCTTCGTAATATCCCATGGTCTTCCTCCTTTATATTTCCCGTTTACTTTTCAGACACCCAAACTTCAAAGGTACGATGCCAAGGCAAGCGATACCTGTAGTTTTTGCTAGCATCGCCTAAAAATGGGGCCGCCGTTTTTTCCATGGCAGGTGTGAGATATGCTTCTGCCGCAGCCGTTTCTTCCTCTGTTAGTTTACCGTCGGGCCACTGGTGAGGATAAATTACTTTCTGGCGCAATGCCTGCCGCACCTTACTCTGATAAATCCAGTCATCCAGATATCGGATCTCCAGCAGCGTCTTGCGATCTGCCTCACGTAAATACGGACGCAATAGACCCTGTCCCAAGGCATACCCCAGGGAATTCCCCGCCGTATTCCAACCGGCATAGGAGCCCAGGGCGTACTGCTGCTGTCTGTGAAAAAGTTCTTTCACCAGAGCGTTGCTCCCTCCGTTACCGAAAGCAATATCGGCAATCCCCACATTTTTCTTTTGCCGCAGGTAGTGCTCTGCTTTATCCAAAAAGTCTTCGGTCGTGGGATCCAGCGTATCCGTATTCAGCGTTGTATCAGCTCCGGGCGTTGTCCCGTCATACCGGGTATTCATACCCAGCACAAGATCGGCCCTTTTAGCGGATTGGGCTGGATAGGCACCTGCTGCCAGTACATGTTCCCGGTAACTTTGTCCAATGGGACCATCTTCATAACTGGGTACTGTAGCTTTCCCCATGCCTCGTCCATAAAAGCCATAAACTAACGGAACGGTTCCTCGTGCCTTATTCAGCGCCCGATTTAAAAGCACCATTCCCAGTTCATCCGTCCCGGAAAAAGAACGCATTTTGTAAGAAGGCACCTTGGGCAAATCTGCCAAAAGATGCCGTGCATCCCGGTGGGCTTCAGAATAAGGGGCCGAATCATCCCGTCCAATGAGGAAATAATCCAGCTTTCCTTCTGGAATTCCTTCTGCCAACAGCTGCAGCACGTTTCTGTTTTTGGCCCTGCGGGTAAGAACATCCTTCCGGATGGTTTCAGGAATGGTGCGTTCAAGCGCTGCCAGCTGCTGCTCGTCTTTTTTCTTTAATAGTCCCAGTTCCTGTTTATCCCGCAATGCGCCCCACTGAAAAATCTGCGGACCGTATTGGGCATAGTACGCCGGTTCTGCCGGTGCGCTGCTCCATTTAGGAGAGCGCATCACTGTACCAAACACATATAGCGGCACCAAGGGATGTCTATGCTTAAAGAAAAGCAGTTTCTGTGCCCGTTCTTGCAACACCTTTTCCGAAAGTTCATGGGTCCGGGAGTTGACCAGGCCGCCATAAATCATGCTGTCACTAGCAACCACTGCTCCACTGCTGCCAGGTGCTTCCTGATCCAGCCATTGTAAGAGCCCTTCCGGATCCCCGCTTTTTTGATCCGGTGCCAATAAGGCTATTGGCGGCGTGCACACCTCTACCCCCGCTTTTCGAAAGCTATCTGCTGTATATTCCAGGCTCACCGGGCGGTTATCCAGCGGAACAAAAAGCAGCTTTTCCGCCGCATTGCCCTTTCCGGAAAACACTCCAGAAAGTAAACAAATCATACCTGCCAGGAGGCATGTTTTTCCTATTTTTCTTAGTTTCACCGAATCCCCTCCTTTCTCACGGTGTTTATTATAGCATACTTGCTTATACACGTTCCTATAAATTAGGCCCTTATCATGCCTTGCTTGTCAAGACCTTTAAAAATGAGTACACTTATAAGTGCAGGAACCCCTGCAAAGGAGCTGATGGATGTGCAAGGCAACAAAGATTATCTGGTCACCGATCCGCCTATGAAGGCGCTTTTTATATTTTCCCTGCCCATGATTCTGGGCAATTTTTTTCAGCAATTATACAATACAGTGGATTCCGCCATTGTAGGCCGCTACGTAGGAGAAGCAGCGCTGGCCGCTGTAGGTGCTTCCTATGCGCTTACCACAGTTTTTATCAGTATCGCCATAGGTGGCGGCGTCGGTGCCAGCGTACTGATCAGCCGTTATTTTGGTGCACACGATTATGACCACATGAAACAGGCCGTTTATACCGCTTTTCTTACGTTTCTTGGACTCAGCCTCGTGTTGGGTCTCGTCGGGTATGTGCTCAGCCCCCAGATTATGCGTTGGCTTCACACCCCTGCAAGCAGTATTGTGATGGCAGACGTTTATTTGGAAATCTATTTTCTTGGCCTGCCCTTTCTTTTCATGTATAATATTATTTCTTCCACCTTTAATGCCCTGGGAAAATCCAAATACCCGCTGTTTTTTCTGATTTTTTCCTCTCTGCTAAACGTTTTTCTGGATATTTATATGGTGCGGAACCTGGGCATGGGCGTTGCCGGAGCCGCCTGGGCTACCCTAATCAGTCAAGGGATTTCCGCCTGTTTGTCGTATCTGGTTTTTTTACGAGAGATCCGGGATCTGGGAACGGCACCGCACTATTTCAGCAGCGGGCAGTTAAAAAAGATGACGGGTATTGCTCTCCCTTCCATTTTGCAGCAATCCATCGTCAGCATCGGCATGATGCTGGTCCAGGGTGTGGTCAATAGTTTTGGAGCCGCAGCCCTTGCTGGTTTTTCTTCTGCCATGCGGATCCAGTACTGCTGTACCGTGCCCATGAACGCCATTGGAAATGCCATGAGTCCCTATACGGGGCAGAATCTGGGAGCCAAAAAGATTGAACGAGTTAAATCCGGCTATCATAGCGCAAATCTTTTGGTCCTGATCTACGCATTGATTATCCTGGTAGTTCTGGAAACCTGCAATGCATCCATTATTCGCTTTTTCCTGGGAGACAAGGTTTCTGCCGTGGCCCTAGCCACAGGAACCAGCTTTTTAAAATTCGTCGGTCTCTTCATTTCCGTGATCGGGTTTAAAATGGCTGTCGATGGCGTACTGCGCGGCGCCGGGGACATGAAAGTCTTTACCTGTGCCAACCTGACTAATCTAGCACTGCGGGTTTTAATTTCCCTGACACTGGCTCCTGTCTACGGTATTCAAATGGTCTGGATCGCAGAACCTGTAGGCTGGGGCGCCAATTTTCTGATGAGTTATGCCGAATATCGTACCGGCAAATGGAAAGACAAAGTAAAGCTGTAATGCTAGGAGCAAATAAGTATGTACTGTGCCGCACGGCATTTCTTTACACTAAAGGAGACCCTCTATGACACGCGTAACCCACAAAAAAATTCTTGACGTTATTCTTTTATTGCTATTATTGGTAGAAGCTTCCGGGAGACTCCTGCCCCGCTTTCTTCATATTGTGCTAGGCTGCATCTTCGTGGCAGGGATTGTACTTCACTGCAAATTCAATGCTCCCTTTTTTACCAATTTGCACAAGGGAAGATGGACATGGCGCCGCAGGGGTAACGCCCTGGTCATTCTTTTCTTTGCTGCCTGTCTTGCACTTAACGCCATATCCGGAGCTGTGCTTATGCTGCACCAAAGTGGGGCAAACTGGCACGGCATTCACCAGTGGACAGCCTACCTTGCCCTTTTTTTCATGGTGCTGCATTTGGGATTTCATGTGACACGATATATCCATGGCAAAAAAGCCGTTCTGGTCCTTTTATTGCTGCTTTCCGGTGCTGCTTTTGCTATTGTCGGCCCTTCCTATATCAGTCACTGGTTCCGTCCCGCTGTGATCGACCGAAAAACGGCCCTGCCCGGAGAACAAGTCACCCTTCCCGGAAAAACCATAGCTGTCTATTTTTCCTGGCGGGACAATGCGGAATACCCGGAAGATGTCAATGCCGTTTCTGGGGCTTCCCTGCTAAAAGATGGGAATATACTCCTTGGCAACACCCAGGTACTGGCAGAAATGGTCCAAGATGCCACCCATTGTGATATCTATTCCATCCAGGTGAAAGAGCCCTATTCCGCAAATTATCAAAAGACCACACAACGAGCACGCCAAGAACTTAATGAAAAGGCCCGCTCGGCTCTGCGTACGGCACTGCCAGACCTGGCGTTCTATCAGAACATTATTTTAATCTACCCGCTTTGGTGGGGCACTTTACCCATGCCGGTAGAAACATTTCTTGAAGAGGCCGATCTTACTGGCAAAACTATCATCCCCATTGTGACGCAGGGAGGCAGCAGCGCCGAGACCAGCATTAACGACCTGAACCAGCTCACCCATGCCAAAGTGATCCAAGATCCCCTCTCATTGGATAGCAGCTTTATTCCTAAAAGCCGTCGGGCCATCACCCAATACCTGAAACGATGCAGTCAATAAAGAGCATAAAAGGTGCATCACAAGGCAGCCACATGGAAAGGAAAGGCTACCCAGGAAAGAAGAGAGATGCTATAATAAAGACAGTATGACAAAGGAGAGAGAATCTATGAAATTACTACGCACATTAGGAGCTGCTGTACTCCTCGTCGTGGCTACTGCCACCACTGCTTTCGCATCCCCGGAAGCCCCCACGGATCAGGAAATTATCCAGGCCTTTCAGCAGGCCAATACGGTCTACGAATGGTTTGACCACCATCCCCTGCAAACCGACGGGAAAAACAAACAGGACACCGGATATATGATTTATTACACGGTGGCTGACAAACAATTCCCTACCATGATGGCACTCAAATCCAAAGTCCATGAAGTCTTCACCGATGCCCTGGCTAGCTTTATCATCAGCGACAGCCGGTTATACCGGGAATTTGACGGCAAGCTGTACGTAGCGCCCGGTGCCAGACCTCAGGATCCCAAAAAAGGCACCAGCTCCATTGATATCAAACGGGTGTCCCCCACGGAAATTGACCTGAATGTCTCCACCCCCATCATGGAAGATCCTGTTCATGGCAAGACCAATGTTGTAGAGACACGGAAGGCTACATTCCCCTATGTAAAGACAGCCAAAGGCTGGCGCTTCTCCTACTTCGAATCCTTGGAGTAAATTTTAAAAATCCCTTTGTAGCATAGATGCCTGCCAAGGGAAAGCAAAAGGTCACGTAAGAATAACTCATCATTCTTACGTGACCTTTTTCGTTATCTGTTTTTCTTGAAGAATTCCAAAGCAACTTCCGGGAAGGATGCATAACTCAATACATCTTCCACACTGGCATTGGGATAGCCTTTATCTGCCAGTTCCTGCCGCATTTTATCCATTTGCGGCGGAATTAGATCAGCCGGCCGACAGGTAATCGGTTCCTGGCCTTTCTTCAGTACTTTTTCTTTCAGCTCGTCACTGATAGGTGCCGGAGTACGGCCATATTTTCCCAGTACAATATCTTTTACTTCTTTAGGAATCATCTTATAGCGTCCAAAGATTACATTCATCGTAGCCTGAGACCCTACAATCTGGCTGGATGGCGTCACCAGAGGAGGATACCCCAGATCTTTCCGTACGATAGGCATTTCTTTCAGGAGGGCATCATATTTGTCGCCTACGCCCATCTCTGCCAGCTGCTTGCGCAGGTTGCTGAGCATGCCGCCGGGAATCTGGAAGGACAACACCTGGGGATTCACGCCGCTGGTATTGGGCAGATTAAAGGTCTTGATCAAGTCTTCCTTAACATGCTTAAAGTGATCGGCAATCGGATACAACGCATTTACATCAATACCCGTATCCCGTTCCGTTCCCTGCAGGGTATAAACCAGGGATTCTGTGCAGGGATGGCTGGTGCTTTCTGCAAAGGGGGAGAGCGCCGTATCCACCCGGTCGACACCGGCTTCCACTGCTTTTAAAATCGTCATGGCACCCATGCCGCTGGTGCAGTGGCTGTGCACGTTGATAGGGATATTGATTTCTTTTTTCAGTGCCGTAACCAGATTATAGCAAGCATAAGGTGCCAACAGCCCGCTCATGTCCTTAATACAGATGGAATCTGCTCCCATATCCACCAATTCATGGGCCAGCCGTACATAGTCGCTGTCTTTATGGTAGGGGCTGATGGTGTACACTAAAGTGCCCTGGGCTTCTGCACCTGCGTCTTTGGTGGCTTTCATCGCCGTCCGAAGGTTCCGGGTATCATTAAAAGCATCAAAGACACGGATAATATCAATCCCGTTAGCCACGGAGCGCTTTACAAATTCCGTAACTACGTCATCGGCATAATTGCTGTACCCCAGGATATTCTGTCCGCGGAGCAGCATCTGCAGTTTGGTATTTTTTACATGGCTGCGAATGGTCCGCAGTCTTTCCCAAGGATCTTCATTTAAGAACCGCAGACAGGTGTCAAACGTAGCCCCGCCCCATGCTTCCAGAGCATAAAAGCCGGCCTTGTCCAAGTCTTCCAGCACGGGCAGCATATCACTGGTACGCATCCGCGTCGCGCAAAGGGACTGATGTCCATCCCGCAGTACGGTTTCCACAATTTTAACTGGATTAGTCATTCCTCAACCTCCTAAATTTCTACGCATTCAAACTCTATGTATTTTGTCTATTATACCATAGTCGCAACGGGCCGGGTAATACGGAATGCATTATTTGTAAAATTAGGAAAAACTTATCACGGCACCAGAGGCCCCCGGTTATTCCAATCTTCCACCCAGTAGCCTGCAATATCGTTGCACACTACCTTGACAGAGGCCGTATTATCCAGTCCCAGGCGCCACATGGCATCCAGCGGCATGGATAAAAGATGACATAAAAGCGCACGCAAAATGCCGCCATGGCTGATGGCAAGGACAGTCTCCCCATCTTTCATATGCGTTTCAATGTGGCGGAAGGCCTCCCACACTCTGGTTTGAGAGGCTTCCACCGTTTCGCTTTGCCCGATATCTGCCTGGGTGGGTTCTCGAAACAGCTTCCGTAAAAGTTCGGGATCTTCCTTTTTCATTTCCTCAAAAGGACGTCCTTCCCAGCGTCCAAAGGAAATTTCCCTAAGTTCTGGCAGCACCACAGGGGAAAGACTGCGTTCCTTGGCAAGTGGTGCAGCAGTCTGCCGGGTACGCATGAGGTCCGATATATAAATAGCATCCAGCGGTACGCCTTTGGCACGTGCAGCCAGCTCTTTTGCCTGCTTTTCTCCCTCCTGGCAAAGGGGAAAATCGCTCCAGCCTTGCAGAATCCCGTACCGGTTGGCGGCTGTCTCCCCATGTCGGACCAGATAAATCGTTTTTCTCATGATATTCTCCCACTATAACAAAAAAGGCACTGCCGCAGCAGCACCCCTTTGTACAATTATGCTCTCGCAATATAGGCCCCGGTACGGGTATCGATTTGCAGCACATCCCCTTCGTTGATGAAAAGAGGCACCTTGACCACATACCCGGTATCCAGTTTGGCGTTCTTGCTGCCGCCGGTAGCGGTATCGCCCTTGATCCCCGGTTCGGTTTCTACGACGGTAAGCGTTACGGTATTGGGCAGTTCCACACCCAGGATGCGGCCTTTGAAAGAAGTTACCTTGGCATCCATGTTTTCCTTCAGGAAATTAATGGCGTTGCCCAGTTGTTCTTTATTCAGTTCAATCTGTTCGTAGGTCTCGTTGTCCATGAACACATACATGCCTTCATTTTCATACAGGTATTGCATATCACGGCGTTCCACCACGGCATTTTCCAGTTTCTCTGCGGCGTTAAAAGTCCGCTCTACCACAGCCCCGGTGCACAGATTGCGCATTTTGGCACGGACAAAAGCTGCGCCCTTGCCAGGTTTTACGTGCTGGAATTCGACGACCTGCCAAGCATCACCATCGATCTCAACCGTTACGCCAGTTTTAAAATCGTTCGTAGAAATCATAAGTACAACCTCCAAAAAAATAAATTTATTTATAGGGATTTTATTTCTAACAATTCTTTAGGAACCGCAGTCAGCTTTTCACAGCCATCAGCAGTTACCAATACGGTATCTTCAATCCGTACGCCGCCCTTGCCTGCCAGGTAGATACCCGGTTCATCAGTGACGACCGCCCCTACAGGAAGCGGCTCATCATTGCTGCGGTTCAGGACTGGTTTTTCATGGATGTCCAGACCCACTCCATGGCCCAGACCATGTCCAAAATTAGGCCCATAGCCTTTTTCTGTGATAAAGTCCCGTACGGCTTTATCCACGCTGGCCCCCGTTACACCAGGTTTGATTGTCCTCTCTCCCAAAAGATTGGCTTCCAGGACAATTTCATAGATCTCTTTCTGCCAGGGTCCGCTTTTCCTATAACCACAGTCCGGGTAATGTCACTGCAATAGCCGTTATAGGTGGCACCAAAGTCAAAGGTCACAAAGTCCCCTTCTGCCACTACCTTTTCAGAAGCAATGCCATGGGGCATCGCACTGCGCACTCCGGATGCCACAATGGTCTCAAAAGAAGGTTTGGTGCTGCCCAGTTTTCTCATATTGTATTCCAGCTCAGCCGCCAGTTCATTTTCCCGGCGACCTGCTTTAATATGGGGCAGAAGCTGTAAAAAGGCCTTATCTGAAATCGCAACGGCTTTACGCAAAGACTGCATTTCTTCCGGTGTTTTTACTTGCCGCAACCCCACCAGATTTAAGTTTTTCCAGGACACTCCGGGAAAGGCATCGGATAATTTTTGCATCTCCGTATAGGAAAAATAATCCCCATCCAGAGCGGGATGCCTGGGCTGCGCTACCTGGACTGCCGCCTGATAAAAGCCGTGGTGATGCTCCAGGCATTCGCATTGAGGAGCTTGCTGCGCCACCTGCAGGGTATAGCGGCTGTCCGTAATGATCACGGCCCGCTTTGCATCTACGTACAAGAGGCTCTCGCCCCCCGTAAACCCCGTAAAATAACGGATAGAAGAATCTCCCCGGATAAACATGCCATCGCATGCTTCCTTAGCAAGCAATGCCCGCAGTTTTTCCAATGGTTCCATGATTACGCTCTCCTTGTGGCCGGAACATGCTAGCCGACTAGTCTATTTTACTCTGAAAGGCCCTGTTTATGCAAGGCTTTCCCACTATTTTTCCGAAAAAAGCGGTTTTATGCGCCGCACCAGGGAAAATTCCTGCATCCGGGGATCCCCGTCAGCCGTAAAAAGCATTTGGGCATGAGGAGCTGCTTCAATCGCCTGCCCGTCGCTATCCAGCATATGGGACAGCGTCCAGGGAAAGATTTCTCCGCCAGGGGTTAGAATTTCAAGAGTTTCCCCTGTTTTCACATGGTTGCGCTGCTCCACCGTTACCCGGTTCGTCCCAATATCATAGGCCTTAATGAGCCCTACAAAATCCGCACCGGCGATATACGAACTTGTCCCGTAGACTTGTGCCGCAGGTCCTGGCTTTTGCACGGCAAAGCCAGTGGTATAGGGCCTGTGAGAGACCTTTTCCAATTCCTCTTGCAGTGCTTTAGGCGTATGATAATGCTCCGGATCCTGCCAGCACAGGTCAATCGCTTTTCGGTAAGCACTGACCACGCTGGCGACATAGTGAACGCTCTTCATGCGGCCTTCGATTTTCAAACTTTTGACTCCTGCCGCCATAAGCTGGGGCAGATAATCAATCAAGCACAGGTCCTTGGAATTTAAAATATATGTTCCCCGTTCGTCCTCAGTAATGGGAAATGCTTCTTGGGGATGATTTTTTTCCGTGAGGGAAAATTCCCAGCGGCAGATCTGGGCACAGGCGCCCCGATTACTATCCCTGCCGGTAAAATAATTGCTCAAAAGACAACGCCCGGAATAGGAAATGCACATCGCCCCATGCACAAAGACTTCCAGATCCAGCTTGGTGTCTTTAGCAATGGAAGCAATTTCGTCCAAGGACAGCTCCCGGGCCAGCACTACCCGATCCGCCCCTAGCTTTTCCCAGGCTTTTACAGCTGCACTGCTTGTGGTATTGGCCTGGGTGCTGACGTGAAGTTTCATGTCAGGGATGATCTCCCGTGCCAGCATCCAGACCCCCAAATCCGAGATAAGCAGGGCATCGGCGCCTGCTGCCGCAAGGTCTTTCAAATACTGGGGCAATGCAGGCAAATCGCTGTTATGGGGAAAAATATTCACGGTCACATAAACAGTTTTCCCCATGGCATGGGCAAAACTGCAAATCTCCCGGATTTCTTCACAGGAAAAATTGGCAGCAAAGGCCCTGAGTCCAAAAGCCTTGCCACCCAGGTAAAGGGCATCGGCTCCATAATACAGCGCTATCTTGGCTTTATCCATACTCCCTGCTGGAGCCAAAAGTTCCGGTTTTATCACGAAATTTTCTCCTTACGGCTGATCAATTTTTTCTCCTGGATTCAATTTCTGAATCATGGCCATATGTTCACTGTAGGTCTTGGTAAAGTGATGGTATCCATCCTTATCCGCCACAAAATACAAGTAATCGCTCATGACAGGATGGAGAACGGCCCGTATAGCATCCATACTGGGATTGCCCACTGGGCCCGGAGGCAGGCCTTTATTCAGATAGGTATTATACGGGGACTGGATTTTAAGATCCGCAAAGGTGACTTCTTTTTTCTGGGCCCCGAAAAGATACTGAATGGTGGTATCAGACTGAATGGGCATACCAATTTCCAGCCGCTTAATAAAGACGCCGGCAATCAGCGGCATTTCTTCTTTATGGGTGGCTTCCCGTTCTACCATGCTGGCCAGTGCCACCACGTCCCGCAGGGGGCGGGCACTGTGCTGTAGATCATCCTTAAGGGTATTTTCCAGTTTGCTGTTAAATTCCCGTACCATCATGGCAAGGATTTCTTTTTCATCCGTGCCCTCAGGGATATTATACGTAGCGGGGCAGGCAAACCCTTCTGCCTTGTACACAACCGCAGGATCACTGGTGATCATGTACGGATAAAGCGTATAGTCTTTCGCAGCATTCCGGAAAGTCTGTGCGCTGCCCAAGTGCTCTTTTTCTAATTTCAGGGCAATCTCGTTGATGGTAGCTCCTTCCGGAACGGCAAAGCTGCTGGTATGGACCTGCCCTTGGGACAGGATATCAATGATTTCTTTATTAGACATCCCGGCAGTGAGTTCGTACTTACCTGCCTGCAGATGGCTGTCCAGTCCATTGATTTTGGCTGCCAGACGAAAAGATTCCGGGGTCTGAATCAATTTTTTGTCATGCAGCAGTGTCGCTATCTCCCGGGTGCTCATACCCTCAGTAACCGTAAAACGGACCTTTTGTCCCGTCGCAAGGCTGGTATTGGGATTAAAATAATTCAGATACCAGTACGCGCCAAACAAGAGGGCCAGCACAAAGGCTGCACAGATCGGTAAAAACTTCTTTTTCATCCTGTACGCTCTCTTACTCCACGTCCATTTCGTCCATCATGGTTTCATAGGCTTTTCGCACAGCTGAAAATTCCTCGTCGGTAGGATCCAGATACACCGGTTCTCCCTTTTCGTCAAACTCCACCCGGGCAATAATGACCTCATCCGCTTCGTCCGCCGCTTCTTCTTCCTGTACGGCGGTCAAAAGGGCAAAATTCTTTCCATCCATAGGGATGACCATTTCTTCCAGGTAATAGGATTCATTGCCGTCCTCGTCGGTGATAACTACCAGATCTCCCTGGTCTTCCGACTCCAGCATTTTTTCGTCCAGTTTCTCTTCATGCGTTGCCATGTAGACTCCTCCCCAAGCTGTCCAGATAGTTTTGCAGAATCACTACAGCGGCCATCATGTCGATGAGCCCCTTTCTTTTTTTTCTCTGCACGTCCGCTGCGACCAGGACTTTTTCCGCTGCCACAGTGGAAAGCCGTTCATCCCACAGGATAATTTGCATGGAAGGGAACTCTTTTTCTAAAACAGCCTTAAAGGCTTCACTGGCCTTTGCACGCTCCCCTACGGTCCCATT
Source organism: uncultured Acidaminococcus sp. (assembly GCA_900554515.1). Classification (GTDB taxonomy): domain Bacteria; phylum Bacillota; class Negativicutes; order Acidaminococcales; family Acidaminococcaceae; genus Acidaminococcus. The sequence continues at coordinate 67,499 of USHN01000005.1, read as the reverse complement.
CATATTCTTGGGATATCCCAGGACAAAAGCGTCTGCTTCTTCCTGCTGCACCAGCTCCCTGAGCCGTGCCAAATCTTTTTCTTCTCCTTTGCGATGGATGGTTTCCACACCCCGCGCAATCAGTCCCATGGCATCGCTGACGGCAACGCCGATGGTCTTAGTCCCCAAATCCAGTCCCATAAACCGCATCAGGCGTTAGGCTCCTTTAAATACCGCTGCAGGAGCGCTTCTAAGAGTTCGTACCGCTCATAGCGGCGGATTTTTAGTCGGGCATCTTTGTAGCTGGTGATATAGGCTGGATCTCCGCTCAAAAGATACCCTGCCAGCTGGTCAATGGGATTATAGCCTTTTTCTTTCAGGGCATCGGCAACTTCCCGGATCGTCTCGGCTACGCTTTTGCTTTCCGAGACCGGTTTAAACATGGTAGTTTCCTGTGAAATATGACTCATGACTATGACCTCCCTTTTTGCACATAAAGGGGTTGCCACGCTACGCGACAACCCCGCATCCTTCTTCAATAAAAATAGTGTGTGATATTTTTGGGTACCGCTTCTTGGAACAACACCAGCATGACTTCAATAGGAACATTCATGCCATCCAGGATCCAGCGCATGGTCATTTCCTCGCCGCCCACTACAAACATTTCTACGGCAAAATGCACATGGGGATTTTTCAAATCGCCGCCCTGGGTTCTCAGCAGATAATGATAGGCATCCCGTACAAAACGCCGGTTAGTTTCCCGTACCCGTTCCACGTCGCAGCTGGTATAGAGATTTTGGAGGAATTTCAAATGTTTGGCATACAGCTGGAATTTTTTATATGTCGCCTCAGACCAGCAGTGACTGCGCATGATATCTTTCCCATGCAGCGCCAGGATATGCACATAGACCCAATGGGCTAAATCCCGCCGACTATGAAAATAGGTTGTAAATTCCTTCTGGGATACTCCTGCCGCTTTGACGATTTCCTCTTCGGTAATTTTGCGAAGAGGTTTTTCTTCCATCAGTTTGTAAAGGGCTTTTCCTAACTGGTCCTTTACTTTTTCCTCTGCGTCCATCGCTTCACCCTCTTAGTGGATCTGCTCCCCAATCAGGCTCCAGGCCTGTTCCATAGCTTCTTTGATTTTACTCTTATCTTTGCCGCCGGCTTGGGCCATATCCGGCCGACCGCCGCCGTTACCGCCCATAACCTGGGCCACGGCTTTCACTAGCTTACCTGCGTGAATGCCTTTTTGTACCGCTTCCTTGGAAGCCATGACAAGAACATTCACTTTATCGTCAGCAACAGGTGCCAGCAGCACCACTACGCCGCCGGTCTTATCCCGCAGGGTATCCCCCATCTGCCGCAAGGCCCCCACATCGGCTACGTTGACTTCCTGTACCAGGGCAGGCACTCCTTGGATGGTACGCGTTCCGGCAGTCACATTCTGGGCAGCTGCTGCCAGCAGTTTCCGTTCTGCTTCATCAGCACGCCGTTTATCGCTGCGTACTTCTTCTTGCAGGGCATGGATCCGCTCTACCAGATTGCCTGGGCGGCCCTTTACGGTATCAGCTGCTTCTGCAAGGATGGATTCCAACTCCCGGGTATACTGCAAAGCGCCTGTTCCCGTAACGGCTTCAATTCTCCGCACTCCGGATCCTACACTGGATTCAGACAGGATCTTGAACATACCGATATTGGAAGTATTTTTTACATGTACACCGCCGCACAGTTCCATGCTATAGCCCGGCACGTTCACTACCCGCACAATGCGACCATATTTTTCCCCAAAAAGGGCCATGGCGCCTTTTGCCTTGGCTTCCTCCAGATCTTGTTCGGAAATCTCTACGTCAATGGCATCCAGAATTTTTTCATTGACCAGATCTTCCACTGCCAGCAATTCCTCACTGCTGACAGGGGAGAAATGGGAGAAATCAAAACGCAGCCGATCCGGCCCCACATAACTGCCAGCCTGGTTCACATGGTCTCCCAGCACTTTTTTCAGTGCCGCATGGAGCAGGTGGGTAGCCGTATGGTTCCGGGCAATGGCAGCCCGGCGGTCTAAATTCACCTCAAAGGTTACACTGTCTCCCGTGGACAGGGAGCCTTCCACCACTTTTCCCAAATGAATGGTAGTGCCATCCGGTAGTTTTTTAGTATCCAGTACATCAAAAATACCGTTCGTTCCTACCAGGCGGCCATTATCTCCCAGCTGTCCGCCGCCTTCCGCATGGAAAGCCGTATTGGACAAAATCACAGCCAGTTCGTCCCCATGCTCCCCTTTGGGTACAGCCTGGGTTTCCCGCAGCGGGAAAAGGGCGGCTACCGTTCCTTCGTGGCTGTCTTCTGCCACCGTTAGTGTGCCCAGCTTCAAATGCCGTGTATCGTACAGAACCGGCTTGCCTTCCTGGTCGTTACGGGCCGCCCGTGCTCTGTCACGCTGTGCTTCCATAGCAGCATCAAAGCCCGGTTTATCCATGCCCATACCCTGCTCTTCCAGAATTTCTTCTGTAAGTTCCCAAGGGAAACCGAAAGTATCATACAATTGGAAAGCGTCGGCACCGGAAAGTACGGTTTCCCCCGCTTTCTTCAGCAGGTCAATTTTTTCATTTAAGAGGGCTGTCCCTTGTTCCAGCGTAGCCAGGAAGCTTTGTTCTTCCATGGTAATGACTTTTTCAATATAGCTTTGCTTTTCTTTCAGATCTGTGTAGTAGTCCCCATACATGGAGATGACCAGATCCGCTGCTCCTGCCAAGAACTCCTTGGTAATCCCGATCTGCCGGCCATGGCGGACAGCACGCCGCAGTACCCGGCGCAAAATATATCCACGGCCTTCGTTGCTGGGCAGAATGCCATCCCCAATCATGAAGGTAAGAGAACGGGCATGGTCCGCAATAACCTTCAGGGAAATATCCGTCTGGGGATCCTCATGATAGTGCTTGCCGGATATATCGCAGGCATATTGGATCAGCGGGAAGATTAAGTCCGTTTCAAAGTTGTTGGGAACGCCTTGCAATACGGACGCCACCCGTTCCAGTCCCAGCCCGGTATCAATGTTTTTGTGCTGCAGCGGCGTGTAACTGCCGTCAGCTTCCTTATTGTACTGGGTAAATACCAGATTCCATAATTCCAGGAAACGGCCGCAGTCGCACCCAGGGCCGCAGGTAGGCTTGCCGCAGCCTTTATCTGCTCCCAAGTCAATGTGAATTTCCGAATCCGGGCCGCAGGGACCACCGCTGGTGATTTCCCACCAGTTGTCCTCCAGTTTCACGATCCGTTCTGCCGGCACGCCGCATACATCATGCCACAGGTCATAGGCTTCCTGATCATCAGGATACACTGTGATCCACAGTTTTTCTTTCGGCAGTTCCAGTTCCTTGGTCAAAAATTCCCAAGCCCAGGGAATGACTTCTTTCTTAAAATAATCCCCAAAAGAAAAATTGCCCAGCATTTCAAAATAGGTATGGTGCCGGGCCGTATGCCCTACGTTTTCAATATCACCGGTACGGACGCATTTCTGGCAGGTAGTGATCCGGGGAGAAGGCGGTTTCACCTTACCCGTAAAATACGGTTTTAACGGCGCCATCCCAGCGCCAATAAGCAAAAGCGTAGGATCATCATGAGGAATCAGAGACGCACTGGGTAAAACCAAATGGCCCCTCTCCTTGAAGAAATCTAAAAACTTTTGGCGAATTTCGTTACCCGTTAACTTTTTCATGCAAAACTCTCCCTATTCTTTGCGCCGGCGCCCGTTACTGCCCCGGAAATTTTTCCTTCGTATCTAAAAAATTATAGACAATTTTCACCACTCTGTCAATGATATGCCTACCGCACCAAGTGCAGATTTTTGCGCACCTGCCAGCGGATATCCGGCAGTTTGGCATACAAGTTCCGCCCAGGGCACGCCGTATCATTCACATCCCGGTGTCCTACCACCGTATGCATATTGGGGTCCAAATGATAGATTCTGCACAACGCCGTAACCAGGTTGGCCAGTGCCTTCAGTTGATATGTGGTTGGCTTTTCCCATTCAAAATTTCCGGTTACATTGATCCCCACCGTATGATCATTTTGCCCGTAAGCATGGGCCCCTATGGTCACAAGCGGCCGCCCGCGTTCAATAATGCCATTTTTCCGGATAACATAGTGGTAGCCAATCCTGCACCAGCCATTTTTCAAATGGGCCTGGTGAATCTGGGCGGCAGAAATATCCCCACTGGGAACGCCTACATGGTGAATGACGATCATATCCGTCCGAGGCCGGACATATAATTTTCCTCGAAACTGCAGATTGGTTTCCTTGATAAAGAGTCCCTCACTGGGGGCTTTATCCCTTACCGGGTTATACACCCTGTTTCCGTTTTCATCCTCTTGTTCTTGTTTGCGCTGCTGTTCCCGTTCTTTGACCCGCTCCCGCCAGGATTTATGGCCGCTTTTCACCTTGCTTTTTCGGGAAAGCGCCACTTGTCCCACCGCATTCGGTTTCCCAAGCAGTGTCAGTTGGACGGTCTGGTCCTTGTCACGGTTGGAATCCGTTCCTACCCGGACTGCCGCAGAAGCCAGCGCAGCACTCCCGCATAGGATACACGCGCTGACAGAAAGACATACGAATTGCCGCAAATATTTTCTCTTCACTCCATAGACGCCTCTTTACAAGCAAAAAGCAGCCCGATGTTCAGACAACCAGGCTGCCCGCATATGCATTTATTAGTACAAGTTGTATTATAGCATCAATCCCCGCCCTGTCAAATGAAGAAACCATGACAATCTTTCGTCCCATGAAAAAATGGTCCTACTAAGGCTAAGGAAGACCATTGAATGGAAGCCTTATTTGCTTTCATAAAAAGCTTTATAGGCACGATAGGTTTCATAGGCATCGGCTTTGGACAAAAGGTCATACGGGGAATGCATGCTCAGCATAGCCGTCCCGCAGTCAACCACTTCTACGCCCCAGTCCGCCAGCATAAAGGCGATAGTACCGCCGCCGCCCTGGTCCACCTTGCCCAGTTCCCCGATCTGCCAGGCAACGCCATTTTCGTTAAAAATGCGCCGCACCTTTTGCATAAATTCGCTATTGGCATCGTTGCTGCCGGCTTTGCCCCGGGCCCCGGTGTATTTGGTAAGGGCAATCCCATAGCCCAAAAGAGAGGAATTGTCTTTTTCCGTAACTTCCGGGAACATGGGATCCATGCAGGCATTCACATCCGCAGAAAGCATTTCGCTGTGTTCCATGGTTTCATAGAAATCCAATAGGCTGCCACGGTTCTGCAAAGCCAAGAGTTTCATAACAAATTTTACGAAGTAGGCTGACTCCATGCCGGTATTGCCATAGGAGCCGATTTCTTCCTTATCGGTAAAAAGGGCTGCCTGGGTTTTGGTGCCAGGGAGTGCTTGCAAAATTCCTTCCAGATTGGCATAGGAGCATACCCGGTCATCCTGCCCATAGGAGGCAATCATAGAACGATCAAAGCCCACGTCCCGGCTCTTCATAGCCGGCACCAGTTCCAGTTCTGCCGTGGTAAAATCTTCCTCTTCAATCCCATATCTTTCTTTCAGGAGCTTCATCACAGCGTCCTGCAGTTTTTCATCATGGTCATTATGGGAGCCAATTACAGCCTGGAGCTGCTCGCCCGTAACCCCTTCCGCCAGCGTTTTCTTCATCTGATCCTGGGCCATATGGGGCAAAAGATCCGTGATGTAGAATACCGGATCCTGCTCGTCCATACCAATATTGATTTCGATTTTTTCTCCTGCTTTGTTATAGATCACACCAATTAATGCCAAGGGAATACAGGGCCACTGGTATTTTTTGATTCCGCCGTAATAATGGGTACGGAAATAGGCTACTCCATCCTGTTCATGCACCGGATTTCCTTTTAGATCCAGCCGGGGTGCATCCACATGGGAGCCTACAATTTTAAGTCCTTCGTATACCGGTTCTGTGCCAATGACAGCCAGGATGCAGGATTTTCCTTTCTGGTTCCAGTACACCTTATCCCCGGGTTTTAATTCTGTGCAATCGTACAGTGGTTTAAAGCCGGCTGCCTCGGCCTGGCGTAAAATTTCTTTCACTGCCAGCCGTTCTGTCCGGGCCGTATCCAAAAACTTTTTATACCGGTCCCCATATTCCATGACGGCGATCCGTTCTTTGTCATCCATCCGCGCCCAAGCGGATTCCTTTCTGCTGTAGGTTTCTTCCATGAGATTGCCTCCGTTCTTTTAACTGCTTATATGCGCTGCTTGTGGAAAAAACAGGAGAACATCCGCACTGGACATTCCCCTGTTCCTCTGTCTGGTTTCAACCTAAGAGAGATTTTACCATGGTGCTGACCCGTTTGCCTTCGGCTTTACCCCGGGTTTGCTCAATGACCATTCCCATCACTTTGCCCATATCCTTCATGGATTTGGCGCCGCTTTTCGCAATGGCATCTTCCACCACTTGTTTCAGTTCTTCGTCGCTTAACTGCTGGGGCAGGTAGTGTTTCAGCACGTCAATTTCCTGCTGATTCTTTTCTACCAAATCCGGACGGTTAGCGTCTTGGATCTCTGAAATGGTATCTTCTCTTTGTTTGACTTCTTTGCTGAGGACAGCCAGTACCTGGTCATCCTTCAATTCGGTCTTTTCGTCAATTTCTTTATTCCGTATGGCAGCCCAAGCCATCCGTAGCACCGCTAGCCGCAGTTTGTCACGGTCTTTCATGGCCTGCTTCATATCGGTTTGTAGAATATCCCGTAAAGACACAGTGCACGCCCCCAAACGTATTATCTGGTTTTGCGCTTTCTGGCAGCTTCAGACTTCTTTTTCCGTTTAACGCTAGGTTTTTCGTAGTGTTCACGTTTCCGTACTTCGGAGAGAACGCCAGCTTTCTGCGTAGCACGTTTGAAACGCCGCAGCGCGCTGTCCAAAGACTCGGTCTTGCCAACTCTGATCTCAGTAGCCATCTATATCCCTCCCTCCACGATCTCTTTCGGGAAGTGTAATTTAACATTAACACCTTGTTATTATACCTTATAACCAGGTGCTATGTCAACAAACAATTAGCAGGGAGGCCAGCCAAGTTCTTTGCCGCCCAGGATGTGGAAATGCAGATGGGGCACGCTTTGGCCGCCCCAGGATCCAGTATTGACTACGACCCGGAAGCCTTTTTCCTCAAGGCCCAGCTGTTTGACCAATTGCGGCAGGATTTCTTTCACATGGAGCAGCACGTCAGGGGAGGCTGTCAGGATATTTTCGGTATGTTCCTTGGGAATCACCAGTACATGCACCGGTGCCCCAGGATTCATGTCGTTAATCACAATCACCTGCTCATCTTCGTAAACCCGTTTGCTGGGAATCTCGCCGGAAATGATTTTACAAAATACACAGTCCGCCATAATTTCGCCCCCCTATACCTACAGATTTACTCTATTATAACACCCTTTAGCCCATCCTCATAGATAGTTTCCAAGAGAACAGGGGTGATTTTCCCTTTGCTGGCTGCCGGGCTGTCCGTATAGACGCGCAAATATTGCGGTGTCAGTCCTTCCCAAAGGCCTGTTTTTTTATTTTTTTGTTCCCATAGTACTGTGGATCTTCTGCCCAGCCAGGACGAACGATATTGCAAATTGCTTTTGGCATCAATGGCCTCCAGGCGGTGCACCCGGTTTTGCTTTTCTTTATTGGTCAGCTGGCCGGGCATGAGGGAGGCAGGCGTCCCTTTTCGCGGAGAATAGGGGAAAATATGGATTTTGGCAAATCCCATGGATTCTATAAAAGCAAGGGATTGCTGGAAATCCTCCTCCGTTTCTCCTGGAAAGCCTACGATCACGTCCGTGGTAATCGCTACATCCGGCACAAGAGCCCGGATATGGTCTACCAGCGCCTTGAATTTTTGCGTATCATAGGGCCTATGCATCCGTTTCAGGGTTTCCGTGCAGCCTGCCTGAAGGGGCAGATGCAAATGGGCACATAGCCGCGCATCCTGCGCCATCAGCGCAAGCAGCGCTTCGTCCACTTCCACGCTTTCCAGACTGCCCAGACGGAAGCGAGGCACACCGGGAACGGATAAAGCGGCTTTTACTGCATCGCTTAGCCGGGGACCTTTGGGATCTTCCTTGCCATAGCAGCCTAAATGGATACCGATTAAAACGATTTCCTGAAAATTGCCTTCCGCCAAACGGGCCACCTCTTGCCTGATATCTTCCAGGCTGCGGCTGCGGAGATGTCCCCTGGCATAGGGGATAATGCAGTAGGCACAGTACTGGTCGCAGCCTTCCTGAATTTTTAGGAAGGCCCGGTTGCGGCTTTGGTCCACCGCCGCCTCCATGTTTTCAAAGGCTTCTCCCACATTCATGGTATGCACGGTGTTAAGCGGGGCAGCTTCCGGATTTTCTTCCAGGCGCTGTTTAACCAGTTCCACTACCTGTTTCCGGTCCTGGCTTCCGATCAGAATATCCACACCTGGAATTTCCAATACTTCATCCGGGGATGTCTGGGGATAGCAGCCAGTTACCACAATGAGCGGTTTGGGATCCATACGGCTGACCCGGTGAATGATCCGGCGGCTTTTCCCCTGTCCGGCGTTCGTTACCACACAGGTATTAATCAGCACAATATCTGCCGGATTATCCTCGTCAAACGGCACCACGGAAAACCCATCCTGCTCAAACAGTTTTTCCATGCTGGCGGTATCCGATTGGTTCACCTTGCAGCCCAGTGTATAAAAAGCAATGGTTTTCATCTTGCCCTGTTCTATCCTCCCAAATTTCCCGTCTCGTACATAATGGCTGTCAGCGCCGCCAAGGCTGCCGTTTCCGTGCGCATAATCCGAGGCCCCAGGCTGACACTGTGCCATCCCTGTTCCTGTAAAAAAGTAAATTCCTCTTTGGAAATGCCCCCCTCGGGGCCGATTAAAAAAGCGGCGGAATGAATTCCCTGGTGGGCGTGCAGAACCTCCCGGATGCCCCGGGTATCTTCCACTTCGTAGGCCACGATTTTAAGTTCTGCGTCACAAGCCTCTACTGCCTCACGGAATGGCTGCGGTAGGTTTACCTGCGGGATGCTGTCCCGCTTGCTTTGTTTAGCCGCTGCTTCCGCAATTTTCTCCCACCGCATTTGCTTTTTTAACGCTTTGTCCGCATCCAGCCGTACCACAGAATGTTCCATCATGACAGGGCAAATGGTATGAATCCCCAATTCTACCGCCTTTTGGATCACCCACTCCATTTTGTCCTGCTTGGGCAGGCCCTGAAGTAGCGAGACCTTTACAGACGGCTCATGATTGGGCTCCATGGTTTCCACCACTTGCAGCAGTACCTGGTTATCTTTAAAACCTGTGACTTCCATTACAGCAGTGACCTGATCCAGGCTGACAATTTGGATCTTTTCGCCCTGTTTCAGCCGCAGCACATGGGTAATATGATGGGCGTCCTGTCCATCAATGTACATGCTATCTTGAAAATCCCGATTTACAAAAAAGCGGTACATCACTTTGTCCTTCCCATGGTCACAGCACACCATCCTGCTTTGCGGTGTACATCCAAAATCTGCAGGCCTTGTTTTGCTGCAGCTGCTTCCACTTCCGGCAGCCGCTCTTCTATGATCCCACTGGCCAAAAAACGCCCGTGATCGTTTAACTTAGCCACCACTTCTGGCATCACCGCAACAATAACGGCCGCAATGATATTGGCCACGATAAGGTCTGCTTTTCCGTCCGTTGCATCCAGTAGATTGCCCTGGCTTACTGTGATGGTGCCATCCAGGTGATTTTGCGCAATGTTCTCCCGGGCGACGTCCACTGCCTTGGCATCAATATCCACAGCGTGCACCTGCCGGGCTCCCAAAAGTGCCGCCGTCATAGCCAGGATCCCGCTGCCAGTTCCCACGTCAAAGACAACCATATCCGGCACCACCAATTCCTCCAGGCGCTGAATGCACATACTGGTAGTAGCATGGGTCCCGGTACCAAAAGCCATCCCCGGGTCCAGGACGATAACTTTTTCCCCTTGCCGGGGGGTATAGTTCTCCCAGGAGGGGTTAATCACAATCTTCTTTCCCACGTGCGTAGTATGGAAGAATTGTTTCCACTGGTTTGCCCAATCTTTCTCGCTGATGGTTTGAAAAAGCGTGGGTCCAAAGCGGAACTCTCCAATGCGCTGGGCAATGGTATCCAAGCCCTGCTCTATGCGATCCAGTTTTCCCTGCAATTCCCCACTTTCCGGATAGTAGGCCGTTACCGTCACCACCTCTGGATTTTCCTGTTCCGGGATATCGCACAATTCCCAGGTATCACTTTGCCGCAGGTCATTTAAAAGCTGGGGATCTTCAATCACGACCCCGTTGCGGGCCCCCACATCCTCTAACAGGTCCGCCACCGCTTCTACGGCTGCATGTGTAATTTTAATGCTGACTGCCAGCCACTTTTCCATCGTATTCTCCTTGTGCCGCCTTTTCCCGCACCAGTCTGTTATATAACTCCCGTTTGGGGACTTTATACTGTTTAGCCGTTTGGGCAAGGGCCTCTTTTTTATCCATCCCGTTTGCCACTAACTGTTTCACAACGACCAGCGGATCTTCTGTAAGCGCTGCTGGTTCTGCCTTTTCCGGTGCAATCACCAATACAAATTCTCCCCGGGGCAGACTTTCTTCCAAATGCTGTCTTACTTCTGCAATGCTGCCTCTGAAAAATTCCTCGTGAATCTTGGTCAGTTCCCGGCACATGGCCATATCCCGATCGCCCCACACATCTTTAATATCCTGTAACACTTCCCGGATGCGATGGGGTGCTTCATAGAGGATAAGAGTCGCCGGAATGGTTTTCCATGCTTCCAGCTGCTCTATCCGCTTCTTTTTTGTCTTAGGCAAAAAACCACCAAAGAAAAATGGAGTGGTTCCAAGTCCGGAAGCCACTAATGCCGTCAAGGCCGCATTTGCTCCCGGTATGGGGACTACCAAAAATCCGTGGGCAATGGCGTCTTTAGCGGCCGCTTCCCCCGGATCTGAAATACCAGGAAACCCGGCGTCACTGACAAGCACCACGTTTTTCCCTTCTTCCAGTGCCTGCAGCAAAACTGGTCCCGCTTTTTCTTTGTTGTTTTCATGATAGCTCAGCATCGGTTTGCCATGAATCTCAAAATGGTTCAGCAGCTGCCTCGTATGCCGGGTATCTTCTGCCGCAATCAGGTCCGCTTCCTTAAGCATCCGCACAGCCCGAAATGTCATATCCTCCAGATTGCCGATAGGCGTGGCACCCAAATACAAAATGCCTTTTTTTGCTTCCATGATCATGCCTCATTTTTCCCGTAATACGTCAAGGTATCCCGGGTATAGCCGCCACCAGGCGTATACATAACAAGAGGAGGCAGCACCGTCAGTCCGGGGTGCCCCCCTTTCACAAATTCCGCCAGAAAGATCCAGGCCGGTCGTTCCACTTTGGCATGCACCCACTGGAGTTTTTTCAATTCCAAATGGTACTTGGCACCTAAAAGCACCGCTTCCGTAAACCGCTCCGGCAGCTGCACCAGAGCAAAACGTCCTTTGGTTTTCAGTGCATAGGACGCCGCCCGAAAAAAATCTTCCAGTGTGGTATCTGTTTCGTGACAGGCTGCCATTCCATTTCTGCGTTTTCGTCCCCCTATCCGGTAGGGAGGATTGGCCAGCACCAGATCCATGGTTTCACTGGTAAAAAGCTGCGGGAGCGCCCGCACATCCATTTGCTTTGCCTCCATCGTCTGAGTAAGTCCGTTACTTTTTATGCTTTTCTGTAGCAGTGCCACCATCCGGGGATTATTGTCAATGCCCAGCACATGGCCGGCCCCCCGCTGCTGAACCAAAAGGCTCACGGCCCCCGTACCGCACCCCAGGTCCAGTACTTTGGCATTTTTCACCACATGGGGAAAGGCTGCCAAAAATACTGCATCGGTGGTAAAGCAAAATTCCGTGGGGTCCTGCCAGATTTTTGTTACTCCATCCGGCAGGCAGTCCAACCGCAGCGTTTTATCCACGTTTATCTCCCCGATGATTGGAACGATGCTGTGGCTTTTCAGCCTGGGAAACCACTTCCACGATTTCATCCCAGCCCACTTCAATCTGGTTTCCCGGGGATAATTCCACTGCCACCATTTGTTCCCGGCGGCTGATCCGCATAACCATACCTTCCCCGCTGGGGGTAACCACTTTCATACCAGGTTTGGGGATAATCTGTTTTTCCCGCTCCTGATTCTTTTTCTTGGGGCAGCGGTCACAATACATCCCGCTTTCATATTTTAAGCAGCACAACAAACGGCCGCAAATCCCGGAAATCTTGGTAGGATTAAGGGAAAGATTTTGTTCCTTAGCCATTTTAATAGAGACAGGCTGAAAATCTTCCAAAAAGCTGGCGCAGCACAAAGGCCGCCCGCAGCAGCCAATGCCGCCCAAGGTCTTGGCCTCGTCCCGCACTCCGATCTGCCGCAGCTCAATCCGCGTACGGAACACAGCTGCCAGGTCTTTTACCAGTTCCCGGAAGTCAATCCGGCCATCTGCAGTAAAATAAAAGACGATTTTTCCTACGTCAAACGTATATTCCACGTTGACCAGGTGCATGGGCAGCTTCCTGGCGGCAATTTTTTTCTCGCAAATGGCATAGGCTTCTTTTTCCTTCCGGCGGTTTTCTGCCGCTTTCTGGTCGTCGGCTTCCGTTGCTTTCCGCACCACATTTTTCAAGGGATGCACGACCTGGCTTTCTTCCATTTCCCTCGGACCCAAAACCACGGTTCCATATTCAATCCCCCGGGCAGTTTCCACAATGACGTGGTCCCCGATGACAAGTGCATAGTCTCCTGGTATAAAATAATAAATTTTCCCGGCCCGTTTAAACCGGACCCCCACGATGGTGACCATGGGCCACCTCCTTTCCGATCTGTAAAAATAAAGCTTCCAGCACCAGGCGCCGGTTCACAAAAGAACCCACACCCTGCCGGGCTTCTTGCAGCATATCCAATGCACTGCGGAGTGCTTCTATTGGCCACTTGGCAAAAAGTGCGGTCAGTTTCCCCCGCAGGTCTTCATTATATAAAGGGACCGTCAGATGGGTGTTAAGAACCAGCCCGTCCCGCAGCAGCAGAGCAAGCAGTTCAAGAATCACAAGACTTTCCTGCCGCTCGCTGCGAAGTACCAGCGGAATCCCTGCCATAAACGTCAGCAGATCCCCCTGCCCTACGTGTCCCAGTATTTCCAAAAGTTCTTTTCTAAGTTTCAGGGCATTAGCCTGAAACATAGCTACGGCTTTTCCTACGCTGCCCCCTGCGAGAGATGCCAAAATCTTTTTTTGTGCCGTCCACGCCTGCCAGGTTTCATCCCCCGGCGCTGCATTGGGCAGAGAAGGCAGGCGTTCCAATACTTCCTGGGTTTCTGCTTTCGTCAGCGGTGCAAAATGCAGCTGAATGACCCGGCTGCGAATCGTTGGCAAAAGCCGTTCCACATGATCGGTTACTAGAATAAATAACCAATATGCAGGCGGCTCCTCCAGTAGTTTCAAAAGACTGTTCTGGGCCGCTTCATTCATCTTGTCGGCCTGATCAATCAGGCACACTTTATAGGGGCTGAGCACCGGTGCCATTGCTGCCACTTTCACCAGGTTCTGGATCTGGGACAGCACAATAAAAGCCCCCTGGGGTTCCACCTGCAAATAATCCGGATGGGCTCCCTGCTCCATGGCACGGCAGCTTTCGCACGAGCACATGTGTAAAGGATCTCTAAGACATAAAAACGCCTTGGCAAAGCGCTGTGCTATTTTCTTTTTCCCGATGCCTTCCGGACCGTAAAAAAGTAAGGACGGGGTTTTGCGCTGCCCCTGAAGCATATGCTCCAAAAACGCCTTATTCTCCTGGTGTCCGATGATCCCGTCCCACATAGCCTGCCCTTTCTTATTTATAGCGTTCCAGCTGTTTTACAATCTCTGCCGTAATGACTGCCATATTCTGCAAGGCATCCACCACCAAAAACCGTTCCGGTTCTTCTTTGGCCAGTGCCAAATAGCCCTGCCGTACTTTATGCTGAAAATCCAGCCCGGCCAGTTCAAATTTATCCACCGCCCCCCGGGCCCTGCGGCGCAGCAATAAGGCTTCCGGGTCCCCATCCAGAAGGATGGTCAGATCCGGCACCAGATGATCCGTTGCAAAGTTCCCCAATTGGCGCAGCTCAGAAAGATCCAGACCGCCTAACACGCCTTGGTAGACCAGTGTGGAATCACTGAACCGGTCGCAAATCACCACTTTACCAGCCGATAACGCAGGACGAATCACCTGATCCACATGATCTGCCCGGGCGGACAGCTGCAGCAGCGCTTCCGTTTTCGGGGACAGGGAGCGATCCGGATCCAGGGCAAATTCCCGTAGCTGCTCAGCCAGCTCCGTACCGCCTGGTTCCCGTGTCACAATGGTTTCCCTGCCATACAGTTGGAACCATTGGGAAATTTTCTCTGCCTGGGTGGTCTTGCCACCACCATCCGGCCCTTCCAGCGTTAAAAACAGTCCTTTTTTGCTCATACTATAACCTCAATCTGCTTCAGTGAGGGATCCTTCGGACCACTGACAATCAGCCCTCGTTGTCGCATCGCTTCACAATAAGAAAGCAGCTGCGTCGAAATTTTCTCGCCAGGCATCACAACGGGAATCCCGGGCGGGTAAAAACTAATGCTCTCCCCTGCGATTTTTCCTGCCGTCTCCGAAAAAGCCACCGGATGATGCGTTGCAAAAAACGCTTCCCGCGGCAGGAGCACACGCTCAGGCAGCCTATTTACAGGCTCTGCCGGTAAAATGATATGCTCTGGTTTACGAATCTTCTGCAAGGTATCAACAATTTTTTTGATCACAGCAGGAAATTCCGGATTTTCATCTGCATAGGTAACAAGAAACAAAACATGTTCCTCGTCCACCAGTTCCACTGCAACGCCCGCTTGCCGCAAGGCATCCGCCGCTTCCGGCCCTGTCACACCCAAAGCGCTGACACGGATGGTCACTTTCCCTGGGTCCATAGCCACAACGCCGCCCTTTCCAATCAGTTCTTGGTCCAGAACGGGCAGACCGGGAATGGTATACAGCGCTTTTCGCAGCCGCTGCGCGGCCCGGATAGAGGCTTCTGCCATCATTTTACCACACGCCGCCAGCTGGGCACGTGCCCCATCCAAAGATTCCATTAAGAGATAATTGGGGCTTGTAGTCGCCATAAGGCTTGCCGCAGCTTCCATCATTTCCGGACGCAGCCGTTTATAGCTGACCTGCAGCAAGCTGCACTGGGTCATAGCTCCCAGAATTTTATGCGTGCTTTGGGCCGCCGCATCCGCCCCGCAGGCCATGGCAGAAGGTGGCAGTTTCTCAGAAAATCCCAGATGAGGCCCGTGGGCTTCGTCCACTAACAGTATCGCACCGTGCCCATGGGCAATTTCTGCAATTTTTTTAGTATCTGCTGCCAGGCCAAAATAATCCGGCGTGGTCAGAAACACAGCCTTACTGTCCGGATGCTCCCGGAAAGCTTGTTCCACCTGTTCCGGAGTAATCTGTAAAACCATATGCCAGGCATCGTCATAGGGCGGCTGCAAATATACAGGCACCAATCCGCCTAAAATCAATCCGCCTAGTACGCTGCGATGGCAGTTACGGGGAAGAATGATTTTATCTCCCGGCCGCAGGGCCCCCAGCAACATACTGTGGATCAGCCCTGTGGTGCCATTGACACCCAAAAAGCACCGGTCAGATCCGTAGAGACGGGCCGCCAGTTTTTCTGTCTCCTGGATACAGCCTGATGGATGATGCAGATCATCCAGCTCCGCCATCAAGGAGACATCACTTTGAAGTGCCACGCCTCCCACAAGATGCCGGAGGTCGTTATCCGCACCACGCCCCCCTTTATGCCCGGGCGTATGGAGGGGATACACGTGCTGCTGCCGGTACTTTTCCACGGCAGAAAGCAGTGGTTTATTGTCTGTCACGGTTTATTCTCCTTTGGTGCGGCCTTTTTTAGTAGATTTCTTATCCCGGTCCTTGACAAATTCCAGGCCCAAGGCTACCCCGCCTAAAACGGCAGCACAGCTACCCATGGGAGTCCAGCCTCCGGTTACATTGCCTACAATCACGAAAAAGAGTAATCCGGCCAAAACAAGTTTCGTTCTCATCACCGTCTCCTTCCTGTTCCTCTATAGTATGGTGGAAATCTGTCGTTTGTGCAAGACAAAATCCTCTGTAGGAAAACCCGTCTAACCTGCCTTCCCCATATGCTATTTCTTGTAATAAAAAAGCCCGTCCCACAGGACGAGCCTAAATGTTAAATGGCGGAGTGGGAGAGATTTGAACTCTCGCGAGGTGTAACCCCCCTAACGATTTAGCAAACCGTCCTCTTCAGCCACTTGAGTACCACTCCATAGAACCGGCTGACTTGTTTATCATACACAAAAAAATATGCTTTGTCAAGCAGTTTTTAAGAATCCCCGGCATCTCTTTCTTTGCAAGTAGCGGTAGAACCAAAATGCCAGCCCAATCTGCAGCAGAGAAGATAAAGGCGTTGCCAGGCCTATATGGAACAAGGAAACCGGCTGCCACAAACTCATGGCATAGCTCACCGGCACCCGCACCAAAAAGGCGGACAAAATTCCCTGCAGCATCACAAAACGGGTTTGGCCCATGCCGTTGTAAAACCCGATGAAACAGAAGAACACAGGGGTGAGAATACAGTCAATGGCATAAGCCCGCAGATAATCCCAGGACGCTTCAATAATTCGGCTGTTTTGTGAAAAAAGACCGGACAAAGCATCCCCGTGAAACCACGCCCCGTAGCTCATAAAGCAGCCCAGGCTGACAGCAATCAAAATGGCATACCGCAGGGCCCGGGCAGCCCGTTCCATTTTGCCGGCGCCATAATTTTGTGCCACAAAGGCCGCTAAAGACTGTATAAACGCCGAGGGGCAAAGCATGATAAAGCCGCATACTTTTTCCGCGACCCCCACGCCGGCAGATGCCACCACACCCAGCGTATTAACGATCGCCATAATAATCAAAAAAGACAAGCTGACCATGAAATCCTGAATCGCAATGGGAACCCCAATGCCCACAATCTGCCGGATAAGTTTCTTATGCCAGCGGAAATTTTTCCGCACAGAAAAAGAAAACGGCAGCGTCTTTGTCCGGATGACCATAAGGCTCAGAACCACGCTAAGGGCCTGTGCCATAACGGTTGCCAACGCAGCCCCCGCCGCGCCCAGATGAAAGCCCGCTACCAGTGCCAAGTCCCCGAATACATTGCCCACGCAGGCGACCATAACCGCAAACAGCGGTGTCATGGAGTCCCCTATCCCGCGAAACACGCAGGAAATTAAATTGTATGCTACCACTACCAGCATCCCGGCTCCGCAAATCCGGATATAACTTATGGTAGCTTCCAAGGCTTCCGGCGGTGCCTGCAGCCAGCCAGAAAGCTGCGGCGCAAAAACGGCCATGAATACGGCGAGCAGCATTCCTCCCACAGTAAACAGTGCCATGGTCGCGCCTACGGTTTCTCCCGCCTTTATCTCTTCTTTTTTTCCGATCTGCTGCCCCAATACCACCGTACACCCCATGGACATGGCAGCCACCAGATTGGTTACGGTCATAAGCAGCTGGCTGCCGGTAGAAACGGCAGAAACCTGTGCCGCATCAGAAAAATGCCCTACCACCAACAGGTCCACGGCCCCATAGACGGCCTGCAAAAACAGTGCGGCTAATACAGGGAGTGCAAAGCGGATCAACGGCTGTAAAATTTTTCCTTCGGTAAAGTGATGTACAGTTGCCATAGACTCCTCTTATTTTTTTCGCCCGATGAGCAGGGCGCTGCCTGTCAGGTCCAGCTTTTTGGCTTCCGCCGCTGTCATAAATTTGCCGTCATCTGTAGGAAAGAACTCTCCTTCCACGTCCCCGAGTTTTTGCAGCTGACGCAGGAGAAATTCCCTGTCCCCACCATATACGCCAGGCGCAAAAATATCATGGATCAAAAACCGCCCGCCCTTTTTAAGAGTGCGGAAGCTTTCCACTAAAAGGCTCAGCCGATCCTCCACAGGAACTTGGGAATAGACGTAATTGCTCAGTAGAAAATCAAACGTAGCATCCGGGAATTCTACCTTGAGGGCGTTTCCGTACAAAAAAACCACTCTTTTTATCCCTTCTGCCTTGGCATTTACCTCAGCGGCTTCCTTTGTATTTTCCGGATCCGCCTTGGGATCATAGGGATCGATTCCGATCACCATGGCCGTAGGATTCCTTTTTGCCACCGCCAGCGCCAGTGCCCCGCGGCCGCACCCTACTTCCAGGACTTTGGCATGATCGGGCAACTGCACGGCTTCTGCGATTTTATCCACGATGCGCCGGGAGACGGAATGGGGCCCGTTAAATGCAAAGGCCTGAAACCGGGCCCGTTCCACTTGGAAACGCTGAAAAAAGAACGCCGTTGCCATGGCCGTAAAAAAGATAATGATAAGCCGCAGCGTAGTGCTCATGCCCATGCCCCAAAAGCCCAGAAGCAGCATCAAAGCCGCACTGCACCCCATACGTATGCCATAATTTTTTACTTGTTTTCCCGTGATCCAGTTGCCATAGTCTGCCTGCATGCTTGTTTCATCGTCCTTTCCATACCAATCTATGAACGCAAGGGCTCTTATTCTCTGCGAAAAAGCACCACCTCCCGAAGGAAGTGGTGCTTAGTTCCAACTCTTATTTCCGCAGGCCCAGTCTTTCCACAATGCTTCTGTAGCGTTCGATGTTTTTCTTCATCAAATAGTTCAGAAGGCCTCTGCGCTGCCCAACCATTTTCAACAGACCGCGGCGGGAATGATGGTCCTTCTTGTTGTTTTTCAGATGCTCGGTCAGATAGCCGATCCGTTCAGACAGGATGGCAATCTGGACTTCCGGAGATCCGGTATCCTGTTCGTTGATACGGTAGGTTTCAATCAATTCTTTTTTTCTTGCAGGTGTTAACATGTTTCTTTCCTCCTTAGATTAAGTAACCGCCATGGCTAGTGCCGCCGTCGGAGTCTCGTACAGCAGAGCCAGGGTTGCTTTCATGGTTCCCTTTAGGGATACCAGTGCATTGTATCATATTTTCCTAGGGATTGGCAACTCTCGATTTTAAGAAAGCTTCGTCACAAGAGGCAGATCTCTTTTCGCAAAAAGAGCCGCCAGCCATTCCTGCAGGGCAATTGCTGTTTCCCCGTCAAAGGCTTCCTGGAGCCGGTTGTTGTTGGAGATAATCCGTACTGGCAGATACGGGATAGCGTACCTGCGGGCAATCTCCCCTACCGCTGCACATTCCATTTCTTCGCACAGCGCTCCGGTTTTTCTGGCCAGTTCCTCAATTTTTTCCGGATAAGCATTCCACTGGTCTCCGGAAGCGATACGGCCTTTTGCCACTTTGCCCCGGTTATAGGACCGGTTTTGGGCATACAGCCACGCCGACCACGTGTCATCCGTTTTTCTCCAGAAGGGCTCCGCGTCCGTGTACTCCGCTTCCTTGCCGCTGCTTTCCAGCGCCACAAGATCCAGGTACAGCGTCTTCCCTTTCAGCGAGGTATGAATCGCATCCGCATTGTAATACGATGTCCCTACTACGATGTCATAGGGATGCAAATCTTTTGTATAGGCCCCCGCCGTTCCTTCATTGACCACCAGCTGAGGGCGAAAAACTTCACACCCCAGAGCGGTAGCCGCAGCCGCACTGGCAGTTCCAATACCGGTCTGCCCCAGTACGACGGGCGTATCACGCATCTTGCCTTTCCAAAAAAGAAAGCTTCCCATGGAAAAAGTTTCTTCCTGCTTCATGGCATGCAGGAGCACCTGTACTTCGCTCGTCATAGCGCCTAAAATCAGAATTGGTTTTACTCCCATATCCTCTCCTAGTTCAGTGCAAACAGGGTATTAACGCGTACAGAAATGGTCAAGGCCTTAGGAGCAAGTTCCGTTGGCGTTGCCGCATCGGCGCTTTCCATTTTGTTCATGCGCAGGCTGGCCCCTACAAGAGGCTGCTCTACCACAGAAGTCGAAGGAATGCTGGCTTCACGCATCACGCCCAGGCCCCTTCCGCCGGCATTGGCTACGGCCTGTGCCGTATATTTGGCATTTTCCACCGCCTGGGCAAGAAGCTGCCGTTTAAAAAGGTCTTCATTCTGCAAACCAAACTTGACTTGGTCCACCCGGTTAATGCCGCTGGCAAGGCCTTTGTCGATAACCGTTCCCAGTTGGGCCAGTTTTTTTACTTTTACGCTCCAGCCTTGGGTGATGGCGTATCCCACAAGATTTTGCCTGCCGCTGCGGTCATAGCTATATTGGGGAGACACATCATAGTAGGACGTGGAAATATCATTCCGGTCAATGCCCTGGGCCAGCATGGCATGCATGAATTTACTGCTGCTGTCTGCCCCGGCCTGCCGGACTTCTTCCACGGTCTTTCCCTGTTTTTCATAAGAAAACTGCACCGTCGCCATATCCGGATCCACGGTACGCGTAGCCACTCCTGCGATTTGGATCGTATCCAGTGGCTGGTCTGCCATAGCTGGCGGCATATGAAGCCCCATCGCCAGTGCAGCTGCTACAATTACAATTCCCACTTTTTTCAATGGTATCACCTCATTATCGTATTCTGCACCATTATAGCACAAATACGTGTCAGGTTTTCTGATGGGCCTGTACATTTTTCCACGCCGGGCAATCTCCATCCCGGGCTCCGTGGCAGGCCACATGGCTGCGGACTTGTTGATCCTCAATTTGCCGGGTGATATCTTCCAGCGTCACCGTCTTTAGCCGTTCCAGGCATAATGCATTCAATTCCCCGTACAAATGGTCAAACACACCGCCCATGCCGCTGCTGATAAAGCACTCCATATCTTCATTGCCGCTGCGCCATTTCGTATCCACAAAGACCGTATCCATACCCTTTGCGATTTCATATAAGCTGGCTTTTTCCAGTCCGGTTTTGGGGCAGTACCCGCCTACATGGCCTTCCCGGGTGGTGACAAGCCCCATCTTTTTCAGCTTGCCCATAATCTTGCGTACCCGGGCCGGATTGGTGCAGATATTTTCCGCCAGTTCCTCACTGGAGGCAAGGCATTTCCGGTGAAACAAATACACCAGGGTATGGACTGCTACAATAAAATCACTTTTCATAGTAACCTGCACAAAGCAGGCTGAAGTACAGCCTGCTTCCCTCTCTTCTTATTTCTGCCGGTTCAAATAGTCCTCTGCATAGTGAACAGCCACGGCGGCATCCCCCACAGCGGTAACAATTTGCCGTACAGTTTTGGTCCGCACATCCCCTGCTGCAAAAACACCCGGCAGGGAAGTTTTGGTATCCTCTCCAGCGACGACATAGCCGCTGGGATCCAGTTCCACCTGTCCTTTAAACAGTCCGCTTTCCGGAACACGCCCGATGGCAACAAACAGGCCATCAGCAGGAATCACCTGCGTTTCACCGGTTTTAACGTTTTTCAGTTCCACACCGGTTAATTTCTTATCTGCTGTAAGGGCCGTAATTACACTGTCCCACTGAATTTTGACGCCGCTTTGTTCCAATTTTTCCACACTGCTGGCAGGCGCCCGCAGCGCATCCCGCCGGTGCACCAAGGTTACGCTGCTGGCCAGTTTGGCCAGGTACAAGGCATCGCCTACAGCGGTATTGCCGCCGCCGTTGACCACCACGGTTTTTCCTTTATAAAAGTCTCCGTCGCAGGTGGCGCAGTAGGAAATTCCCCGGTTAATCAGGCTGTCTTCCTGGGCAATGCCCAGTTTCCTGGGATTGGCACCGGTGGCAATGATTACGGTTTTCCCCTCCAGCACACCTTCGCTGGTTTCCACAACTTTGGGAGCAGCGGCCAGATCAACTTTCCGCACCTCGGCGTAAATCGTTTCCGCCCCGGCCTTTTCTGCCTGCTGCTGCATCTGTTCCCCCAGGGTAAAGCCATCAACCCCATCAGGAAATCCCGGATAGTTTTCAATCTGGCTGGTGGTAGACATTTGGCCCCCCGGGGCTAATTTTTCCACCACGGCTGCGGTGAGGCCGCTTCTTGCGGCATAAATGGCAGCGGTATAGCCACATGGACCACCGCCGATAATCAGCACATCATACACTTTGCTCATAAAGCACCTTTTTCCGTGAGCCAATCCTTCACGGCAGCTTTAGAAGGCGGGTTCACCAAAAGTTCGCTGCATTTGCCGTCTTTTACCAGCATCAGGCTGGGGATGGTCTCCACCTGGAAGCGTTGGGCCAGTTCCGGCTGCGCATCAATATCCACGCTGCCAAAGGAAACTTTATCGGCAATTTCTGCTGCCAGCTGCCCCATGGCGGGTTTCAGGCGTTTGCAATAGCCGCACCATACAGCAGAAAAGCCCACCACAAACGGTTTGCTACTTTTCATTACATCAGTCTCAAAATTATCTTTCGTAACATGTAAAAACTCCATGATCAAAGCCTCCTCTTGCTCGTCTTACCAAATAAAACTACGCAAAAATTTATACTGTAATTTTATCAAATACACTTTTCACTGTCAAGAGATCAGAAAAGGGCATGCCTTGCGGCATGCCCCCTCAATTTTTATGAAATTACTTTGCGCCAACTGCCTTTAATACATCATTGGTCAGATCGGTCCCGCCGTCTACAACAGCGCCAGCGGTAAGCACAGTGGTGATGCCTTTGTCCTTAGCCACTTTGTGTACGGCATCCAGAATTTTCTTCCGGATGGGGTTAAACAGATCCTGTTCTCTTTTGGCAATCCGTTCACTCAGGGTATTGTCCAGTGCCCGTTTGCCGTTATCGTCCAGGCTGGGTGCTTTTTCCTGAAATTCTTTCTGGGCTTTCTGCTGTTCCAGGTTCATAGCAGCCCGGGCAGAAGCGAATTCAGGGTGATGGGAAAACACCGTATTTAAATCTACGTAGCCGATGGTCTCAGCGGCATAGGCAGTGGCAGGAACCACGACGCTGCTGGTTCCGCAGCCGACCATTAACGCCATAACCACAGCTAACAACTGTTTTTTCAAATTACTCATCCTCTCTTTCAAAATGGACTCCATTTTTTTAGTTCTTACGCGCCATTATACCATGCACAACTATCCCGTGCAAGATGAAAAAACACTCCGGACAAAAGATTTGTACTGCCCGGAGTCTTTTCCCGCATTTTTATTTCATCAGTTTCTGCAGCGTTTCGCAGAGTTCATCCACCACCGTGTCATCCCCGGCCCGGATATCTTTGGCCACACAGTTGTGAATATGGTCAGCCAGGAGTTTTTTATTAAACGCATTAAGTCCGTTGGAGATGGCACTGACCTGCGTCAGGATATCCACGCAGTACCGATCCTCTTCCAGCATCCGTTTCACGCCCCGCACCTGCCCCTCAATCCGGTTCAGCCGCGTGATCAGGTCCTGATATTTCTTGCTCTCCTTGTCCCGCATTGTCTTTTCGTGCATCATAATACAATACCTCCGTTATGTATATTGTAACGAAAAAAAACAGATTGTCAAGAAAGACAATCTGTTTTTTTCTATTGTAGCAAGTGTCCCGGATTATTCCAAAGCTGCGCAGCATTTAGCGCACAGTTCAGGATGCTCCGGATTTTGTCCCACCGTGGTGCTGTGGGTCCAGCAACGCTGGCATTTTTCTCCTTCGGCGGCTTCTACCAAAACCTTCAGGTCTTCCCGCCCGGTGCTTTCTCCCGCATCGCCCACGCCTTCGTGGAGCTCAGCCTGGGAAACAATCAAAAGCGTAGCCAGATCTTTTTCTACTGCCTGCAAATCTTTGTAGGCGTCTCCGGTCGCATATAGTTCCACCTTGGCGTCCAGGGAGTTGCCGATGGTCTTATTCCGACGGGCCACTTCCAGGACTTTCGTGATTTCACTGCGGACAGCAAGGAAGGCATCCCACTTTTCCTGCAGCCCTTCTTTTTCGTATTCCGGATGGGGCTGCGGCCAGGGCAGCATTTGTACACTCTTAAGAGCATCTGCCGGTTTATTCATGTACGCATAGACTTCTTCCATGGTAAAGGACAGGACAGGCATCAGCATAACCATTAGTTCTTCCAGAATCTGGTACATGGCCGTCTGGGCAGAACGACGTCCCTTGCTGTCCTTTTTGGACGTATACAGCCGGTCTTTGATAATATCCAGATAGAAAGCGCTCATATCCACCGTGCAGAAATTGTGGATGGCATGGAACAGCACATGGAAGTCATAGGCTTCATAAGCATCGGTCACCGCTTTTTTCAAAGCCTCAAAGCGCATGAGCGCCCATTGATCCAGTTCTTCCATTTCCGCAAAGGGAACTTTTTCGCTCTGATAATCAAAATCAGAGGTATTGCCCAGAATATACCGGATGGTATTCCGCACTTTCCGGTACGCTTCTGCCAGCTGCTTTAAGATCACAGGAGAAATCCGCACATCCTGTTTGTAGTCGGAAGAAGCCGCCCACAGCCGGACAATATCTGCCCCATACTGGGAAATGACTTCCTGGGGAACCACCACGTTGCCCAGGGATTTACTCATCTTGCGTCCTTCCCCATCCAGCACGTAGCCGTGGGTCAGAACACTGTCATAGGGAGCCCGGCCTGTTACAGCCACGCTGGTGAGCAAAGAGCTTTGGAACCAGCCGCGGTGCTGATCACTGCCTTCCAGGTACATGCTGGCAGGCCATTCCAGTTCCGGACGGACCTTGCACACCCCCATATGGGAAGAGCCGCTGTCAAACCACACATCCATGATGTCCTTTTCCTTGCGGAAATGGGTGCCGCCGCACTTGGGGCACTTGGTGCCTTCCGGCAAAAGTTCTTCTGCCGTGTGATTCCACCAGGCATCGGAGCCTTCTTTTTCAAAAATAGAGGCAATTTTTTCAATGGTGGCTTCGTTAATCAGCGGTTCCCCACAATCCTCGCAGTAGAAAATGGGAATGGGCACACCCCAGACCCGCTGCCGGGAAATACACCAGTCATGCCGGTCGGCCACCATATTATGAATCCGCTGTTCTCCCCAGGTAGGAATCCACTGCACATTTTCAATGGCCTGCAGCGCCTTGTCACGGAACCCGTCCACCGAGCAGAACCATTGTTCCGACGCACGGAAAATAATGGGGTTCTTGCAGCGCCAGCAGTGGGCATACTGGTGGTGAATATTCTTTTTGCCTAATAGCGTATTGGTTTCTGCCAGGTGTTTAATGACCAATCCGTTGCTGTCAAAGACAAATTTGCCCTTTAACAGTTCCCCGGCTTCGTCCGTAAAGCAGCCTTTTTGGTCCACCGGGCAGAGAATGGGCAGATTGTATTTAAGACCAGTGAGATAGTCCACGTCCCCGTGTCCAGGAGCTGTATGTACGCAGCCAGAACCGGATTCCAAAGTGACATAGTCCGCCAGCACAACAAGGGATTTCCGGTGGTTATATTCCGGGAAAGGATGTTCACATTCCATGTATTCCATATCCCGACCTTTGGTGGTGCCCAGCACCTTGCCAAAGGTTACGCCGCATTCTTCTGCTACTTTATCCACCAGATCCGCGGCCATAATGAGAACTTCCCCGTTATATTCCACCCAGGCATAGTCAAAGTCCGGGTTAAGGGCAATGGCATCGTTGGCAGGAATGGTCCAGGGCGTCGTGGTCCAAATCACCATATAGGCCGCTTTCCCTTCTGTACCCGCTGGCCGTTTGCCGTTATCCTTGCTTAGGGGGAATTTTACATAAATGGTCGGGGTTTTCTGGTCGGCATATTCAATTTCTGCTTCCGCCAGGGCCGTTTCGCAATGAGGGCACCAATAAACCGTCTTTTTGCCTTTATAAATATAGCCTTTATTGGCCATAGCGCCAAAGACACGGATCTGCTGCGCTTCAAAATGCGGATCCAAGGTTACATAGGGATGATCCCAGTCTCCCAAAACACCCAGCCGCTTAAAATCTTTCCGCTGGGTATCAATCCATCCCAGGGCATACTCCCGGCACATTTTCCTCAAAGCCACAGCGGACAATTTATGCCGGTCTACTCCGGTGGCTTTCAGGCAGGCATGCTCAATAGGCATACCGTGCGTATCCCAGCCAGGAACATAAGGGGTATCATAACCCTGGGCATATTTGTACTTTACAATAATATCTTTCAGCACCTTATTTAAGGCATGGCCCATATGGATATTCCCATTGGCATAAGGAGGCCCGTCATGCAGTACAAACTTTTTATGCCCTGCATGTAATTTTTGTTTTTCCCCATAGATATCGTTCTTGTACCAGAAATCCAAGAGCTCCGGCTCCCGCTGGGGCAGCCCTGCCCGCATAGGAAATTCCGTCTGGGGCAAGTTCAAAGTTGCACTGTATTTGTCTTCTTTTTTACTCACGTCGACACCTCCAATAAAAATAAGCCCCGCCCCCGAAAGGACGAGACTTTGCACCCGTGGTACCACCCTCATGACAGCAACGCTGCCACTTTCTATGAGATAACGGTCATAACCCGGGGTCTTTTACTCCTCTTCAAAGACCGGCTCCAGAATGATCTTCCCTTTTCCCTCTCCCGCCCGGGCTTCCACCGCCCCCGGGTCGCTGTACCGAAAGAAAAGCTACTGTTTCTGTCATTGCCTGTTGCAATTTGTAGCCCTTATTATACACTTCTTCCCCAGTTCCGTCAACGGAAAGAAGTGTTATTCATGTACCACAATTTCATGTTCCTTGGCAATCTGGCGGATTTCCTCTTCTGACAGGTTTGTCCATTGGGCGATCTTGATAAGAGGCATCTTGTCTTCTAGTAACGAGAGAATAATCTCCACCTTGGCTTCGGCGGCACCTTTTGCTATACCACGCCTTTCTCCAATGGCCTCTCCTTCTCTTCTACTGGTATCCATTAAGGAGTTATAGTCCCGTATGGCTTTTTCATTCTGTTCATAGGCATACCAAAGGTTTTTGTTGCCATGAAACAGGTCTTCATAGTCGATAGCCTTTTTGATGGCATTGTTTTTCATGGCCAGCTCCTTTCGTTCTGCTTCTGTACATTTGGGAGTTGCGACGCCCCCACCACCGCTACGCGGTCCAAGTTAGATTGGTTGACATTCCCCCACCACCGCTTACGCGGTCCCCCGCCCCCAAGGGGGCGGACAAAAGCAGAGTATACCCTCAAGAAGTCCGCCCCCTTGGGGGCGGGGGACCAGCACACAGGATTTGTTGCTGGTGGTGGGGGCTGGGATCCCGCTATATAAGCCAGATTTCACTGTTAGTCCTCTATTACGCCACATTTTATTTGCATTACTATTTATCGTTTTTATTTCTTGCATTTTCGTCGTCAAAAAGATTATACTTAGTGTGTAAGGAATCATAGAAAGAAGGGATTTGTATGACTCATGGTGCAGATATATTAAGCTGCCTTGTTCCAATCACACAGTTTAATCGTGGACAGGCCTCAAAAATTTTCGACAGACTTCACGAAGAAAACCAGCTCGTTGTGCTTAAAAACAATCAGCCTGCCGCTGTAATACTTTCTCCAAAAGAATACGAACGGCTTAGTACCATAGAGGAAGATTATGCCTTGCTTCTGGAAGCAACAAAGAGACTGACGGAAAATAAAACGCCGACTACATCCATGGATGATCTCATGAAAGAACTAGGGATCACTCATAATGACCTTGCTGTAGCAGAGGATCCCGTACTCGAATGATGTGGACTATAGAATTTCTTGAAGAGGCAAAAAAAGACTTGCAGCGCTTGGATCATTCTGTTCAAGTACAAGTATTGAAAGGGATACAAAAGGTTGCTCAAAATCCAGTATCCGTTCATGAAGGCGGATACGTAAAACCTTTAGGGAATAAAAGAGGCATTAACCTGACCAATTTGCTGAAAATTAAATTCCGTGATCTTGGGATTCGTGTTGTGTACAAAATCGAAAAAACAGATACCTTGATGAAAATTATTATCGTATCCACGCGCACGGATGAACAGGTTTACAAAGAAGCTGCCAAGCGCAAAGGGAAGTACCGCCTTTTTTAATTTCCCCCAAGGGGGCGGATAAAAGAAGCCCCTGCCGTTTACGCAAGTGCTTGATTCGCATCACATGAAACTATTCTCGCTCAAACCTCCAGCCCATGTTCCTTGGCAATCTGGCGGATTTTCTCTTCTGGCATGTTTGTCCACTGGGCAATTTTGACAAAAGGTGTTTTATCAGCTAGTAACGAGAGAATAATCTCCACCTTGGCTTCGTTTCTCCCCCGCTGCTCGCCAATAACTTCTCCTTCCGCTCTGCCTTCTTTTCTTCCCTCTTCCAGGCCCTCTCTCCTACTAGTATCCATCAAGGAGTTATAGTCTTTTATCGCTTTCTCATTTTGTTCATAGGCATACCAAAGGTTTTTGTTGCCATGAAACAGGTCTTCGTAGTCAATAGCCTTCTTGATAGCATTGTTTTTCATGGCCAGCTCCTTTCGTTCTGCTTCTGTACATTTGGACTTGCGACTCCCCCACCACCGCTTACGCCGCATTGGCGTTAATCTGGTCAATAACGCGGCGAATGCCCTGCCAAACGGTGAGGTCGGGGAATACTTTTACGATACTGCCGCAGTCGGTAAAAGGGGCATATTGCAGAACCCTCATGTCCTTCATCAGCCCATTCTGGACGATGTACTCTACGATCTGGTTCACCACATAGATCTGCTGGCTGTTCATGGTGACTTCATCCAAATACTTCGCGAATGCTTCTTTGGCGGCGTGCATGGACAGCCCCACTACGCCCCGGACAAATTCGCCCAGGGTTTTGTCCTTGTACTCCCGGATATAGTCGTCCTTGGTACCCAGTTCGTTCCACAGCACGTGCTCCAGGCTTTTGATGTCTGTTTCGGTCAGGGGCTCGTTGTTTTTTAGTTTGGCGATTGCCGGCGTATTCTGGTGGCTCAGCACATAAAATTCTGCCTTGGCTTTGTAATTTTTCAGGTCATCGTTATGGAGATCCGGATCGTGCACTTCCATCTCCGTAATGGTATCGGCAAAATCTGTATCATAGCGGACGACTATTCTGTGTATAAAAGGCATCAGATTCCGCAGTTCCTTGCGAATGGTCTCCCATTCCTCAATCCCGGCACGGTCCAGATAGTCCGTATGCAAAATGCAGCGGATAAGCTCCGCCTTTTCCTGGATGGCAGGGATATGGGCAATCTCCGCCAATGCTTGCACGTGGTTTAGGAGATCCTTTCGGGCCTTGGGGTAGGTTTTTCCCTTAAGGCTGGCCAGTTCCAATCCGTACAGCAGGGCATCAAAGCGCACGATACTGGCATCGTCATCATCCGGGAGGAGCAGCGGCACCAGTTCTTCTTTGACGCTTTCTATGTCCTCATAGCTGACGGTTTGATACCCTTCTTTTTGAGCGTAGCGATCCACGATACGGATATGCTGCCGCACGGCAAAATTTTCCCGGTCCAGCGCCTGCACTTTTCCCACCATGTGAGCAATGAGCTCTGCTCGGAATGCCTGCAGTTCTTCCGTCTGGTATTCCAGGGTCTGAAGCTTGCTGACAATGGACAGCTCCAGGTAAAAGATGGCTCCCTGCAGTGCCATCTGGCTCACCGCCGCCTTGCCCTTATTCATGCGGAAAAAGGCAAAGTTCCTGCAGAAATCAAAGATATAAAACTTCTCCTTGTCCTTGCCGTCAATAAGGCCCGGGCACAGCCGGTTCCCCCGTCCGATCATCTGCCAGAATTTGGCCTTGCTCAGCACTTTCTTAAAGAACACCAGATTTAAGACTTCCGGCACGTCAATCCCCGTATCCAGCATGTCCACGGAGATGGCGATCTGGGGGTATTTATTGGGATCGGAAAATTCGTCAATGGCGCTTTGGGCATAGTTGATGGTGTTATCGATGACCTTGGCATAGTCATCCCCCAGATGGGGATATTCCTTGTGGAACACCTCCAGGATTTTTTCTGCATGGGCATGGTTCTTGGCGAAAATAATGGTCTTGCCCAGTTTTTCCCCGTGGTCGATGCGGAGCCCCTGCTCCATCAGGGTGGCCAGCACTTTTCGGATGGTATCTGCATTAAACACCCATGTATTCAGTTTGCCGGCACTGATAAAGGGCGGCAGGTTCCCGTCCTCGTCCTTAAAACTCTTTTCGTACGCCTCTTTTTCCTCATCGGACAGGTCATCATAGACAATGCCCTCATCCAGAAATTGGAGCGTTGTCTCCACGGACTGAAAATCCACCAAGAAACCATCCTTCACCGCCTGGGCCAGGTCATAGCCGTAGGTGGGCACCCCGTCTTCCAGCTCAAAGATCTGATAGGTATTCCGGTCGATTTCGTCCTTGGGTGTCGCCGTGAGGCCTACAAGCGGCGCATCAAAATAATTAAAGATATCCTTGTATTTATTATAAATGGAGCGGTGGGCCTCGTCGCAGATCACCAGGTCAAAATGCCCGCAGGAAAAGACTTTGCCCTCCTCGTCCCGGGCCTCGTCAATGAGATTGATCAGGGTCTGGTAGGTAGAAAAAATGCAGTGGGCGCCGTAATTGTCCTTATCCTCGGTGATATTGCTGCAGGATACATCCGGCAACAGATTCACAAAGCTCCGTTTGGCCTGGAGCACCAGACTTGTCCGGTCCGCCAGAAAGAGAATGTTCCGGATCCAGCCGGCGTTCAGCAGCACCTTGCACAGGGCAATCACCGTCCGGGTTTTGCCGGAGCCCGTCGCCATCACCAGCAGCGCCTTGCGCCGGTTCTTTTGGTCAAAGCTGTCGCACACGGCCTTTACCGCCGCTTCCTGGTAGTAGCGTCCGGCGATTTTTTTATCCACCACGATATGCTGCAAGCCCGTGCGCATAGAGCGCAGGTTGAACCATTTTTCCAAATCCCGCTTGGACCAGATGGCGGCACACCGCCGTTCCGGGTACTGCCCGTCCACGATCCGGGTATCAAACCCATTGGTGAGAAATACCACCGGCCGGCGATGGTACTTGTGTGCCAGTAAATCCGCATAGAGTTTGGCCTGCTGCCGTCCTTTGGATACGTCCACGCAGGTGCGCTTGGCCTCGATGACGGCCAGCGGCCTGTGGGCATCGTCATAGAGCACGTAGTCCGCATAGCCTATACCGGAGTCATTGGGCATCCCGGAAAGCTCCACTTCGTTCAGCCAGTCTTTTCCCTCCGTCCAGCCCGCATCCCGCAACATGGCATCCACGTAGATTTTCCGTGTCTTAAATTCCGACAGATCAAGCGGCTTTACCACATAATCGGGCGCCTGCGCTTCCCGGCGCCTTGTCAGTTCTTCTTTGAGCGCCGCATTTTCCGCCATGAGGGCTTTCAAATCCACCTGAGGGAATTCCACCTGGCTTGCCATTTGCACGGGGTTATCCACCAGGCTCTCGTCATAGGGGCGCTCTTCGTAGTCCTTAGCGTAGCAATAGGCCACGAAATCCAAAAAGAGATATAAATCCTTTAGGCACAGCTTGGCCGCTTCCAAAGAGGCCGGTTTGCTGCTGTGAGCCACCTGGTTCCCCATGCGCCGGATAAAATCCAGCCGTTTCCACAGCGATTCGTCCATCAGTCCCCGGAATTCTTCTGTGTGCAGCAGCGTCACCAGATTGTCCTGGTACGGCATCACCAGCGCCTTATCCACAGAATACATCCACTTAATGGCAAACTCCATGGCACGGCGGCAGTTTAAAATCCCGGCAGAAGGATCCATGGGCGTGATCTTTTCTGCGGCCACTGCCACCTGGGCAAAGGTTTTAAACTGCGGCTCTTTCAGCAGATATTCGAAGTTGGTCATGGCTCCTCCTTTCCGGGATTTATCCAAAGTAGCGCTGCATCAGGCTGTCCAATAACAGCTGGGTGGTGTCCAGGGATTGCTGGATGGTGGATTTGGTTTGGGTGATGTAAGAGACAAAAGTAGCAAATTGGTCTTGTAATAGTAAAGGTGGTACTGGACAGTGAAAGCCTTCAACTTGTTCTTTATTTACTTTAGGCAAATTAGTTCTGTTCGAGAATGAAATAATATAGTCTAAAAATGCTTGTCCCCGCATCGTATATGTAAGAAATTCTCGATTGCATTCTTCCTTATTTACCAAAATTGGATATGCATCAGCAGAACATAGCCCTGTAAAATCAGGCATAGCTACTTTATTAAGATTTGGCCGAATCTTACTGTAAATAATGTGCTCCGGAGTAAAAAGATACTTTCCGCTAATAACACCATCTTCTTTGATTGACTTAAATCCATGAATACGCCCTGTATTCTTCTCTATATTATCAATACCTACGTGAGGATAATCTTGATAGTTTGAGAAGTCATGAATCATATATGTATCAATCTTCGCAATTCTCTTAAATGGTTTTATAGGCCATCCCTTGTTATTAATTTTAAAATCCCCAAACATCTCTACAAACCGGGCTTTGATGAGGGTATCAAAGGATTGCAATTCTTTTTTTCTAATTTCTATAACATTCTCAAGCGCCCCAAGGACCGAAATGATATGGGTTCTTGTGTTACTATCTTTAATATCTATTTCTAAGGAGCCAATATCAGCAAGGCTAATTGATGGATATGAGGCATCTTTAACTAACTGATTTGGCCTATGAAAAGTAAAGTAGTACCTTAGATATTCTGAAATATCTTCTTGAGGAGTTATACAAGCTAAATGATTCACAACATATGCGTCTACCGGCAGTACGTACACATATCCCTTCAAGCAAGACATTCCACTCTTTGCAAATAAAATAGTCCCTTTAGGGTAAAGTTTCAATTTATGTGCTTTTGCTACCTCATCCGACACCTTTTGAATATCAGTTATTTTGTCACCTGTTGTTAGTCCTTGGAGATTTCCTGCTTTGACAAAAGGGATTCCGTCTTCGCCGTAATTAGAATCTCCTTGAGGAGCCCCTTGTCCAGCTCCTATTTCCGCTATATTTCTCAATAATTGCCGCATCTCTTCATCCCCGCAACTCTCTATAGCCCGAGCATCTTTTCCAATTCTTCCATCTCATCGCCGATTTTTATTTCAAGTTCCCGAAGATTGGTCATGATTTCTTCCGTAGGGGGATATTTCACCGGCGTATACTCCACCTTTTTGTACTTGTTGATGGACAGGTCATAGCCGTTATCCACCAGTTCCTGTTTGGGCACTAGGAAGGACTGCTCCGTCCGCTTGCGGTTTATTTCTTCGTCCCTATGGGCAAAGCGGGCGATGATATCGGGGATATCGCTAGTTTCCTGGGGGGTACGTTTATCGTCCAGACTGAAACCA
The DNA here is from genome assembly GCA_900554515.1 of uncultured Acidaminococcus sp. GTDB lineage: Bacteria > Bacillota > Negativicutes > Acidaminococcales > Acidaminococcaceae > Acidaminococcus. The sequence goes on along the minus strand of USHN01000005.1, from coordinate 34,319 downwards.
TCAGAGCGCATATCGTAGAACCACACGGTATCGGTGCCGCCGTGGTTTGTTTTTGTAAAGATCAGGATCCCTGTGGAAACGCCGGCATAGGGCTTAAATACGCCGGAGGGCATGGAGATCACCGCCTCCAGCCGCTGGTTTTCGATGAGTTCCCTGCGGATGGCAATATGGGCCTTGGAGGAGCCAAAAAGCACGCCGTCTGGCACAATGCAGGCACACCGCCCGCCTACCTGGAGCATGTGGATAAACAGATCCACAAAGAGGAGTTCGGTTTTCTTGGTCTTGCACAGCTTTAACAAATCCGTGGAGACGATGTCATAGTCCAGGCTGCCTTTAAAGGGCGGATTGGCCAGGATCAGGGTATATTTGTCCCGATCCGTGTTCTGGTCCGACAGGCTGTCACGGTATTCGATATGGGGATTGGTGATGCCGTGGGCCATCATGTTCATGGCGCCGATACGCAGCATGGTGCGGTCCATGTCAAAGCCGTTAAACATGTGGTTCATGTAGTGGTCCCGGGTGGCTTTGTCAAAAAAGATCTCGTTATGGTGGTGCGCTTTTTCGTATTCTGCCGCCGCCACGAGAAAACCGGAAGTGCCTGCCGCAGGGTCGGCGATGCAATCCGTAGGCGTAGGGGCCATCAGCTCCACCATCATACGGATGATGTGCCGGGGCGTACGGAACTGCCCGTTTACGCCGGAATTCCTCAATTTGGACAGGAGATATTCATACACGTCCCCCCGCACGTCCGAATCTTTCAAATCCGCCATCTGCTTGTACAGTTCGTCCATGGCGTCCACGATCTTGGAGAGCATAAGGGGCGTGGGACTCTTAAAAATGGCGTCCTGCATGTACTGGGCATAGGCGCTTTCTTTGCTGCCATGGAGCCCTTTGATAAAGGGGAACACCATCTCCTGCATGACGGCGTACATCTTCTGGGGCGGAAAGTCCCGCAGTACCGACCAGCGCAGCTGATTGCCGTCCACCGTGCGCTCGCCGATGACAATTTCCCTGCCGAACATACTGGTATAGGGAAGGTCCAGCATGGCACTTTCCTTGGCGTGCTGGGTATCGCTTTCATCCAGGTCGTGAATGAACATGAGATAGGTCATCTGCTCAATCACGTCCAGCGGGTTGGTAAGCCCCCCCGTCCAAAAGATTTCCCATAAACTATCGATTTTGCTTTTCAATACACCTGTGATCATGAATTCCTCCGGGATTTATAGCGCAATTTCCACAACATTCACAAAAAGTAACACCCTTATTGTACCATTGATTATGGCGGCCGTTCAAGGTGGAGAATACAGTAAAAAGCACCGTTAAATGAAAAAGCACCTGCCGTTTACGCAAGTGCTTGATTCGCGTCACATGAAACTATTCTCTCAAATCTCCCGCATCTAGTAAAGCATACTTCAGCAAAGAATGCAAGGCATCGGAGTTCCCTGCGTGAGAACTCCGATGCCTTTACAGGCGGGAGGCTTTACTATATACTAGTCTCTGTCTCCCATTCTCCCTCAAAAAAAGTTTTTGGCAACCAAATGGCAACCAAATGGCAACCAAGTGGCAACCAAGTGCGTAAATTCCGCAACCACTTGCGTCAATAGCGCAACCAAGTGTGCAAATTCCGCAACCACTTGCGTCATTTTCGCGGCGTAGGTAAGGTAAGGTAATGTAAGGTTAAGTAAGGGTAGTATAGTACAGGATAGTATAGGGTAATACAGGTAAGGCTATATAAAACCTTGGTAAGTGTATCCTTTACACTAGCGTAACTATTAAAAAGTACTACCAAGGGTCCTCTCTTACCAAAGGCTCATCTGCTCTTCTTCCTGATTTATCCCCAGGCTGCGCTGCAAGGCCGCAAAAAATTGGGCTTCTTCTGGGTAGACGTGCAAGGTTTCCTGATGTACTTTTTCAAATACCTGCCAGGTGGCTTCCACGTCACTCAGCGCCCGATGGGCCCGGGCATTGGTCAGGTGATAATAGGCCACTGCATCAGCCAATCTATGATGCTCCCAGTGCGGGAACAAAAACTGCACCATGGGCAGCACATCCACCCAGGAATTGGCAAGAGGCCGCCCTAGAAGTTTCTGAAAATGCTCCTGTAAAAAGGCCATATCAAAGTCCACATTGTAGCCCACGACGGGATCGTTTCCCAAAAAAGTAGCAAATTTTTTTAGCACGGTAGCAGCTTCCGGGGCCTTTTCCAACATCTCATTGGTAATCCCGGTGAGCTTGGTAATGGCCGGCATCACATATTGTCCCCACTGTTTAAAAGGGGGCCGCAGCAGGGAAGAAAAGCGTTCTCCCGGAATGCCGTTTTGGATTTTCATGGCCCCGATTTCGATCACTCTGTCCCACTCCGGGTGAAGTCCGGTGGTTTCCACGTCCACCACGGTATAGCTTGCGGGAAAATTCCATTCCTCTTTTCCCGTTCCCGGTAAGATACCTGCTAGTTTTTTTCTTTGTCTTGGCATACTGCCTCCTTGATGGTTTCTTTTAATTCTTCTGCGTAGTCTTCCAGCACGCAAGGGGGTTCCCCGGCTTCCAGTACGGTATCTCCAAAGGTTTCGTAACATTTTTCGTTGATGGCATCCACCAGGACCGAACGCATAAGCCCCTTTGCCGCAAGCCAGGAGGTATCTTTTCCGTAGAGCAGGCAGCGCAGAAACGCTTCTTCGTCCTCGGTCAATCCCCAGGGTCTCTTGCCTGCTATTTCGCTAGCAGCGGCCGTTTCCTCATGGGATTCTGCAGCGGGCACCTGTTCCTTCTTTGGCATGAGAGCCTCCACGGCGCTTAGTTCCTCCTGCCGCTCTTCTTCTGTCATGAGCTTCTCTCTTGTTACAGCAGCTTCCTTGCGAATGGTATCCAGCTGGTCAAAGTGAAAGACCACTTTGCGTTTTTCTTCCAGTTTTTGCCGCTGCATTTCTTCTGTCCAGGTATCTTCTACCAACTGCCGCAGCCATTTGTACACAAAAGGTGCCATAATCGGGGGTAAATCCAGCTTTTCCCGCAAAAGGCTGTCCCAGGTTTTCATCAGCTTTCCCAGTTTCCGCATCCGTTTGCTGCTGTAGTCGTAGCAGCGCTCAGACCAGTTGCCATGCCGGTTGGTAACGCTGCAGACGGGAGAAAGTGTTACCGTAAATTCCCGGTCGTCAGGCTGTTTTAAAAAAACGGCATTGTCAAACAGGTTCAGCCAGGTATAGCCCGCTTCCCCGATATACTCTTCCACAAAGGTCTTTTTTCTGCGTTTCTTTTGGTAATACGCCTGGAGTTTCCGGTACAGCTGTCCTACAAGGCGCTCTATCAGGGCCGGCTGGCTCTTATACAATTTGGATTTGGACAAATGGTAGGTGGAAAATACATCCAGGGCAGCAAAGATTTCGTCATCTTTAAACTTTTCATACTGCAGGAGCACCAAAAGGGCTGTATCCTGCACTACTCCAAAGTCTTTGGGTAAAAGCGCCGTATCCAGGTGATGATACAGAACATAGTCCCGGATCCAAAGGTCCAGGTAGGACAGCACCCGCTCATCCAGAGCCCCGTAGTCCTTGGCAAAAGCCGTAAGCTTTGCATACCCATCGGCCACGGAAGTGGTTCCGATACCGTTTAACAGCTCGTAAATATAGATAAAGGCAAAGCTGAGGCTGGTGCGCTCTTTTTGGCCGTTTCTCCAGCGGGTACGCCAGCCAAAATACCCCCGCAATTCGTTGTCACTCAGCACCTTATACGTGGGGTAATAGTGGAGCACGGGCAGGGTATACACCCTATCGTCCGTATAGGATTCGGCCAATTTCCCCTGGCGGTAAAACAGCTCCGCCGTACTTTCACGCAGGGCCCGGTCGTCCCGCTGCATGACTCGCAGTTGCCACAGCAAGGAGGGGAAAGCCGCTTCCTTGGGTATGGGCTTTGGCCTAGGCGGCCGAATTTTTTCTGAATGGTATAAAAGGCGGAGGCGTCCAAAAATCCCCGCTTTTTCCTGGTCGTCCATGTGTTTTCATCCTTCCGTAATATGCCAGTCTATTATACCATTTCAGCTGTACAAAAAATAGGCGCCGGTTCACTGCCGACGCCATGCACGCTCATTATCCCAAAAGGCGGGAGAACAAGCCTTTTTTCTTTTCGTAAGGTTCTACTTTGAAGCTGGTCACCTGATACCCTGTGGCATCAATCACATCTTTGACCGCCTTTTCATCCAAGGCCATTTCGGCCACAATGTCCGTCTCTTTTTTATTCCGGTCACTTTTTACACTGTCCACCTTGAAATGCTGCCGGATGGCGTCATTTACATGGGCCTCGCACATGCCGCACATCATACCTTCTACGCCAACAATCATTTTGACCATATTAAAAGCCTTCTTTCTGCTTCATACCATATACCCGTAAGGGGTTTCTATGCATTTATTATACGGCGTTTGCCAGATTTGTCAAGGCTTTTAGAGAAAGGAATTTCTTATGCAGCAATATCTTGCACTCACCGTCCCCCTCTCGGCTACGCCCCAACACCTGAAATCTTTTTTGCAGCACTGGGGACTTTCCGGGACGTATTGGAAGAAAGCCAAAGCGGCAGGGATTTTTTCCGTCAATGGGGAGCCCGTATTCCGGGACGCATTGCTGCAGCCGGGGGACACCGTACAATGGAATTTTTTGCCAGAGGTGTGTACCCTCATGCCGGAAGAGGCCCCGCTGGAAATTCTCTATGAAGATGACCTTTTGCTTGCCGTCAATAAACCGGCAGGGCTCATAACCCATAACGCTACGGCAACCTTGCTGCCCGCTCTCTCCCGCCGTATTGCCTGGTATTATAAGAAAAAGAATCTTCCCTGTGCCGTCCACCCCGTTTCCCGACTGGATAAGGAAACCAGCGGCATGGTGCTGTTTGCCAAAAATGCCTGGGTGCACCATGCCCTGTCCCAGTGTGCTGTCCAAAAATGTTACCTGGGGCTTACCCTGGGGCATTGGGAGGCAAAAGAAATGGTACTGGATAGGCCCATTGCCCGGGTTCCCGGGTCGATTATACAGCGGCAGGTGGATCCGGCAGGCCTTCCCGCCCGCACCGTGTGCAAGGTTTTGGCAGAAGATAACAACCTGACGCTTGTGCAATTTACACTTAAAACAGGCCGCACCCATCAGATCCGGGTACACTGTGCTGCCGCAGGGCATCCGCTTTTAGGGGATCATCTGTATGGGGAAAATGGCCCCCAGTCACGGCATTTTCTCCACGCCTGGAAGCTGTCTTTTTTGCGTCCCTTTACCGGAGAGCCGCTGACGCTTTCTGCGCCTATCCCGGAAGATTTTTACCAGCATTTTCCCTTGCTCAGGGAGCTGGTGAATATGGTATAATATTTTTATCATAGAGTATGAGGAGGAATTTTCCATGCCACTAATTGGTACAAAAGAAATGTTTCAAAAAGCTTATGAGGGCGGCTATGCTATCGGTGCCTTCAACGTGAACAATATGGAAATTGTCCAGGGCATTACGGAAGCCGCCGCAGCGCTCAACTCCCCTATTATTCTCCAAGCCTCTGCCGGCGCCCGGAAATATGCCAAGGGACCGTATCTCCGTCACCTGGTTCTGGCGGCACTGGAAGTCAAGGATATCCCGGTAGCCCTGCATCTGGATCACGGCCCGGATTTTGCCACCTGCAAAGCGTGCATTGATGATGGGTTTACGTCCGTTATGTACGATGGATCCAAATATGATTTCAAAGAAAATATCAAACGTACCCAGGAAGTGGTGGCCTATGCCCATGAACATGGTGTGGTGGTAGAAGCGGAGCTGGGCAAACTGGCCGGCATTGAAGACGATGTGAACGTGGACGACAAAGATGCCGCCTACACCCAGCCGGAAGAAGTAGAAGAATTTGTGAAGGAAACCGGTGTGGATTCTCTGGCCATTGCCATTGGCACCAGCCATGGCGCCTTCAAATTCAGACCGGAACAATGCACCCGGAATGCGGACGGCGTGCTGGTACCGCCGGAACTGCGGTTTGACATCCTGGCTGAAATCGAGAAAAAGATTCCGGGCTTTCCCATCGTGCTCCACGGGGCGTCTTCCGTTATCCCCAAATACGTAAAAATCATCAATGATAACGGCGGAAAACTGGACGATGCGGTAGGCATTCCAGAAGATCAGTTGCGCCGGGCGGCCAAATCTGCTGTGTGCAAGATCAACATCGACTCCGACCTGCGCCTTGCCATGACAGCGGGCATCCGGGAACATCTGGCAGCCCATCCGGAGCATTTTGATCCCCGGCAATACCTGGGCGATGGCAGAAACTACATCCAGGAGCTGGTATCCCACAAGATTACGGATGTACTGGGCAGCGACAACCGGGCGGACGAAGTGATGGCCCTGGTGCGTGCCAAATAAGTAGCGGCTTACTGGCTGACTCTGTTATTTTACCAGCGCCTATTGACAACAACAGCAAATATGCTGTAAAATGCAACCATTAAATGCATATCTCCTTTCTGCGTATGGCACAGGGGCAGAAAGGCAAAGCGGACCTGGCATTGTAAAATGTCAGATCCGTTTTTTACTGAAACCTGGTATTTGTCTACCTGAGGTGAGAAGATGTCAAATTGGGAAGTTGTATTGCGAGAGCTTTTTTCCGGCGTCATGGGCATGGCGGACTGGACGGTTTGGGTTATGTTGGCCGTGGGATTATTGTTGATCTATCTGGGCGTCAAAAAAGGATATGAACCAGTGCTGCTTTTCCCTATGGGCGTGGGCTGCATCCTGGCCAATATCCCCGGGCATTTTGCCGTAATGCCAACTGGCGGCGGCGAACCGGGCTTTTTAAGTGTACTGTATCAGGCGGGTATCGCCAATGAACTGTTTCCCGTGCTGATTTTTATCGGGATTGGCGCCATGTGCGACTTTGCGCCGCTTTTGCGGGCTCCCTATATGATGCTGTTTGCGGCGGCTGCCCATCTGGGGATTTTCGTGGCGACGCTGTGTGCTGCAGCGCTGGGATTTCCCTTTAGGGAAGCGGCGTCTATCGGCATTATCGGGGCTGCGGACGGCCCCACCACCATTTTCGTCGCCCAGAAATTTGCCACAGAAATGCTGGGCCCCCTTACCGTTACGGCGTTTTGTTATATGTCCCTCGTCCCCATTATCCAGCCCCCGATCGTAAAACTATTGACCAGCAAAAAAGAACGCCTGATCCGCATGCCTTATAAAGAAGAACGGCCTGTATCCCAGACGGCGCTTTTCCTTTTCCCGCTCATGGTCACGCTGATTGCGGGGATCTTGGCGCCTATTTCCGTTCCCCTTATCGGTGCCCTGATGTTTGGCAACATGCTGAAAACCTCCGGCGTCTGTGACAGCCTGGCCCAGACGGCACAAAATGAATTGACCAATCTGGTAACGCTGCTGCTAGGCATTACCGTAGGGGCCACCATGACTGCCGAATCCATTCTCACGGTGCAGGTGGTTAAAATCCTGCTCCTAGGCGCTGTTGCCTTTATTTTTGATACCGTGGGCGGCGTGCTGTTTGCCAAGCTGGCTAACGTATTTTTGAAGAAAAAAATCAACCCCATGATCGGGGCCTGCGGCATTTCTGCCTTCCCCATTTCCGGGCGGGTCATTGCCAAAATGGCTCTGAAAGAAGATCCTTCGAATTTCATTATCCAGCAGGCCATCGGCGTTAATGTAGCCGGGCAGGTTGCTTCCGTAGTAGCAGGCGGCCTGGTACTGGCCCTCATCCCCGTATTGTCCTAAAGGAGGCATAGCATGGAAAGTGTACAAGCCGCCCTAAAACTTTTGCTCATCGCCTACCCGGCCGTATTTATCGTCATGGCCCTGTTTGCGGCCCTCACCTATGGCCTGACAAAAGTCTTCCCCGGCAAGGAATAAGCGTATAAAACGAGAAAATCCTGGAATGCACTATATACAGCACACGCCAGGATTTTTTATTTTGCCTAAAAGAGTCCGCCCATGGTAAAGACTCCAAGGGCTGCCATGATCACATTCACGGCCACATTGGCCACCGACAGCAGGAACAGGGTTTTAAACATATCGTTCATTTCTGCAATGGTGGTATCTTTTTTGGCTGCCGCATAGGAAGACATGATGATGGCGCCGCCGGTAGACAACGGGCTGATGGCTGCGGCAAAGGACGTCGCCGTAATGGCGGAAATCATTTCCACGTAATTGATGCTGCCGCCAAAGTTATGCACAATGTTATTGGCGATGGGATACAATGTAGGCATTACCACGCCGGTGGTGGAACTGACCCAGGACAGGATCCCGCTGGTAGCGGCGATGATGGGAACAGCGGTTTTTTCGCCCATATGGGAAGCCAGGAAGTTGGAGATCAACGTAATGCCGCCCATGCTGTCGAGCACATTCACCAGAACCCCTACCCCGCAAATCAGCATCAGCGTCCCCCAGGGGATTTGTTTGATGGCTGTTTTCTCGTCGGCACAGTGGAGCAGAATCAAGACAGCCGCTGCAGCAAAGGCAAAGAGTCCAGTATCAAACTTAAAGCCGATGCAGAAGATGACCATCACCACAATGGAAGCCATGGTAATTTTTTGTTCCCGGTTAAAGGCAGGGATGTCCGAAAGTTTCAGGGGATTTCCCCCTCTCACGTTATACCCTTTATAAATCAGGTAGACGATGACAGTGAACACAAAACCCGAAAGCAGCGTACTGAAAAACAGATGGGCGCCAAAGCCACTGTAACCAAAAGGTTCGGAGAGATTTTTTGCCAGAATGCCAGTCAGGGATAAAGGAGAAGCGCACCCCGCATTGGCACCCAGTTTGGCATAGAGAGCTGTCGCCATGGGATTAATCTTCAGCTCAAAAGCCAGGTAAACGGCAAAGGTGGTCATCAAAATCCCGGCGGCAATATGCCCGGGCCCGATGGCAGAAATGAAAGCCGAGAGCACAAACATGAGAATCGGGATCAAATAGGTTCGTTTTCCCACCAGCGCTACAATCTTTTTGGAAAATAGATCCAACGTCCCATTGGCACTGGCCATACCGAACAGGAACGTCACGCCCACCAAGGTGACAAACATAGAACTGGAGAAACCGGCAGCGATTTGTTTTGCCGTCATCTTGCCAAAGGTTCCCAGCAAAAAAGCTGCACCGATGGAGAAAAATCCAATATTGACTTTTTTCAGGAATCCCACGGCTACCACAGCAATCAGTACCAAAAGGGAAATCAAGGACAAATCCATCATGTGCTCCTTTCTAGGCCAGGCGGATGACCGCCGTACCATCCAGTAACAAGTTGGCCGTACGATAGCCGAACGTATCTACTATCTCAGGGATTTCTTTGTGCAGGTACTCTACGCCACAGCTGAGTACACCGCTGGCATGTCCGATTCGAAGATTTTCTGTATCTGCATCCGGCCTAAGGACCTGCTGTACAATGCTCCCAGGCACTACCGCCGCTGCAGCCGTACACATGGCCCCTGTCATGGCATAGCTGGGATGGGCTTTTTGCATGCTCATCATCCGGGATAAGAGATCCACGTCGCCTCCATCCACCTGCGCCCCATCGGAAGTGGTATAATCTGCTGCTTCAGCCACAAAGGTCATTTTGGGAATGCCCGGAGTAACCCAGGCCGCTTTTTCCGGTTTGTCCACCAGCCCCAGCAATACCGCCGCAGCATCGCGAATGGCTTCTAATTTTTGTAGCGTGTCAGGATTTTGGTTGATTTCCTTGGGAAGTTCTTTACCAGTGAGCCCCACATCTTTTGCTTTTACAAAAACCAGAGGATTGGCAGCATCCACAATGGAGACTTGCACCGGCCCCATACCTGCCACATTCAGCGTATCCACTGCGTGGCCCGTAGGCAAAAGGCCCTTTCCCAGCGTCCCTGCCGGGCGCATGAATTTTAGTTTCAAAGGGCTTCCCGTTCCCGGCACACCGGCGATGTGATAGTCCCCTTCATAGTGTACAGCGCCATCTTGGACCGGTACGTCCTCTACAATAATCTTGCCGGTATTGGTGTTATAAATTCGTACTGGCGTTATCCCTTCCCGAATGGGCAACAATCCTTTTTCCAGGGCAAAAGGCCCTACTCCGGAAGAAATATTGCCGCAGTTGCCAGCATAGCTTACCACCGGTTTATCAACGGACACCTGGGCAAAGGTATAATCCACATCCGCATCCGGCCGCTCCGACTGTTTTATAATCGCCACTTTGCTGGTGACGCTCTGCGCTCCCCCCAGCCCATCAATTTGTTTGGAGTCCGGACTTCCCATTAACCGCAGCAGGATATCCTTCCAGGCTGCTTTATCCTTGGGAAGGTCTTTTTCCAGAATATACACACCCTTGCTGGTCCCCCCGCGAAGTATTGTTATTGGCAGCCGCATTGCCTTTATTTCCATCTATATAACCTCCTCAAAACCGTATCGCCTTTTCCGTCCTTATCTTTGCACTTACTATAACAAAATTTTCAGACTTCGTTAAATTCATGTTTTCTGTTATAACTATGGTAAAAAGTAATATATATTTTCTCAAACTCTCCGAAGTTTCCTGAAAACTCCCGCAACAACGGCAAATTGCATACCAGAAAATTACACAATACAATGCATTCTTTTGCCAGAAACTATGGTAAAAAGTTATGGAAAGCGATACAATAAGAAAAATGCAGTTGATCAGGAGGCAATATGGACTTTCGTGAATTATCCTATGTGCTTGCCATCGCCAAATACCAGAACATCACCAAAGCGGCAGAGGCCCTTTATTTAACCCAGCCCACCTTATCCAAATTTCTCAAAGCCCTGGAACAAGAACTGGGACAGCCCCTCTTCCGCCGTCTGGGGCACAAATATCTCCCTACCTATGCCGGACAGCGCTATATGATCCGGGCACGGCAGATCCTGGAGCTGAAAAAAGAACTGGACCAGGAGATGGGAGATATTATTAAGAACAATGAAGGACTGCTCAAAGTGGGGTTTCCTACCATGCGGGGAACCTATATGCTTCCCATTACCCTGCCGCTTTTCCATGAGCGGTACCCCCACGTGCAGATCGACGTACTGGAGGCCAGTTCTGAGCAGCTGGTCCAAAAAATTCTGGACGGCGAGGTGGATTTGGCGTTCTTTAACTACCGGGATGCCCACCCGGATCTGGACTATACGGTAATCAGCCACGAGGAAGTGGTGCTCGTGATGCAAAAAGACAATCCCTTCACGGCCATGGGACAAAAGAAAAAAGGCTGCCGCTACCCCCATATGGATCTGAAATGGCTGAAAGAACAGGACTTTATCCTCCAGCCCCGGAGCCAGCGTACCCGAAAAGTAGTGGATGCACTGTTCCACAGTCAAAAGTTCACGCCCCATATCATTTTAGAGACAGCCAATATTACCGCAGAAGCAGAATTGGCTGCTAAAGGATACGGCCTGACCTTTATCACGGAAACCCACCTGAAATACATTCCGGATCAAAGCCAGCTTGCCCTGTTTTCTGTGGGCAGTCCCAATACCACCGTGGATTTTGTGGCTGCCTATCGCAAAAACGCCTATCTCCCCTTCCACGCCCAGGAATATATTAAGATCGTAAAAGAATTCACGTAAAAAGGACTGTGAGGAAATGAGTTCTCATTTCTTCACAGTCCTTCTATTTACAATCACTATATGGCTGTTACTTCTTTACCCGTGCTTTGGCGGTGAAATCCTGCACAGTAAATTTTATCACCGCAACGCTTTCAGCCATGGCGCTTGTTATGACAAAGTCCCTTCCCGTCTGGTGCTTCATGAGGATTTCCAAGGCCTGTTCTTTTTCCTTCCCTGGGGGAAGAATGTGTGCCATTCCCCTGGCCATCAGGGAGGTATAATAGGATCCATAGCGGCAGGCTACGTCGCCGCCGCTGACTAGTTCCACATCGTTTTCCAGCTCCACAAACGCATGGGGATTGGCTGCGATCAATTCCAGCTTATGGCCTTCCTTGGCACAATGCATATAAAAGGTCAGCTGCCTGGCTGCTTCATCCCAGGTATATCCGTAATGCAGAGGAACTATATAGGGATAGTCCCCATCAAATAGCCCCAGGTGCAGGAACCGGGTTTTATCCAAAAGGGACAGAATTTGCTGCTGGTCCGTAATCTCCCGATCTTTTCTTCGCATAGGCGCTCCTTCATAAAAAGCAAAAGGCCTGTGAACCATAATTCACAGGCCTTTTGACTGCGCTTACCCTACCACAGGGCCGGCAGCGGCAATATTTTCCGTTACATGGCCTTCAAATTTTTTCTTGAAGTTTTCGTTAAACATTGTAGCCAGTTTCTTTGCTGTGGCATCATAGGCAGCTTTGTCCGCCCAGGTGCTCCGGGGATCCAGCACCGTGCTGGGAACATGGGGGCAGGATTTCGGAATGGATACACCAAACAGCGGCATGGTAGTCCAGCCATCTTTGCCCAGTTCTCCATCCAGTGCGGCATGAATCATGGCACGGGTATAGGCCAGTTTCATCCGGCTGCCCACGCCATAGGGGCCGCCGTTCCAGCCGGTATTGACCAGATACACATTGGTATCGTGTTTTTCAATCCGTTCGCCCAGAAGCTTGGCATAGGTCAGCGGAGGCAGAGGCAGGAACGGTTGTCCAAAGGCCGTGGAGAACGTAGCCTGGGGTTCTGTAATCCCCCGTTCCGTACCAGCTACTTTGCTGGTGTACCCGGTGAGGTAATGGTACATGGCCTGCTCTTTGGTCAGTTTAGAAATCGGAGGCAACACGCCAAAGGCATCGGCAGTTAAGAAAATAATATTTTTAGGATGGCCGGCCTGACTGGGCAGAATTGCATTAGGAATATAGGTCAGGGGATAGGCCACACGGGTATTTTCCGTAATGGTACTATCGTGGAAATCCGGAACGCCGTTCTTCGGGTCTACAATCACGTTTTCCATGACTGCGCCAAAGCGCACTGCATTATAAATTTCCGGCTGACTGTCTTCGGTGAGGTCAATACACTTGGCATAGCAACCGCCTTCAATATTGAATACCCCATTATCGCCCCAGCCGTGTTCGTCATCACCGATCAAAGAACGTTCCGGATCTGCGGACAGCGTGGTCTTGCCGGTACCGGAAAGGCCAAAGAACAAGGCTACGTCGCCTTTTTTGCCCACGTTGCAGGAGCAGTGCATGGTCAAAATCCCTTTGTGGGGCAGAATCCCGTTCATAACGGAGAAAATACTCTTCTTTAATTCCCCGGCATAGCGGCCGCCGCCGATCAACACGACTTTTTTGTCAAAGTTCAAAATAATGAAGGTTTCCGAATGGGTGCCATCCACTGCCGGATCCGCTTCCACATCGGGCAGGGAAATCACGGTAAAGTCTTCCTGGATGGTACTGGGTTCGGTAGACTTAATAAGCAATTGATTGATGAATACGCTTTGCCAGGCCATCTGGTTAATGAATTTGCAGGTAATCTGGTACTTGGGATCGGCCCCTGCCTTGACCACATTCACATACACTCTGTGGGTTTTAATGTACGCTTCACATTTGGCATACAGCTTGTCAAATGTCTCCTGGGAGCAGGGCTGATTGGTGACCCAGTCCACCACATTATGGGTCAGTGGCGTATCCACGATAAATTTATCTTTAGGGGATCGTCCTGTATGGGTCCCGGTCGTAACCCGCAAAGCGCCGCGATCGGAAAAAGTCCCTTCCCTGTTGCGAATAGATTCTTCAATCAATTCCCGGACACTTAAATCGCATACTGCTTCTTTTGCTTCCGCCAATAATCCAGCACTGATCATTTTAGCATTACTCTCCCTCTCATCCATTTTGGCCACAGCCCAATCGCTTGCTATATTTTAATTATAAATGATTTCAACCATGTTTACAACTGCGCAATTCAGAAAATTGCGAGTGTACCGACAACAACACACGCAAAAAGGAATGTGCCCATCGACACATTCCTCTGCAATATGTTTTGTTATTAATACAGGATTTTGTTGGCAATAACTGTCCGCTGGATCTGGTTGGTGCCTTCGTAGATTTGGAGGATCTTGGCATCCCGCATTTTCTTTTCCATGGGATAATCTTTCATGTAGCCATAACCGCCCATGATCTGCACCGCATCGGTGGCCACTTCCATAGCCACGTCGGACGCATAGCATTTGCTCATGGCCGCTTCTTTGCCAAATTCCATGCCCTGATCCCGCATCCAGCAGGCTTTTTGTACCAAAAGACGAGCCGTAGCCACTTTCATGGTCATATCGGCCACCATGCCCTGCACCATTTGGAAAGAAGCAATGGGCTGTCCAAACTGCCGGCGTTCCCGAGCATAATGGGAGGCAATATCCAGGCAGGACTGTGCCAGGCCAACAGCGACGGCTGCCACAAAGGGGCGGGCACTGTCCAGTGTATTCATGGCAATGCGGAAGCCCTGTCCTTCCCGGCCTACCCGCATGGATTCAGGCACTACCACATCTTCCAGAATCAATTCGCAGGTATTGGAGGGACGAATCCCCATTTTATCTTCTTTACGGCCAATGGAAAAGCCCGGAGTATCTTTAGGAACGATGAATGCTGTCAGGCCACGGATGCCCCCGGTTTTACGGGTATTGGCAAATACCAGATAGCTGTCGGCAATGCCGCCGTTGGTAATGAAAACTTTATTCCCGTTTAAGACATAATGATCCCCGTCTTTTACGGCTTTGGTGGAAACCGCACCCGCATCACTACCTGCGCCCGGTTCGGTCAGGGCAAATGCGGCCAGTTTTCCTTCATTCAGGAGGTCACATTGGTATTTTTTCTGCTCTTCGTTGCCTGCCAGCAAAATCGGGTAAGATGCCAGTGCATTGGCGGCAATGGAAGTGGCTATCCCGGCGCAGCCCTTGCCCAGTTCCTCGTAAATCGTGGCAATGGTAATGCTGTCGAGACCAGGACCGCCGTATTCTTCTGGTACAACCAGATTCAGCAGCCCCATATCGCCGGCTTTCTGGAAAATCTCCGGTCTGGCTTTGTTTTCCCGATCCATCTCTTCTGTGTAGGGAACGACTTCTTTATCTACGAAGTCCTTCACCATGGCCTGCAGTTCCAGTGCCTCTTCGGTTAATGCGAAATCCATAGGGTTCCTCCTGTATTGTTGTTTTGTTTTTGTCTTTCTATTTAGTTAAATAATATAATAATTTTACCACTTTTGCGGAATTTCGTCAAAATGTCCGATCACAAACATCGTCCCGGTGAGATCCACCATTTTACGGCCCATATGGTCAAATTCTTCCACCCGTACCACCAGTGTAGAGCGCCCTGCATGGACCAGATAGGCCTTGGCGAGAATCGCTTCTTTTTCCTTGGTATTGCTGATGAAATTGATGGAGCTGGAGAGCGTCACCACCTTGCAGCCGATGCTGTAGCCCACCACCCCCATGGCAGAATCCGCCAGGGTAAACAAGGCACCGCCATGGACAGCGCCGTAGCGATTGCCATGAATGGCAGGATCCGTATGCATCACCATCTCACAATAGCCGCATTCCACTTTCGACAGTTTGATGGCCGCCACATTCATAAAATGATTGGCTGCCATTTTTTTCTCCATCCAGGCTGGGATTTCTTTTGCAGTTAACAACGTATCCACTCCTTACCAGATATACACAAGTACCCGCCGACGGCCCCATTCCAGCGCCTGTCCGCGGTTATCAAAAGCCAGGTCAATCAGGTTGCCCCGAATGGCAGAGCCGATGTCGGCAGCTACCCCTTTGCCATAGCCCATAATATATATTTTTGTTCCTAACGGGATGAGCACCGGATCCACCGCCACAACGCCTCGCTGCATCATGGCCCCGGTATAGGTAATCCCCGTTACTCCCGGATCGCTGGGACTATAGCCGGTACTTTCCATCACCCAGCGTTTACGGTAATGTCCAAAATCCAGGCCGCTTTTTTTACTCATCAGATTATACACGGACCAGGTCACAATCCCGGTCTGCGGTTTACGGTATTTTTTCTGAAACTTTTTGACAGCTTGTTCAGTTCCTTTTCCGAAGTCTCCATCCACACTGTCATCGTATAAACGCAGTTCTGACAGCATGGCCTGAACCTCTTCCACCCGCTGCCCCTTCATCCCCAGTTTGGCCACGGGCTTTGCCGCAGCCAAACCAAAGGAAGGAAGAAAAAGGAGCAGGAGGAAAGTCAGAAGCAGGAACCCGACCGTCTTTCGGTGCACTGCTTCCACGTCTCCTTTCTCAGCATACTGCTGTATTACAGAATGTTATTTTTATAATCCTCGTAAAGTTTTTCCAGGATTTCCATCTTTTTATCCAGTTCCTGTTCCAGATCAGATGCCTTGTCAAGGTCGCCCTCGTGGAACGCTTTGGCAATCTGGGTAAACAGGCTGGTGGACGTATCTGTATCTTTGGCGATTTCTACCCGCATGGCCTGTACCTGCTGCCATACGCCGTCATCCCAGGCCGTACTTTCTTCGGCAGGAGCTTTCTTCATTGCTACGATCTTGTTCCGGTAATCAGGAATCACGTGGGTCAGAAGTTCCGTCTGCCAACGGAGCAAGGCGCCAGCCACAAAGGATTTTAAATACAGCGGTTTGATAATATCCCCACGGGTCAGCACAGCGACCTTTTCAGGATAAATGTCAATGGCTTTGCAGTTTTCCCATACCGTCGCAGGGGGCTTGCCAAAATAGGCATCCCGCTCTTCATCGGTATAGTCTTCAAACACATCGTCTTCGGAACGATATTCCCGGTCTTTTTCCAGATAGAAGGCTTCTTCCCCGGATTTTTTGGAAAGCTCTGCACACAGTTCCTCGGTGCTCTTTCCGGAGCGCAGGGCCGCTTCAATGCCATCCAGTGCCGCCATATAGAAGCCGGCAAGGGCCATATAGGTATTGGTGAAGGGGTTGGGCGCACGCATTTCAAACCGGGTGGCTTTGGGATTATTCACGTCACGGATGAGGCCGGCCAAAATGGTCCGGTTCCGGGACGGGATATCCGGTGCCTTGCCCAGGCTGGTGACGATGCAAATGGGCGCTTCAAAACCGGGTTTCAGACGCTTAAAGGCATCAATGGTGCAGGAGCAGATGGAGTTCAGCACTTCGTAGTTTTTCAAAACGCCCATCAAAGCGCCATAGCCGATAGCGGACAGGAAATCTTTGTGCATATCCGCCGGGCTCATCAGGTTGACAAATTTGCCGTCTTTGGTCACGCAGCCCATGCCCACATGGGTGTGTTCCCCGTCACCGGCAACGCCTACAATGGGTTTGGCCAGGAAAGAAACTTCCAGGCCGTTGGCACGGAAAATTTCCTTTACCAGGTTGCGTACCAGGATTTCGTTATCGGCAGCTTGTACGCCGTTGGGAGAGAACTTCCAGTCGATTTCCAGCTGTTCATTCACGTGGGTCATATTGCCGTTCATATCCAGCTGTCCCCGGATGCCGCCCACTTCTTTGTGGCCCATTTCCGGTTCCAGTCCGTAAAAGCCCAATACTTCCACTGCTTGTTCCAAGGCCGTCCGCACGTTACCCCGGGTCCGGGCCCAGTATTGTTCCTGCATGATCTGGGAAGAGGACAGTGCCATCGTGGAAACGCTTTCCGTCGGCGTCTTCACCCAAAATTCCAATTCCGTGGCGCAGGTAAAAGTAACCTTTTCAATATCGTCCGGGCTGACAGGCAGTCCGGGTACAGAACCGGCTTTTTTCATGGCTTCCAGCGTAGCATCTGCTACGTATTCCAACGTCCGGTGCAGAATGTACCGGGAATCCACAAATTCGCCGTTGTGTTCCAAAAAGCAGGGAATCCGCAGCGTCCCTACCATTTTCCCCGTTTCCGGGTCAATGTGTTCCAGGTTGTAATCCACAAACCAATTCACGGACAGATCCGCCACCATGTCCACCCGGGCATCGTGCAAGGAGGCTACGCCCGGCAGCACAACGGAAGAGCCGTCGGTCTGGGCAGTATGATGGTACAGCATGGTATCCATATCGTCCAAGAAGGCTTTGATAGGCACTTTTTCATCCGTATCATTGCCGGCAAAGTCGATCCCCATAAAGGAAACAAACCGAATCTCAGGATGCGCCCCCAGCAGATCTTTCAGCGTATCCGGCGTCAGTTCGCAGGGCTTAATGACATACAGTAAATCCTTTTGGTACATGGCCATAACAGTGCTCCTTTCCTCTATCAGACCGCAAGTAGTGAAAAGCGTGTTTATCAACTACATGGGCTTATTATAGCACAGGACTTTTTATTTGCCTAGGGGAAAAAGCATGTTTTTCGAATATTTTTCACTTTTATTTTTATAACGTTCGTATTATTTTGGTTTTAGCTATGATTTTTCGAGGTTTTCAAGGATTTATTTTGTGCTTTATGCGCTAAATTCCGAACTTTAATACGGTAAATTGCACCGTCTTATTCGGAAAATCCCGGATTCCCTGTTACCAGTTCATAAAAGAGCCGGGAAATCTGGCCAATCGCCCGTTTGCCCGCCAGCGAAGAGGGCATTTGGTTGGTGAGGACGACCAAGACATAGGTGTACTGGGGAAAAAGAAAAATCCCGGCGTCGTTTTCCACGCCTCCCAGATCCCCGCATTTGTGCGCCAGCGGCATATCTTCCGGCAAATACCGCTGTAGCCGCTCTCCCTGCTGCTGGCGCTGCAACAGGTGCAGCATCAGGGCACTGGCCTCCTTGCTAATCAGTGTTCCCTCATAAATTTGGGTTAACAGCGCCCCCAGGTCATCGGCAGCAATCCAGTTTTCTTCTCCCCGTTTTCTTGCCGCCTCATCCATCATTTTTCGGCCAAAATAGGCCGCTTTTAAATGGAGTGCTTCTCCCAGGCGGTTTACGTTTTCCATGCCCACCAGGGTAAGCAGTTTATTGGTAGCCTCGTTATCACTTACAATGATCATCAGCGTGGCCAGTTCTTTCAGAGTAAAATGGTGCCCTGATTCCAGTTCTTTTAAAACACCGTCGCCACCGGTCAGATCTTCTTTAGTAATCGGAAGGCGATCTTTCAGGGAATAGATCCCTGCCTCTGCCTGCCGCAACAGTTCAGCCAGGAGCAAAATTTTAATGGTGCTGGCAGACAAAAAGGCGCAGGCCCCGTTGTACGAGAACCTGCGCCCATGGCTAAGATCACGGAAACAGACGGCGATTTTGCCGCCTGTTTCTTTTTCCAGTTTTTCTATCCGTGCAGTCACCACTGTTTGCTGCGCAGGCCAATCCAGCTTTTTCATACAGCCTCCTGTCTCTCAAACAGTGCATTACGCACGCTTATGCCATCATTTTCAGCACGTAGCCGCAGATCAGTCCGGCAAAGTTCCCGATAGCAGCGCCTAAAACGCCCATCAGTACCCCGATCCCTGCGTAAGAGGCATCATAGGCACTGGCAACAATCGGAGCGGACGCAGCGCCGCCGATATTGGCCAGGGAAGCGGTGGAAACCATGCACAAATCCCAGTGAAACACCTTGCTGAGAACAAACATCAGCACCACATGCACCACCAGGATAAAGAAGCCATACACCACCCACATCGGCGCAGCCAATAGATCCGTCACGCTGGCCGTGGAAGCCAGCAGCGAAACAACGGCATACAGGTACACATTGGAGAGTTCTTCTACCGCAGGAACCCGGCCCAGCGGTGTCATAGCACAAACAAGGCCTAAGATGGTCACAAAGACTGTGGTCATTGTGCCTTTGTCGAACATGGCAAGTCCTACGCCTTTAAGCATCGTATTCAGGCTGCCCCCCACCTGCTGGGAAATGGCAGACACCAAAAGGGAAATACCAATGAGGAAAATCCAGTCCGCCGCCGCAGCGGAACGTTTTTCTTTGGCCACTTCGGCAGCAGCAGCATCTGCTACAGCCTGCAGTTTACTGGTATCGGCCTTCACTGCATCATTCCACTTTTTGGCATAGCGTACCATAAGCAGCAGCAAGGCAATCCATACGGAGTAGCACACCGTATCAAGGGCTAGTGCACAGCTGTACGCCCCCGCATCTACCGGCAGCGCTGCCTGCATGGCGGCCATATTGGCACTGCCGCCCACCCAGGAAGCATACAAAGCCGCCACGGCGCCCCAGGTATCCTTGCCCAGGAATCCCTTGAAAATGGGATAGCCAATCACAAAGCCGGCAAACAGGGTAACAGAGCAGCCCAGGAAAATCGCCACCATCCGGCCGCCCAATTTGGCCAGTTTCCGGAAATCACAGCGCAGCAGCATAACAAAAATCATGGCATATAAAAGATTATTCTTTAAAACGCCGTACGCTGCGGATACTCCTTTGGAATGGTACAGGCCCAGCGTGCAGAAGATCATGTTCAGCACGTAGATCCACACCAAAGGCGGCACGATATTAAAGATTTTCCATTTGGAATATTTCTCTAACGCCAGCAATCCGCCGGCCAAAAACATTAAAAAGGCAATATACGTAAACCCATTGGTAATGACCATCTTTTTCTCTCCCTTCTGCAGATGGTGCTACGATTCGTCCAGATACCGGACTTTCTGGATGCCCGTAACGCCAAGTCCCGGTGCATCGCTGACAGTAATAGTTTTTTCGTCAAAAACGGCGCCGCCAAGCACTGGATCTTCAGAGCACAGCACCGGCCCATCCAGATCCACTTTGGTGATAATGCTCCGGGCACAGGCCAGATGAACGGCCGCGTTTACACTAACCTTAGCTTCCAGCATGCAGCCGATCATGCATTCCACGCCGCAGACTTCTGCCAGTGTGGCGATTTTCAAGCCGTTGGTCAGCCCGCCGCATTTCATCAGCTTGATATTAATAAGATCTGCTGCCCTGCGTTGGACGACTTCCAGGGCATCTTCCACGGAAAATACGCTTTCGTCCGCCAGTACCGGCACATAGGAGCGCTCCGTCACATATTTCAGTCCATCCAGGTCACGGGCGGGCACGGGCTGCTCTACCAGCTCAATGTCAAGCCCTTTATCCTGCATCTGGTTTAAGATCCGCACCGCCTGTTTTGGACTCCAGGCCTGGTTGGCATCGATCCGGATCCGAACACCAGGCCCCACAGCTTCCCGTACTGCCGCAAGCCGTGCCACGTCAAGGGTAGGATCCACCCCTACCTTGACTTTCAAGGTATCATAGCCCCGTTTCACGGCAGTGATGGCATCCCTTGCCATTTCTTCCGGTGCATTGACGCTGATGGTAAGGTCCGTGACAATCTGATTCCGGGAACCTCCCAGCATTTTATACACAGGAATGCCGTAATGCTTGCCGTACAGATCCCACAGGGCAATATCTGCCGCTGCCTTGGCCGAACTGTTATGTACCAGGGACTTTTGCAAGTCCCTGGTCAAATTCTCAAAGTCATCCACGTCCCGGCCCAAGAGGGTTTTACTGATGTGATCCTGAAAAGCGCCCAGAATGGCGCCAGTAGTATCCCCGGTAATGACGCCTGTGGGAGGCGCCTCTCCAAAGCCCACTTCTCCGGAATCCGTATGGATTTCCACGATCACATCTTCCACACTGTCCACCCGCCGCAGGGCCGTTTTAAACGGCACCCGCAGAGGGACGGAAATGCGTCCCAGACGTACTTTGGTAATCTTCATGCTATATAGCCTTCTTCCTTATTCCCCGGCCAGGCGCCGCAAGGTTTCTGCATAAATTTTGGCATTTAAAACCATTTTGTCGATTTCCCAGTATTCATTGGGGAGATGTTCCCGCACTTCGTCCCCCGGGAAAATCGGGCCAAAGGCAACGATATTGGGAATGGATTTGGCATAGGTGCCGCCGCCGATGCAGATGGTTTCCGGTTTAAATTCCGTCATTTCCCCGTACACGCCCAGCATGGTCTGGATATAGTCCGTATTGGGATCCACAAAGAGGGCATCGTTATGGGTCTCAGAAACTTTGGTAAACCCGGCTTCTGCAAAGGCAGCATCCAGTTTGGGAGCACAATCTTCATAGTGCTTGGTCACAGGGTAGCGGTAATTGATCTTTATGGTCAGCTTCTTCGCGTCGCCGGTGATCACACCCACATTAAAGGAAAGCTTGCCGGATACTTCATCTTCCAGGCAGATGCCCAGAGATTCCCCGTGGACTTCCAGTCCGATACGGTCGCCCAGGAACGTTAAAGTCTCCTTCACTTCTCCGGACAGCGGCAGCTTGGACAAGAATTTCACCAAGCGGCCAATGGCATTTTCTCCCAGTTCCGGATGAGCACCGTGCGCCTGTACGCCGCTTGCCTTCACCACAAGGCCGGATGCCGCGATTTCCACGGTCACCTTCGGATCCTTGCCGCCAAATTCTTTAGCGATAGATTCTGCCGTTGCGCTGTCACAGGAGAGCTCCGCTGCAGCCAGAGCCGGGACCACGTTAAAGGCACTGCCGCCGGAAAGTTTAACCAGTTGCAAGGCACCGCTCTGGGTATAGGATTTTTCGAAAACCACATTGATAATGCCTTTTTCCCCGTTGATCACGGGGTATTCTCCATCGGGAGTAAAGCCGCACACCGGGATTTCTCCCCCGGTATCCAGATAGTGTTTCATATCCTGACTGCCGGTTTCTTCGTTGGTTCCGAACAAAATCCGGATCCGTCTCTTCAGCGGAATGCCGCTGTCCTTAATGGCTTTTAGTGCATACAGCGCAGAGGTAACAGGGCCTTTGTCATCCATGGTTCCACGGCCATAGACATTTTTCTCGTCTGCTTCTCCGCTAAAAGGATCTTTCGTCCAGCCATCCCCTGCCGGCACTACATCCAAATGCCCCAGTACGGCCACCATGGTTGGTCCTTCGCCGTATTCGCACCAACCCATGTAATTGTCAATGTTCTGGGTACGAAAGCCCATGGCTTGCGCTTTTTGCAGCATGTAGGCCAGACATTCAGCCGGCCCTTTGCCAAAGGGGAATCCCGGTTCTGCCGCTGCCTCCACACTGTTGATTTTCACCGCACCTTGCAGAGTTTTTACCATGTCTTCCCGACTGGCATCTACCAATGCTTCCAAATTCATGAAAATCTCCTCCCTTCCACACAAAAAGGCCCTGCCTTCAGACGCAGAGGCTCCCCTCTCCGCTGCCGCAGGGTTTTTAGGTCTCCGCCTTTGCAGAAAATCCTATTTTGAAAACAACACTTTACTGTTTTAGTGTACACTATGATTTTGCCGTCTGTCAATTTATTTTTCGGCTTTTTTGCGGTGTCAGACGGCCCACAAGATAAGCCCGCACAAAATGCCAATGTCAAAACCTGCCGCCACGTCGCTGGGATAGTGAACCCCGGCAAGAACCCGGGTGACACCGCTGAGCAGGCTGCAGAAAAGACAGGCCACGCCCATTTGCGGCTGTACATACAACCAGCACATACTGATCAGCGCCGCAGAAAATACGTGCCGGCTGGGCATAGATTCTCCCCGCTTATTCCGCGGCAGGAGCGGCACAATCGCATGGGCCTCATAGGGCCGGGGCCGGTTAATCTTGTGCCGGAACACAGAAAGCACCAGAAAGAACAGCGCAGGAATGAAAAAGAGCTTTAAAAACACAGGCGTCAGGACAGAATGTCCCCACTGATATGTCCGATAAAGCAAATAGGGATACAGCAGATACATAAGCAGGACCAGCAGCCCATTGAGAAGTTTCAGTGCTGCTATCCTTCCGGGATGCCCTGCAAAAGAACGGGTAATCCGCTGATAAAACGGGGCATAATTTTTTTCATTCATGCCGCTCCTCCAGCTCTTTTTCATACGTATCCAGGATTTGCAGAAATTGCGCTGCATCCCCGGCCTGATTAATGGCATTGCGATAATAGGCGCTACGGGGCAGCCCGGTAAAATAACAGGCCCCATGGTGCCGCATCTCCCGCACCCCGACAGATTCCCCTTTAAATGCAATCAAATCCTGCAGATGCCGCCGCACCATGCGGAACCGTTCTGCAATAGAAACAGGGGGAACTGCCTTACCCTGAAGAACGTCCTTAATTTCCCGGAAGATCCAAGGATTGCCTTGGGCGCCCCGTGCTACCATGATTCCGTCACAGCCGGTTTGCTGCGTAAGGGCCAGAGCGTCTTTTCCGGAAAACACATCTCCATTGCCGATAACGGGAATCGAAACGGCCGCTTTGACCTTTCGGATGATGTCCCAGTCCGCCTTGCCACTGTACAACTGTCCCCGCGTCCGGCCATGCACTGCCACAGCGGCCACCCCGGCTTTTTCTGCCAGGCAGGCGATTTCCACTGCATTTTTGTGGGCATCATCCCATCCGGAGCGAAATTTCACCGTAACGGGAACACTGACCGCATCCACCATGGCGCAAAGGCAGGCGTAGGCCTGCTGAGGGTCCTTCATAAGGGCAGAGCCTTCCCCGTTGCTGACCACTTTGTGCACCGGGCAGCCCATATTAAAATCAATGGCATCGGCACCGGATTCTTCTACAATTTTAGCGGCTCTTGCCAATTCTTCCGGCACGGAGCCAAAAAGCTGCACGGAAACCGGCCGTTCCTGCGGCGCAAGCCGGAGCATGGAAAATGTCTTTTCATTTTTGTACAAGAGCGCCTTGGCACTGACCATTTCCGACACCACCAGATCCGCCCCCATCTCCCGGCACAGCACCCGAAATGGCTGGTCCGTCACCCCAGCCATAGGCCCCAGGATGACTAGCTGTTTAGTAAAAAAATCCCGTTGCAGCATACTTATTCTCGTTCTCCTTTTTCTATTCGTGCCAAAAAAACGGGAAGCAGCACGCTGTCTGCCTCCCATTTCAATTACTGCTTTTTGTTCATGGCGTAGAGGATCTGCAGTCCTTCCAGTGTGAGGGACGGTTCCACCACATCCACCAGATTGGATTCAGAGGCCATAAGCCGTCCAAATCCACCAGTTGCCACTACAAAGGCTTGCCCGTCCAGTTCTTTTTTCATCCGGGTGATAATGCCATCCATCTGCCCCACAAAGCCGAAAATCACGCCGCTGCGCATGGCATGCACCGTGTCCCGGCAAATGGTCTTAGGCGGCTTAATCAGTTCAATCCGGGGCAATTTGGCGGCTTTCTGGAACAGGGCTTCCGTGGAAATCCCGATACCCGGAGCAATGGCCCCGCCCAGGTATTCCCCTTCCGGAGTCAGGGCACAGAACGTAGTAGCCGTCCCAAAATCGATGATGATCAGATTGCCCTTATCCCCGTACAGCTGATGGGCCGCGGCCGCATTCACAATCCGGTCTGCCCCCAGCTGGTTGGGATCATCATAATCCAGTTTCAGCCCGGTTTTAATCTGACTGGTGACTACAAACGGCGTAATATTAAAATACCGTTTGCACATATTACAAAGGGGCACCAGAAGAGGCGGTACCACTGTGGAAATGATGATATCTTCAATATCCTTCATATCCATCCCGCTGTAGGCAAACATACTCCCCAGAACAATGCCAAATTCGTCACTGGTCCGGGACCGGCTGCTGGAAAGTCTCCAGTGTGCCTGCCACTCTTTTCCGTCATACACACCAACCACAATGTTGGTGTTGCCAACATCCATAGCCATTAACATGGGCTGCATTCCTCCTGAAAATGTATTCCGTTTTATCCGCTCCCTTGTTCAGCAGGCTCTCACCGGGTCTTCCTGCGTCTTGGAGCGGACCCGATTGCCTTAATTATAGCAAAAGAAAAAAATCACGCAAGGGGATTCGGGTAATTTCCCCCTGCGTGTAACACTTACTCATATTTTCCTTTTCCGTGCACCGGCCGGATGGATACATCCCCCGCCAGCACGGTTTCCAGTTCCCCGGTATCGTCCCGCTGCACCACAAGGCAGCCGGAGGTATCAATATCCACTGCTTTTCCGGTATAGGTTTTATCCGGTGCAATCACTTTTACATCCTTGCCCAGCGTTGTGGAATACTTCCGCCATTCCTGGATCACCGGGTCAAACCCTTCCCGGCAGGCAATCTCATAATAGGACTCCATATAGTCCAGCACCTTGGCAAACAAGGCCACCCGGTCAATCTTATGCCCTGCGGCCTGGGCAATGGAAATGGCAAAGCTGCGTAGCTCCTCCGGGACAATTTCCTTTGGCACATTCACATTGATGCCGATACCAGAAATCAAATAATTGATATGGCCAAATTCCGCATTCATTTCCGTAAGAATGCCCACCAGTTTTTTTCCTTCCAGCAGGATATCGTTGGGCCATTTGATTTTGGCATCCACCTGGCAGCATTCCCGGATGGCCCGGACCACCGCCACAGCACTGAGCAAGGTGATTTTTGAAGCTTCCTGGGGCAAAAAGGGCGGCTTAAATAACACAGAAAACCAAATGCCCTGGTATTTAGGGCTGAACCAGCCCCGGTGCAGCCTGCCATGGCCGCCTGTCTGTTCTTCTGTTACCACTACCGTGCCATCTTCTGCTCCTTCCAGCGCCAGCTGCTTTAGCGTGTCATTGGAACTGGCAACGGATTCATAATAATGGATATGCCGACCAACAAACTTGGTATGCAGTTTTTCCTCAATTTCGGCCGGTAGCATTTTATCCGGAACCTCCAGGAGAGCATAGCCTTTTTTCGTAAAGGCCGTAATCTGATACCCTTCTTTTTTTAATGCCTGGATATGCTTCCAAACCGCAGTCCGGCTAATCCCCAGCGTTTTTCCCAGCATTTCTCCCGAAACTGGTGCGGGTGCATGTTGCTTCAGGATCTTTAAGATTCCCGTACGCATACGGATCCTTCCTCCCTTTGCGATAAGTGGTTCATGAGTACGAAATACCCTTCTGCATGCCGCCGCAGCGGCACACCAGGTTACGTCTGCGGCACTTCCTGCACAGCGGGCTGCTGGGCTGCGTTTTCAGCACTTTCCGGCAGGGTTTCCGGCGGAATAGGCGCAGGTGTACCCTCCTGGGGTGGCTGGGGATGTTCCGGATCCTCGTTCTTTTCCAGGACATGCCCGTATTTCAGGATTTCCTCAATCTCGTGGCCTTCCAGGGTTTCCCGTTCGATTAGGTTTTTGGCGATCAAATGGAGTTTATCCATGTGCTCGGTCAAAAGCTTTACCGTTCCTTCGTAGGCTTCGTCAATGAAATGCCGAATTTCGCTGTCGATCTGGGCTGCGACTTTTTCACTGTAATCATTCTGCCGCCCGATATCCCGGCCCAAAAAGACCTGTTCCTGCCGATGGCCGAAGGTCACAGCACCCAGCACTTCGCTCATGCCATATTCGCAGGTCATCTGCCGTGCCAGTTCCGTAGCCCGCTGCAGGTCGTTGCTGGCGCCGCTGGAGATTTCATGGAGCACCAGGGCTTCTGCTACCCGGCCGCCCAAAAGCACCTTCAATTCATCCAGCATTTCACTGCGGGTGGCATAATACCGGTCTTCTTTGGGAAGGCTCAGGGTATAGCCGCCGGCACGGCCTCTGGGGATAATCGTCACTTTATGTACAGGATCCGTATGGGACAGCAGCATACCCACCAGGGTATGCCCGCCCTCATGATAGGCTGTCAGCCGTTTTTCTTCGTCGGTAATCACCCTGCTTCTCCGTTCCGGCCCCATCATTACCCGTTCAGCGGCTTCTTCCATATCCGCCATGGTGATTTTCACTTCGTTATTCCGGGCTGCCAAAAGGGCCCCTTCATTCACCAGATTGGCCAGGTCCGCCCCGGTAAAGCCAGGTGTCCGCTGGGCCAAAACGCCCAGATCCACATCCTGTGACACTGGCTTGCCTTTAATATGCACCCGCAAAATCGCCCGGCGTCCCCGGATATCCGGCTTATCCACCACGATCTGCCGGTCAAACCGGCCAGGACGCAGCAGCGCCGGGTCCAGAATATCCGGACGGTTGGTGGCGGCAATCATAATAATGCCCTCGTTGCCGCTGAAGCCATCCATTTCCACCAACAGCTGGTTCAAGGTCTGCTCCCGTTCGTCGTGTCCGCCGCCCAGGCCGGCCCCTCTCTGGCGGCCGACCGCATCAATTTCGTCAATAAAAACAATGCACGGTGCGTTTTTCTTGGCGTTGGCAAAAAGATCCCGTACCCGGGAAGCCCCTACGCCTACGAACATTTCTACAAAGTCAGACCCGCTGATGCTGAAAAACGGCACGCCGGCTTCCCCTGCCACCGCTTTTGCCAGGAGGGTTTTCCCGGTACCTGGAGGCCCGTAGAGCAGGACGCCTTTAGGAATTTTTGCCCCCAGCTGGTTGTATTTCAGGGGGGACTTTAAAAATTCCACCACTTCTTCTAGTTCCTGTTTGGCTTCGTCGGCGCCAGCTACGTCTTTAAAGGTAATACCGCTTTTACCGCCGCCGTAGAGTCTCGCCTTGCTTTTCCCGAAATTCATTACCCGACTGCCGCCGCCCTGGGCATTGTTCATCATAAAGAACCACAAAATTACAATGACCACCATGGGCAAAAGGGAGGTCAGCAGGTTGCTGAGCATGGAGGGCTGGGGCGGTAGTTCCGCCTTGATTTCCACGTCTTTTCCCCGCAGAGTATCCACCATTTTTTCATCCCGGGGGGCAATGGTGGTGAACTGACTGCCGTTTTGCAAGGTTCCGTGGATTTCTGCGTTGTCGATGATGGTGACCGACTTCACCGTCCCCTGCTGCACTTCTTTCATGAAATTGCTGTAGCTCATTTCATTTTTGGGCGTACTGGACACATTGTAATAATCATAGATCCAAACTCCCAGGATCACAATGAGCAAGTAAAATACTAAGTTGCGAATGAGTTTACTCACACCGTACTCCTTTTCCACTCCGCCGCCGCAGAGTTTTTATTTTTCGTAGACGGACCGTTTCAAAATGCCGATATAGGGAAGGTTCCGGTAATCTTCATCGTAATCCAGGCCAAAGCCCACCACAAATTCATCCGGGATGGCAAACCCGCTGTAATCTGGCAGAACTTTTACCAGGCGCCGTTCCTTTTTGTCCAGCATGGCCGCTACTTTCAGGCTCTTGGGATTGCGGGAACGGAACAGTTCCCCCACCGCTTTCAGCGTCAGTCCGGTATCAATCACGTCATCCACCAGGAGGATATTTTTCCCGGCCATATTCCGGCTGGTATCAAAGGAAATATCCACTTTCCCGCTGGTGGTGGTACCCCTCCCGTAGGAAGAGGCTTTTAAGAAATCAATTCGGGTCGGTACCGTGATATGCTGGGTCAGCTCCATCATAAAATACGCGGCTCCTTTTAAAAGTCCGATAACCACCAGTTCCTCACCAGCATAATCCTTGCTGATTTCTGCGCCCATTTCCGCAATCCGCTTTTTCAGCGTCTGCTCGTCAATCAAGATTCGATCTAAATTACTTTCCAGATTGCCCCGCATTTCTTTGTTTCTCCTTTTTTGCCAGCTTGGCAGCCCGTTCTTCCTCCCGGGACTGCTGTTTTTTCCCTGCCATCAGTTCCCCATTCCAATAGATCAGCCGTACATTTCCCGGCACATCCAGGGATTTATTCCCGATGCCCTTATCCAGCATGGCCAGAATGGATTTTACATGATCGTAGGTCAATTCCCCGCCACCCGCTTGCTGCACTAGCAGCCGGATCACCCGGCTGCGGATGCAAAAGGGCATGTTGTTAAATTCTTCTTTCACCCGGACATTCTGCGTGCCCAGTACATCCCTGCCAAAGGTTTCCAGGTACCACCGGGCCTTTTGTTCCAAATAGGCCTCATCCCCTGCCGCCAGTTCTGCTTCCTGGGCCAGCTGCTTTTTAATCCGGGGATTTTGGGTTTCTAATAGGGGCAGTAATTTCTTCCGCACCCAGTTCCGCCGCAAGGACAAGTCGTCATTGCTGCTGTCCTCACAATACTGCAGGCCTTCTTCCCGGCAGTAGGTTTCTGTATCCTTGCGGGTTGCTGTCAAAAACGGGCGAGCCAGATACCCGCTCACCGGCAGCATGCCCCTAAGACCTCGGGTACCGCTGCCCCGCAACAGATTTAAGAGGACGGTCTCAGCCTGGTCATCCTGGTGATGGGCTAAAAATATGCCCACCGCCCCGGTTTCCTGCCTTACTGCTTCCAGAGCCTCATAACGCAGCCTTCTGGCAGCATCTTCCAGAGAAAATCCCTGCTCCTGTGCAAAGCTTTCTGCATCCACATCCTTACGGATAAAAGAAAGACCATGTTCCCTGCAGTAGTGCTCCACAACCTTGGCATCCTGCTCTGCCTCGTCGCCCCGCAGGTGGTGCTGCACATGAACTACCTGCACATTAACCTGGTCTGCTTCCCCCTGGCGCCGCATCACATCCGTAAGGGCCAGGGAATCCGCCCCGCCGCTGCAGGCAGCAAGTACAGTCTTTCCCTGTTGCCACAGCGGAGATGCTGCCACCAGAGACCGCAGGCCACTTTCCAATACACCCAACGCCAATCACCTTCTCAGAAAAAAAAGGCACTTCCGGGGAAGTACCTTTCGTGTTCATTAATCGCCTCTGCGTGCACCGCGGCCGCCCCGTTTGGATTCCGTATTCCGTTTCAGATCCAGCAGCCGGTCATCACTTTCTTTCAAGAACTTGGACAGTTTATCTTCAAAGCTCATCGGCCCCTGCATCCGGGAAGCACTCCCGTGGAAATGCTTGTCGCCTTCAAACTTTCTCGGGCTGCCCTCAAAATGTTTCCGTTCCCCTGCAGGGCGCCGTTCCTCGCTGGGAGCAGCGGCCGGCATCAGGGCTTTCAGGCTCAGGCCGATTTTGCCCCGATCGTCCACGGAAACCACTTTCACCGTGACTTTCTGCTTCATCGTAAGAAAGTCATGGACATCTTTGACGAAGACATTGGAAACCTCCGAAATGTGAATCAATCCCACCTGGTTTTCCGGTAATTGCACAAACGCTCCAAAATTGGTAATGCCAGTTACGATACCCTCTACAATTGCGCCTTTTTCCAAAGCCATAGGTCAAAGAGATCCTCCTTTAAAAGTTGGTATTACGTTAACCATTATACCGTTGCAGGGGAATTTCCGTCAAGTCAAAAACGAAAAATCGGGCCTGTTTACGCAGACCCGATACGTTTATTTATGATGCCTGCCGGATTCCCTGGTATTCATACCCGGCGCCCACGATGGCGCTCTTCAGGTCGTTTTCCGGTACCTGCTTGCTTTCCACCACTTCTACGGTGCCGGTATTATGGTCGGCCACAGCACTCACCACGCCATCCAGCCCTTCCAGGGCCTTTTTCACTCTGGCTTCGCAGTGGGCACACATCATGCCCTTGACGTTTAGGGTAATGCCAGTCCCGTTTGCTGCCCGAGGTTCTGGCTTTGTCATAGCTCTAAAATCCATCGCCTGCACAGCCGCCAATGCTCCATTTTCCCGTTTTTTATCGTGCTTGGCATCATGCACCTTGAATAGATTCAGCCGCAGGGCATTCATGCACACGGTAAAGCTGGAAATGCTCATGGCCGCAGCCCCCAGCATGGGATTCATGGTGAAGGGATACAACCCGGCTGCACAAGGAATCAATAGCAGGTTGTAGAAGAACGCCCAGAACAGGTTTTCGTGAATATTGGTCACCGTACCCCTGGAGAGCCGCACTGCTGCGGATACATCCGTCAGTTTGCTGTTCATCAGCACAATATCCGCCGAATCAATGGTCACATCCGCACCAGCGCCAATGGCAATGCCGATATCCGCACGGCTAAGAGCCGGGGCGTCGTTAATCCCGTCCCCCACCATGGCCACAGTGCCGGCTTCCTGGAGTTTCCGGATCACCGCTTCCTTGCCTTCTGGCAGCACGCCGGCAATCACCCGGTCCACACCGGCTTGTTTGCCGATAGCTTCCGCCGTCCGCTGGTTATCCCCGGTCACCATCACGACCGCAATGCCCATATTGCGCAGTTCCTGAATGGCTTGGGCAGAGTCTTCCTTAATCACGTCCGCCACTGCAATCATCCCGGCCAGCTTGCCGTCTTTGGCAAAAAGCAGGGGCGTTTTGCCTTGGGAAGCCAGTTGTCCCGCTTTTTCCTTCATGGTGTCATTTACAAGGCCCTGCTGCTCCAGATACGTCAGACTGCCGCCGATAATTTGGCTGGTGCCTTGCCTGATCTCAAGACCATGCCCCGGCAGTGCCTGGAAGGTATCCACTGCCCCAGCGCTAAGATGCCAGGCAGCCGCTTCTTCTACCACTGCTTTGGCCAAGGGATGTTCCGACTTTTGTTCCAGGTCATAGGCTAATTGCAGCAAGCTTTCCTCCGTATAGCCTTCAGCCGGCACTACGTCCGTCACCTTAGGCTGCCCCTTGGTGATGGTCCCCGTTTTATCCAGTGCCACAATATTTACCTTGCCCACCATTTCCTGGGACTGGCTGGTTTTAAACAGGATGCCGTTTTTGGCGCTCACGCCGCTGCCGACCATAATGGCCACCGGAGTCGCAAGCCCCAAAGCACAGGGGCAGGCCACCACCAGAACAGCAATGCCCCGGCTTACAGCCTGCGCCGCCGGCAGCCCGGTCAGCAGCCAGCCGATCGCTGTAACTGCTGCAATCCCGATAATCGTCGGTACAAATACCGCAGAAACTTTATCCGCGATCCGGGCAATAGGGGCCTTGGTGGCCGCCGCATCGCTCACCAGTTTAATAATCTGGCTCAGGGTGGTATCTTCCCCTACGCGGGTAGCCTGACACTCCAGATAGCCGGATTGATTAATGGTCGCCGTGGAAACCTTGTCCCCCGGTTTCTTATCCACCGGCAGACTTTCGCCTGTGAGCGCACTTTCATTGACGGCAGAATTGCCTTTGACCACTACGCCGTCTACCGGGATATTTTCCCCGGGACGCACTGCAAAAAGATCTCCCGCCCGCACTTCATCAATGGAAACCGTAACTTCCTTGCCATCCCGGATAAGGACGGCGGTTTTGGGCGCCATTTTCATCAGGCCCTTTAACGCATCCGTGGTACGGCCCTTGCTCATAGCTTCCAGCATCTTGCCCAGGGTAATCAGAGTAGGAATCATGGCCGCCGTCTCAAAATATACATCATGCATGTACAGCATATGGGTTTCCCTGAAGGGAACGCCCTGTACTGTCAGATACGTAATCTGGTAAAATACCCCCAGGCTCCACAGAAAAGAAACCCCGGAGCCCAGTGCCACCAGCGTATCCATATTGGGGGCGCCGTGCCTTAGGCTCTTAAACCCACTGACAAAAAATGCCCGGTTGATGAACATAACCACAATCGCCAGTAGCATCTGCGTCAGCATGAGACCCAGATGATTTCCATCCAGGAATGCCGGGACAGGCCATTGCAGCATATTATGTCCCATGCTGAAATACATCAGCACCAGTAGTACGATGACAGAAAGCTTCAGCCGCCGTCTCAGTTTCGGTGTCTCGTGATCCTTTAACGCTTCCTCGTCTGCGGCCAGCTTTTCTGCATAGCCGGATTTGGCCACGCTGGCACCTTTTACCGAAGCACCATACCCCGCATCTTCTACCGCTTTGATAATATCTGCATCACTGGCGGTCCCTTCTACTCCCATACTATTGGTCAAAAGGGATACATCCACACTGCTCACGCCAGGAACCTTGGCAGCTGCCTTCTCCACATGGGCCTGGCAGGATGCGCAGGTCATGCCGGTTACCACGAATTGTTTCATCGTTACAACCTCCTTATATAACATACCCCAGAGAGGTATCTTTTCTTATGGTCCTATGATACCCCCCGGATGGTATTTTGTCAAGAAGGATTGTAACTTTTTTTGATACGGATAGGAAATAGTGACAAATCAATATAAAATCAGAGCCCTATAGTACGTAACACCATAAGGCTCTGAGACAACTTACTCTTAAATTTTATTTTTTCGGTGCAGCCTCTGGATGATTGGCCAGATAGGTATCATTCTGGGCAATTACATCCAAGAAGACTAGAGGTTCGTCTTTTTCATTGCGGAGTCCATGAGACTGTCCAGGCCGGGCAATGGTAATATCTCCGGCCTTAACCACAGTTTCTGTACCGTTTCCATCAGTGAAAATGCCTTCCCCGGAAATAATGATATAGGCATCTTCATTATAGGCGTGTTTGTGGGTACCGATAGAAGCCCCTTTGTCCAGGCGCAAACAGCACATTTCCTTAATTGCTGCGTCGGGATTGGCTTTATCACGGGCAAAGGCAAAATAGCCATAGGCCGTTCCTTTACCACCAGCCACATCCTGTTTGTCATAGCGGAACAGCTGGGACTGAGGATACACTTGCTCATCCGGTTTAAATGGAGAATCGGGCGAGCTGGTAGCCATAGCTGTCCCTGCCAGAAGCATGCATTCTAACGTTAGTACCGAAGCCAATTTCTTCAATTGCATCACACAAGACCTCCTTAAAATAATCAGACTTTTTCCAGA
The DNA here is from genome assembly GCA_900554515.1 of uncultured Acidaminococcus sp. Lineage (GTDB taxonomy): Bacteria > Bacillota > Negativicutes > Acidaminococcales > Acidaminococcaceae > Acidaminococcus. The sequence continues at coordinate 145 of USHN01000005.1, read as the reverse complement.
GGTATTGTAACACGCTCATTTCTCAATTACAAATAGATTGCAGAAAGCAAAAGGCCCCGCACGTGTTGTGCAGGGCCAATCTTATCTACCGGCAGCTTCCTATCCTCCCAGACCGTTTCCAGTCCAGTACTTTCGGCGTTTAAGG